>USCL01000230.1 GCA_900553145.1 uncultured Desulfovibrio sp.
GCTGCTGGTGCGGGTGCGCTATGGCGCGCTGTCCAACATCGTCCCGGAAGCCCTTTCGTTCGCTTTTGAGGCGCTTACGGCGGGAACCAATTTCGAGGGCGCGGTGCTGGAAACCGAAGCAGTCCCCATCACCCTCAAATGTTCCCAATGCGGGCATACCTTTCCGGCCGTCAAGGGAGAGCATTTCTTCGCGCCGTGCCCTGCCTGCGGCGAGCAATACGGGCACTCGATGGAAACGGGCCGTGAACTGTTCGTCCAGCATATCGAGGCGGAATAAAGGAGCTTATTGTGGAAATACCTGTCATTCGCAACGTTCTTGAAGCCAATGGGAAGCTGGCGGCGAACCTGAAAGTCCAGTTCGCCGAACACGGCATCCTCGCCCTGAACCTCATAAGCTCTCCCGGCGCCGGCAAAACGTCCTTGCTGGAGCGCACGCTTACGGATCTGGCTTCCGAGTTCCGCATGGCCGTCATCGAGGGCGACCTCCAGACGGATAATGATGCGCGCCGCGTCGCCGCCACCGGGGCCAAAGCCGTCCAAATCAATACGGACGGCGGCTGCCACCTCGACAGCAACCTTGTCATGGAAGCTTTGGGGGCCTTCGATCTGAACGAGATCGATATCCTGTTCATCGAAAACGTGGGGAATCTCGTTTGCCCCGTTGAATTCGACTGCGGCGAAGACGCCAAAATCGCCCTGCTCAGCGTAACCGAAGGCGACGACAAGCCTGAAAAATACCCTCTCCTTTTCAACCGTGCCAGCGCGATGGTCCTCAACAAGATCGATCTTCTGCCCTATGTGGATTTCGACGTGGAGACCGCCGCCCGCCATGCCCGCCATCTCAATGCGGATCTGGCCCTCTTTGAAGTGTCCTGCCGTACGGGCGAAGGGCTCGAAAAATGGTATAGCTGGCTGCGCCAAGCCGCAAAAGCCAAAAAAAACGCCCAATAATCTCGGTCTTATCAGCCAACAAAAAAGCCTCCCGGAGTCCGGGAGGCTTTTTTGTTACCGATGAAACCCTACATATGGACATGCACGCCAAAGGCATGCTCACCGACGGGCAGCAACGGGGGCGTTTGGAGACGCTTGAAGGCACTCTTGCACATGAGATCCCGCACGCGATCGACTTCTTCCGGCGTGATGCCGGGCAAATCGATATCCCCAATCTGCTTCGATTCTTCAATCAACGCATGAAGGATCGAATCCAATACGTCATAGGCAGGCAAAGAATCCTGATCCTTTTGGCCCGGGCGCAATTCCGCCGACGGTGCCTTATCGAAGATATTCTGAGGGATGACGCACATCCCCTCGCGCTCGTTGAACCACTGCGCGAGCTGGTACACTTCCGTCTTGTACAGATCGGCGATGGGGGCCAAGCCCCCGCAGGTATCCCCGTACATCGTGCAGTATCCCGCCGCCAGCTCGGACTTGTTCCCTGTGGCAAAAAGCATCCAATGGTATTTATTGGAAAACGACATCAAAACGACGCCACGGATACGGGACTGGATATTCTCTTCGGTGACGTCGCGTTCCTTTCCGGCGAACGCAGGGGCAAGCGCTTTCTCAAAAGCCTCCATCATCGGCGAGATCGGGACCGTAAACGTTTCCATCCTCAGATTGGCGGCCAACGCTTCGGAATCGGTGATACTCCCCTCGCTCGACCACGGGGACGGCATCATCACGCCGTGCACATGTTCTTTGCCCAGCGCGTCGACGGCAAGCGCCGCGACAAGCGCGGAATCCATCCCCCCGGAAAGGCCGAGGACGACATCAGTGAAGCCGTTTTGCCGGACATGTTCGCGGATGCCGGAGGCCAATAGTTCCCAAACCGATTTCCAATCCTTGGCAGGAATGCTCGACATTATTTCAACCTCGATTTCAGGATATCGCTCATGGCGTAAACCTTGCCGCCCGGCTGCCCCGGCAGCCAGCTCGCGGCGCGCAACGCCCCCTGAGCGAAGTTTTCCCGGGAATGCGCATGGTGCGTTACCTCAATGCGCTCTCCGGGGCCCATGAAATAGACGGTGTGTACTCCTACCACATCGCCGCCACGAATAGCCTGAACGCCGATTTCCTTCTTGGTGCGTTCCCCGATGATGCCTTCGCGGTGATAACAGGCAACATCCTTGAGATCCCAGTCTCTGGCCGAGGCCAGGCTTTCGGCGAGGCGCAACGCCGTGCCGCTGGGAGAATCCTTCTTGCGGTTATGGTGCAGTTCGACCATTTCCAGATCATAGTCCGGGCCAAGCATCTGCACGAGTTCAGGCAGCAATTCCAAAAGGACATTGACCCCGACGCTCATGTTCGGAGACCAGAATACCCGGCCGCTTTGGGCGATCGCATCCAGTTCGGCCTTCTGCTCCGGATTGAAGCCGGTTGTCCCGATGACGATCGGGTTGCCGTTCTTGACGGCGCACCGGGCATTGGCGAGGCTCGCTTCCGGCGCCGTAAAGTCGATGACGACGGCCCCCGGAACCTGCGGGTATACGGCTTCGGGATCTGTTCCGGCGAGACATCCCCAATGAGCCACTGCGTCCAGCTTTTCCGGGCGTTCCAGTACGGCCGCAAGCGTCATGCCCTGCTCTTTCGCAAGATTGGCAATGGTCGTCCCCATGCGCCCGGAAGCGCCCATCACGACAACAGAAAGACTCATATCCTCACCCTTTCCTTATTCAGAACCCTGTGCCGCGTTTTCGGAAGAAGACGCCGCCATGCCATTGTCCGCATGCAGCAAAGCCAGAAAACCGGCCTCGTCCAGCACGCGGATGCCTAATGCCTGAGCCTTTTCAAGTTTGGACCCCGGTTCATCGCCGACAACCAACACATTCAGCTTGCGGGAGACGCTGCCCGCGATTTCCGCACCGGCGCTTTCCGCCATCTGCTGTGCCTTTGAGCGGGGAATGGACAATGATCCCGTAAAGAGGATTTTCTGTCCGGCAAGAGGCCCCGAAGGCTTGGAAACCTCCTCCGCCTCCTGCCGCACAGGCCATAAGCCAAGCTCCCGCAACCGCGCCAACAAGTCCACATTGGGCTCGTCGTCAAAGAATGCCTTGATCGAGCCCGCCACCTCCGGCCCGATATCCGGCAAGTCCTGTAATGCTTCAGGGCTTGCCGACCGCAGCGCATCCATATCGGCATAGGCGGCGGCCAGCGTTTTTGCTGTCTGCTCGCCTACGTGCCGGATGCCGAGCGCGCAAAGGAGACGCTGCAACGTTGCGTCCTTTTTGGCACGATCCAACGAATCCACAAACTTGGTGGCGAGTTTTACACCCATCCGCTCATAATGCAAGAGCTCGTCGACCCTGAGCGTAAAGAGATCCGCCGGCGTCTTGACCCGCCCCGACGCGACAAGCAGCTCGATCCAGCGCTGGCCGAGCCCTTCGATGTCGAGCCCCGCCTTGGACACGAAATGCGCCAGCGATTGCCGGATCATGGCGGGACAGGAAACGTTCACGCAGCGCCATGCGACCTCGCCTTCCAGACGGGAAGCGGCCTGCCCACAGGAGGGACACACATGAGGGAAAACAAAGGGCTGGGAATCCGGGGCGCGCTCCGAAAGCACGGCCCGCACCACTTCAGGGATCACATCCCCGGCGCGCTGGACTACCACGCGATCGCCGATCCTGACGTCACGGTTGCGGATCTCATCCTCATTATGGAGGGTCGCCCGGCTGACGAGCACGCCGCCGACATTCACCGGCTCCAACTCCGCCACGGGGGTCAGAACCCCTGTCCGCCCCACCTGGACGGTAATGTCCAGCAACTGCGTCGTCGCCTGCTGCGCCGGAAACTTCCACGCGACGGCGAACCGCGGGGCCCGCGCCGTGTAGCCAAGCGCTTCCTGCGCCTCAAGATCATTGAGCTTCATGACCACGCCGTCGATCTCGTACGCCAGCGACTCCCGCTTCTCGCTCAACGACGCATAATAGGCTTCCACTTCTTCAGAGCCACGGCAGAGGCGGCCTCCGGGCGGCGTCTCAAACCCGAAGCCGCGGAGCCGGCCCATGACGTCCTCATAGGTATGCCACGGCTGCGCATTGCCGAAACGGACATCACCAAAACCGTACGCCAAAAAACGCAAGGGGCGGGAGGCGGTGACGGAGGTATCCAACTGGCGCACGGAACCGGCCGCAGCGTTGCGCGGGTTGGCGAACGTCTTGAGGTTCTCCTTCCGCAACCGTTCATTGAGCAAGGTGAAGTCCTTCCTGCGGAAAATGACTTCCCCCCGCACTTCCAAACGTTCCGGGGCGTCGCCGTGCAGTTCTTTGGGGAGATTCCGCACAGTCCGCATGGCTTCCGTCACCATTTCGCCGACTTCGCCGTCCCCGCGCGTCAAAGCCTCAACAAACCGCCCGTTCTCATAGATCACCTCAAGGGCGAGGCCGTCCATCTTCGGATCGCACCAGAACGTATGCTCAACCCCTTCTTGCGCGTTGTCCAGACGTTTGAGGAACCCCTGCCACGCCTCCATATCAAACACGTTGTCCAGGCTGTACATGCGCCGCGTGTGGGCCTTGGTCTCCAGCGACGAAAGCACCTGCCCACCCACCCGGTTCGTAGGGGAATCCGGCGAACGCCACTCAGGGTGGCGCTCTTCCAGCCCCAGCAGCTCCTGAAAGGCGGCATTGTACTCGTCATCGGTGATTTCCGGAGCATCCAGCGTATGATAACGGTAGTTATGGTAAACGATAAACGCGCGGAGCTTTTCCATGCGTTTCTTGTCGGCTTCTTCGAGCAGAAGGGATTGCAGCGTCCCTTGATTCATGGCGTCATCCTTCGTTGGCCCCGCTGCCGAGGCTAAGCAATCAAAAACTGTTCCCGAAGCTGCTTGATGCGATCCCGCAGGGCAGCCGCCTTTTCGAATTCCAAATCCCGGGCGGCATCCCGCATTTCGCGTTCAAACTGCTTCAAATACCGGACCACATTCTGGGCCGTGACTTCCACGGATGCAGGGGCCTCCACGGCCTGTCTGGCCTGCTTGCCCCGTCCCCGTTTTCCCTTCCCTTCGCCCGACGAGGTGTACAGGGAGTCAAAAGGCGTGGCAAGCGGCTTGCTGATGGTCGTCGGAGTAATGCCGTGCTCTTCGTTCCAGCCCTGCTGTTTCGTGCGCCTCCGGGCCGTTTCGTTCATGGCCGCACGCATGGATTCCGTTACCCTATCCGCGTACAGCAACACTTTCCCGGCCGCGTTACGGGCCGCACGCCCAAAGGTCTGGATAAGCGACCCGGTGGATCGCAAAAAACCTTCCTTGTCCGCATCCAAAATAGCGACAAGGGAAACTTCGGGAATATCCAACCCTTCGCGTAACAGGTTGATGCCCACCAGCACATCGAACTCGCCCGCCCGCAGGGCCTTGATGATGGCCATGCGCTCCATGGTATCGATGTCCGAATGGAGATAACGGGCCGCGACGCCCATCGTATTCAGATACTCGGTCAAATCCTCGGCCATGCGCTTGGTCAGCGTCGTGACCAGCACGCGCTCATGCCTCTCCATGCGAGCCCTGCACTCTCCGAGCAAATCGTCGATCTGGCCTTTTACGGGACGGACGTCGACCTCAGGATCCAACAGGCCGGTCGGACGGATGATCTGTTCCGCCACAATCCCCTGCGAACGCTCCAGTTCCCATTTGCCCGGCGTGGCCGAAACATACACTATCTGATTCAACCGTTCCAAGAATTCATGAAACTCCAACGGCCTGTTGTCCAGAGCGGACGGCAGGCGGAACCCAAAATCCACCAGCGTCGTTTTCCGGGAACGGTCCCCCTTGAACATGCCGCCGACCTGCGGAATGCTGATATGGGATTCGTCGGCAAACAGCACGAAGTCATCCGGGAAATAGTCAAGCAAGGTGGCCGGAGGATCGCCTTCCTTGCGGCCGTCCAGATGCCGGGAATAGTTTTCGATGCCGGTGCAATACCCCAGCTCCTGCATCATTTCCAAGTCAAGCTGCGTGCGCTGCTCAAGACGCTGCGCCTCGACCAGCTTGTTCTGGGACTGGAACAGGCGCAGCCGCTCCCCGAGCTCAT
>USCL01000231.1 GCA_900553145.1 uncultured Desulfovibrio sp.
CCCCGGCGTTTCCAAGGGCACCGAGGCGCGAAGCGGCGAATTCGCCGAGATCGACATGCCCGTCGCCCCGGAAGATCACGACGACGGTGTCGTTGTACACGCCGCAGACGCCGACCCACTTGATGCCGTGGACATGGGTGAAGAAATCGGCAACCACCACAAGGATATCGGGATTCTCCACCGTATCCAGATAGCAGTAGGCCCCGGAGCCGCACTGATGCATGGACGAGAAGGCACGCGCAAAATATTTGAGCCACTCGGGGAGGTACTCGCTGCGGGTGATGCGTGTAAGCAGGGCCGTATCGCCGTGAGCGGCGAGATACTGATAGGCACGCAAGTCGATTTCCGTGCCCGTGCGGGTAAAGGTGGCGGTATCCGTACGGATGCCGTATTGCAGGGCGGTGGCAAGCCGGATGCCGGGCCGGATGCGGTAGGCGCGCAGATATTCCGTAAGCAGCGTGCTCACCGCGCCGTACTGGGGCCGGATGTCCACATAGGCGGCGTCCACGGGATGTTCGGGGACAGCCGGGTGATGGTCGATAACAATGGAAAACGGGATGTCCGCGAAAGCGGGGTTGTGGTGCGGCTGCGAATCAACCATCGCGAAATGCGAATAGCCGGCTTTCAATTTGCCGGTCAGCGGGAGCATGGGGATGCGCAGATACCGGATCATGGCCAGATTGTCCGGCCGCGAAATCTCGTTGATGCGGGCGATGGTGACTTTCCCGGTACGATGGGACATGATCCGCTTGAGGGCCATCGCCGACGCCATCGCGTCGGGATCGGCATTGATCACGATGAGCCAGTCGTCACTGCGGTTGAATAATTCCAGCAACTGCGTAAGACGCGAACTGAGCTTGCGGGTGGACGACATGGCGGCGGCTCCTTTCAGGTTTCCCTGTGAAGTCAGGCTATCGCCTTCCGCAAACTTTTTCCAGTAGCATACGTACGAAAAGGACTGAATCCGTGAAAGAAACCATGCCTTCCGGCGCATTCGGCGCGCTTCGCCCCATTATCCTCGCTTCATCCTCGCCCCGCAGGCGCGAATTGCTCGGCAGCCTCGGCATCGGCTTCGCCATCAGGGTTGTGGAAGGTTCCGAGCCCGCCCCCACGCTGGAGGACGATCCCGCCGCCTATGCCATGCGCGCCGCCCGGGCCAAGGCCGAAGCCGTAGCCCGTGTCGCCGCGCCCGAAACGCCCAATGCCGTAGTCCTCGGCGCCGATACCATCGTCGTGCTGCACGAGGAACACGGCCCGGTCATCCTCGGCAAGCCGACCAGCCGCGCCCAAGCCCTCGCCATGCTGCTGCACCTCTCGGGCCGCACGCATACCGTATATACGGGATGCTGCATCATCTGGCTGTCGGAGAACGGGGAAAACCGGACGGAATTGTTTTACGACGCCGCCGATGTGACGTTCGGGGAATGGCCCGAAGACGTGCTCCGCGCCTACGCCGCCACCGGCGAATGCGACGACAAGGCCGGTTCCTACGCCATACAGGGCCTAGGCTCCTTCCTCGTCTCGGAAATCAAGGGGCAGTGGGCCACGATTGTAGGCCTGCCTATCCTTTCCGTGGCAAAGAGGCTTATGGAAGGGGGAGGGATAGGAAAAAAGGATATCAGGGATAACAGCTAACATCCAATAATCTTAAAAAGTAAAATCCGAATTTTTAATCTTTATCTCACCCAGTGCATGAGTCCCGTCAAAGGTCGCCCCCAAGCCGTTGACATCAAGCCCCATCCCCTGAGCCACTTTTTTCGCTGCATCAAGGACATTTTGATTTCTATTTGCATTTTTCACATCAACTATCCTAGAATTCTTGTGGGATGAGTCCGTAAAGTACACTGTATTAATAGCCATCTCATCAGAGTTGGCATATTTCGTAAACTGGATATCCATTTTTTCGTTTGTCAGCGTATTTGTAAAACAAACCTTCATCATCGCACGGTTATCATCACCAAACTGATCTCCGCCGCCTTTCCCGAGGCTCGCTACAATGCCATTTCCAAGATCAAACTCTTTGTTCAGATACTTATCTTTAAATTCTTGGCTATCTCTGCCATGTTCAGGCTCTTTGCCGCCTCCCGTATGATTATTGTTTCCATACGCGAGCAAATACTCTGTCACTTCACGGAGTGTGGTATTCAAAAAAGTTGCTGCCGCTGACTTTTCACTATCACATGACGGCAAATACAGCTTGGCTCCCGTCTCCACAGCCACACCATCATCGCCGCGTCTGGCATAAATGTCGGTTCCGGCTGTGGTGACGGTTCCTCCGCCGACACTTTCGTCAACACCAAGGTAAAACTCGCCGAACTTGCTGTTTGAACCGCTGTCGCTCAGCTTCTCGATCTCGCTGACTTCCTCCGCCGCATCATCGCACGACTTCCCCTGCAAGAGCTGCTGGCCGAAGGAAAGCTGGATGCGCGCCTGTGCCTCGGCCACAGCGGAAACGGCGGCCTTCCTCTCGGATTCCTCTTGCAAGTCAAAATACTTGGGGACGGCGACAGCCGCGAGGATGCCGAGAATGACCAATACGGATATGATTTCAATCAGGGTAAAACCCAAGCTGCAATGAGAAGACTTCATACGTTTCCCTGTATGGCGGTAGGGTGACAATTGGGCAGTACTGCTTATTGTAAAAACCAGAGCTAGTTGATGAAAAGCATGCAAATTCACTCGGAAACGCTTTTTCCAGCCTCGAACGAGCGCAATGCGTCTTCAAAGTCGTCCCAGCTCCGGCAGGCGATGATGTCCGCCCGGAGCTGTTTCGAGCCTTCGATGTGCCGCACATAGCGCGGCACGATGGTCCGCATCTTGAGCAGCGCCACCTTTTCAGTGCTCAGTTCCCGGGCAAGCCGCGCATGTTCCCGGATACGGGCGAGCAGCGTCGCCACGTCGGCGACCTCGGGTTCGCGTCCGGCGAGCAAATCAAGGTGCGCCTTGAAAATCGCCGGATCCCGCAGGGCCCCGCGGGCGTACATGACGGTGTCCACGCCTGTTTCCGCGAGGCAGCGCACCCCGTCTTCCGCCGTAAACAAGTCCCCGCTGGCGATGACGGGGAGGGACACCAGCGATTTCAGCTCGCCGAGATACTCCCAGCGCGCCGTCCCGGTGAACCCCTGCTTCGCCGTACGCGGGTGCAGGGCCAGCCAGCCCGCGCCGAGTTCCTCCAGCGCCGGAGCCAACACGCGCCACGTTTCGGCGGCCGGGGAACGCCCCGGCTCATCCCAGCCGAGGCGCAGCTTGAAGCCCACGCGCCCGCGGCCCACAGCCCGGATCAGGGCTTCGGCGACGGCCAAGGCGTTGCCGATGTCCTTGCACATCGCCGCGCCGGAACCGGTGCGCGCCACCTTGGGGACGGAGCAGCCCATGTTGCAGTCGAACCAGACGAACCCCTTGTCCCTGAGCTGCCCGGCCGCCTCCTCCATGAACGGCGCCTCGCTGCCGAACAGCTGGACGACGACGGGCTCGTCCTCCGGGCAGGTGGCGAACAGTTCCGCCGTGCCGGGGCTCTTGTAAACGAGCCCTTTGGCGCTGATCATCTCGGTGCAGCAGACGGCCGCGCCGAACCGGCGGCACAGCAGGCGGAAAGGCAGGTCCGACCATCCGGCCAACGGCGCGAGCCACGGCTTGTCGGGGGCGAAAGGCAAAAAAACGTCGTTCGGCAAGGCTGTCACCATCGGTCGCCCGTCCGCCGTACGGAAGCTCTCCGTCCCGGCAGCCCGGCAAGGCTTGCGTCCAAACTGTACATTATTGTCCGGACAGGGTATTGATATCGCCTCAACATTGAGGCCCAGCCGAGTTTTAACCCGTTTTAACCACGAATGCCAACCCGCATACGAGAGCATACATGTCTTTGAAAGTAATCACTTATCCTAATCCATTGCTTGGCAAACCCAGCCTTCCCGTCACTGAGGTCACCGACGAGATCCGCAAGCTCGCCAAGGAAATGACCGAAGCGATGTACAAATCGGACGGCATCGGCATCGCCGCGCCGCAGGTGGGGCAGCTTCTCCGCCTCGTCGTCATCGACGTCACCGGCCCCGAAAAGCGCGAAGGCAAAATGGTGCTGGTCAATCCCGTATGGACGCCCATCCCGGACGCCGGGTATGTGGAAAGCGAGGAAGGCTGCCTCTCCGTGCCCGATTACCGTGCCAAGGTCCGCCGTACCGCCCAAATCCACGTCGAAGCCACCGATCTGGACGGCAACCCCGTCAGCTTCGACGCGGACGACATCCTTGCCATCTGCGTCCAGCACGAAATCGATCATCTGGACGGCAAGCTGTTCATCGACCGCATCAGCCGCCTCAAGCGGATCATGTTTGAAAGCAAGCTCAAAAAAGGCACCCGTCAGAGTCAGGTGAAATAGATGGCCGCTCCCGAACAGAAGATGCGCGTCGTATTCATGGGTACGCCGGATTTCGCCGCCACGGTCCTCCGCCATGTGGCGGCATGGCCCGGCTGCGAGGTCGTCGCGGCCTATTGCCAGCCCGACCGCCCCGCCGGGCGCGGGCACAAGCTCCAGCCGCCCGCCGTGAAGGTGCTGGCGCAGGAGCTCGGCATCCCGGTCTTTCAGCCGCTCAACTTCAAGGACGAAGCCGATCGCGCGGCACTCGCCGGGCTCCGCCCCGACGCGCTGGTCGTCGCCGCCTACGGCCTCATCCTGCCCCAGTCCGTGCTGGACATCCCGGCCATCGGCCCCTTCAACGTCCACGGCTCGCTCCTGCCCCAGTACCGGGGCGCGGCCCCCATCCAGCGGGCGATCATGGACGGCAACCACCTCACGGGCATCACCATCATGCGCATGGAGCGCGGGCTTGATACCGGCCCCATGCTGCTCCAGCGCGCGATCGGCATCGGCATCGACGACACCGCCGCCACCATGCACGACGAACTGGCCGATCTCGGCGGGCGGCTCATGGTGGAAGTGCTCCAGCAGTACGCCGACGGCGATCCCTCCACGCCCATCCCGCAGGAAGAGGCGCTGGCTACCTACGCCGCCAAGCTGGCCAAGGCCGACGGGCACATCGACTGGAATGGGGAAGCCGCCGCCATACACGCCCGCATCCGGGGCGTGACCCCGTGGCCCGGCGCGCAGACGGTCTTCCTGCTGCCGGGGCGCGACCCCCTGCCCGCGCTGATCCAGCCGGGCCGGGCGGGCGAAGCCTTCACTGGCGAGCATCCCGCGCCGGGGGCCATCGTGGGCCTGCGCAACGGCAAGCTGCTCGTCGCCTGCCGGGATGCCCTGTACGAAATTTCCACGCTCAAGCCCGCGGGCGGCAAGCCCATGTCCGCGGAAGCGTTCTGGAACGGCTATTGCCGCGCGGCGGGCAAGGACGGCTTCGGCCGCGCCGTTTCTCCCGCTTTGGCATAGAAGACCGGGGGAAGACGCTTTTTGAAAAAAGCGCCCTCCCCCGGACCCCCACCCGCAAAAACTTCGACTGGTGGGGAGGCAGCGCGGCGGGAGTCCCGTTGGGCTGAGAAAAAGCGTCTTCCCTGATGTTCCTCAATCCTTTCACCTCATCCGGGGCGAACCCAAGGTGAACATCCCCAAGTCCTCATTTTCCCTTTCCAAGGATGAATACGAAGGCACCGGCAAGCGCCTGTTCATCGGTCTGGTGATCGGTACGGCCATCTTGCTCTGCGCGCTGCTGCTGCTCATCTGGCTTGTCCCGACCGTCGGCTTCGCGGCCATCCATCCGTGGCTCCCGTTCGTCGCGGGCACCGCCTTCGGCACGGCCATCCTTGCGATCATCTGGCTTTCCGTGGGGCTGGTGCTCCATGCCTACACGGGGAAGCCCATACTCGGCACCTCACGCCTGCGCGGCATCACCATCCGCCTCTTGTTGCCGATCATGGAACTCATGGGCCGGATGATGCGCATCCCGGTGGCCGCCGTGCGCCGCTCCTTCATCAAGGTCAACAACGAGCTGGTCCTGAGCAGCGGCATCCAATGCGAGCCGCGCCAGCTCCTCGTGCTCCTGCCCCACTGCATC
>USCL01000232.1 GCA_900553145.1 uncultured Desulfovibrio sp.
GGGGGAGGGGAGAGAAAAGCCCTTCTTCAGAAGGGGTTTCTCTCCCCTCCCCCGGTTTCCTTCCTCCACCCCAATCGCTTATGCAAAACAACGTGGCTGATTACATACGGTCGCTGCTGGCGTCCGAGCGGTTCGCGCGGCAGGTGACGCACCATCGGGTGCTGCCTGCGCGTGAGGCCCGCTATGGCGAAACGCGCCGTCCGTGGCCCCGCGCCATCGCGGAGGTGCTGCGCGAACAGGGGATCGCGTCGCTGTACAGCCATCAGGCGCTGACGGCGGACACGATCCGCGCCGGGCGGGATGTGGTGGTCGCCACGCCTACCGCCAGTGGCAAGACATTGTGCTACAGCCTGCCGATACTGGAAAAATGCTTGCAGGACCCGGACAGCCGCGCGCTGATGCTGTTCCCGCTGAAGGCGCTGGCGCAGGATCAGCTCGCCGCGTTTCAGGAACTGACCGCGCACTGGCCCGAGGCCGCGAGGCCGTCCATCGCCATTTACGACGGCGACACGACCGATCATTTCCGCCGCAAGATCCGCAAAAGCCCGCCCAACGTCCTGATCACCAACCCCGAGATGCTGCATCTGGCGATCCTGCCGTTCCATGGGCAGTGGACAACATTCCTTGCCTCGCTCTCGCTCGTGGTCGTGGACGAGGCGCATACGTACCGTGGCGTCCTCGGCTCGCACATCAGCCAGCTTTTCCGCCGCCTGAACCGGATTTGCACCCGGTATGCCGCCCGTCCCAATTTCGTCTTTTGCACGGCCACCGTCGGGAACCCCGAGGAACTCGCGGGCAACCTGATGGGCAGGCAACTGGATAGGGGAATCCCTTCAGGGAAGGGCTTTTCCTGCCCCACGCCAAACGGCCGGAGCGGATTGCTCCTCCCCCCTTCTCCTCAGGCTTGCGCAATGGAGACGGAACCAGCCCTCAAAATGTCTCACGATGGAGACAAAGGTTCCGCTCCCGAAACGTCAACGCCTTTACAAGGAGGGGGACGGCCACAGGCGGGAGCGGAGAAGGGAGGGGAGAGCCTTGCGTCCGAAAAGAATGCTTCCTCAACCGCGGGAGGCGTCCAGCCCCCTCCCTCCATCCCCGTCATCCGGGATTCGGGCGCACCGGCGGGCAAGCGGCACATGGTGTTCATCGATCCGGAGGACAGCCCCTCTACAACCGCCATTGCGCTGCTGAAGGCCGCCTTGGCGCGTGGGCTGCGGACCATCGTGTACTGCCGTTCGCGGCGCATGACCGAGCTTATCGCCCTGTGGGCGGCGGACAAGGCCGGGAGTTACGCGGGCCGCATCAGCGCGTATCGGGCGGGTTTCCTGCCCGAGGAGCGGCGTGAGATCGAGGCCCGCATGAGCGACGGCCAGCTGCTTGCCGTGGTCACGACCAGCGCGCTGGAACTCGGCATCGACATCGGCAACCTCGATGTGTGCATCCTCGTGGGCTATCCGGGCACGGTCATTTCGACCATGCAGCGGGGCGGGCGCGTGGGGCGTTCCGGGCAGGAGTCGGCGGTGCTGCTCGTCGCGGGCGAGGACGCGCTGGATCAGTATTTTATCCATCAGCCCGAGGCGTTTTTCGGGCGAGAGCCCGAACGGGCGGTCATCAATCCCGACAACGAGGTCATCGTCAAACGGCATCTGGAATGCGCGGCGGCGGAACTGCCGCTGGCCAGCGGCGATCCTTGGCTGTACGGGCCGGGCGCTCAGGCGGCGCTGCGGGAATTGGAAAGGGAAGGGCTGCTCCTCAAATCGGCGGACGGCAAGGAATGGGTGGCCGCCCGCAAGCGTCCGCAGCGGCATGTGGATCTGCGGGGTTGCGGCGCGTCGTGTACCATTGTGGATGCCGAGGGCAAGCCCATCGGCAGCGTGGACGGGCATCAGGCGTACAAGGAGACGCACCCCGGCGCGGTGTATCTGCACCGGGGCAGGACGTATGTGGTGAAGAGCCTCGACATGGCGGAGCGCGTGGTGCGCTGCGAGGTGCCGGAACAGCGGGTGAACTGGCACACCCGGGTCAGGAGCCACAAGGAAACCGCCATCATTGAGGTGAAGGCCGCCGGGGCGGCGTTCGGCTCGCCCGTCGCGTTCGGGCGGCTGCGGGTCACGGAAACCATTACCGGCTATGAGCAGCGCAGCGTCGCCGACAACCGGCTGCTTTGCGTCGTGCCGCTGGATCTGCCGCCGCTGGTTTTTGAAACCGAGGGGCTGTGGTTCTGCGTGCCGGACGGCCCGCGCCGGGCGGCTGAAGACGGCCTCATGCATTTTATGGGCTCCATTCATGCGTTGGAGCACGCGTGCATCGGGCTCATGCCGTTGATGGTCATGGCGGACCGCAACGACTTCGGCGGCATCTCCACGCCCATGCACGCGCAGCTTGGGATGCCCGCCGTGTTCGTGTACGACGGGCTGCCCGGCGGCGCGGGGCTGTGCCGGTCGGCCTTCCCGCGCCTTGCGGAATTGTTCGCGGCGGTGCGGGATCTGCTGGTGCGGTGTCCCTGCGAGCTGGGGTGCCCGTCCTGCGTGCATTCGCCGAAGTGCGGATCGGGCAACCGGCCCATCGACAAGGCCGGGGCGTTGTTTCTTCTGGAGCGGATCATGGAGGCTCCGGCCCCTGCCGGGGATATGGTCGTGAGCGGGCTGGAGTCGGAACAGCCGAAGGAGAAGGCCGTTATGACGGCGGATATCGAATGGAACAATCCGGGGACGGGGGGCGCTGAACGTATCGTTGCGCCGCTCCCGGAGCGGTTTATGGTGCTCGACGTGGAAACCCGGCGCTCGGCGGCGGAAGTGGGCGGCTGGCACAGGGCGGATCTCATGGGTGTCAGCGTGGCGGTCCTGTACGATTCCAAGGGCGATTGCTTTACTGAATATGAGCAGGACGATCTCCCGGCCATGTTCGAGCGCCTGAAGGAAGCGGGGCTGGTGATCGGGTTCAACTCGTCGCGCTTCGACTACGCGGTGTTGCAGCCGTTCGCCGGGTATGAGCTGCGTTCTTTGCCCACGCTGGATATGCTTGTGGAGGTCAAAAAGCGGCTTTCCTACCGGATTTCGCTGGATAATCTGGCCCGCGCCACCTTGAACGTGCCCAAGCTCGCGGACGGCCTGCAGGCGCTGCAGTGGTGGAAAGAGGGGAACCTTGCCTCCATTGCCGAATACTGCCGCAAGGATGTGGAGATCACCCGCGACGTGTTCCTCTTCGGGCACCGGGAAGGCTATCTGCTGTTCACCAACAAGGCCGGGCAGCAGGTGAGGGTCATGGTGGAATGGTAGGCGGGGCGGGCTGTTTTCATGAGGACGGCCTGAGCATACGGGGAACACTGCGCACAGGGATCTCCGATAAAGCCGAAAGCCTTTGCAAAGAAGGGGATGAACGCAAGCCACGCGGGCAGGTTTGGGGAGGGGGAGGAAAACATGGGGGCCTTTTCTCCAGAAAGTTTTCCTCCCTCTCCCCAATGCGCCCGCGTATTTCAAAGCTGATGCATGTTATCTTCCGTATGTCGCCGTAAACTGGGCCCTGCCGAGGACGTTGCCGTGGATTGTGAACCCCACGGCGGCGGGCATGGTTCCGGGGGCGAGATCGAGATGCGGGGCTTTGAGGGCGTATACGGTGAAGAGGTAGCGATGGGGCTTGTCTCCCGGAGGCGGGCAGGCTCCGCCGTAGCCCGGAACGCCGAAATCGGTAAGGGACTGTACGGCCCCGGCGGGCAGCTTGGCGGGATCTCCGCCGGCGTTCAGTTCAAGGGAACGCGCGGACGCCGGGATATTGAACACGACCCAGTGCCACCAGCCGCTGCCGGTGGGCGCGTCGGGATCATAGACCGTCACGACGAAGCTCTGCGTTCCGGCGGGCGGGTTGCTCCATTCGAGCTTCGGGGAAATATTGTCCCCCGAACAGCCGAAGCCGTTGAATACCTGCGCGTCCGCCAGCGTGCCGCCGTCCTTGATCTGGGGGCTGCTCAGCGTGAATGCGCCTCCGGCGAAGGCGGAACCGGCCAGCGTCAGCGTGAGGGCCATGCCTATAAGGAATGCTTTCATCATGTCCTCCTTTTTCATCTTGTTGCAATGAAAAAGGAGTATACAGCATGAGGGCTGGGCCTGTAGCTCCCGTTCCGGTCAACCTTGCTCCTGAATGCCCCGTGCGGCGAGCACTTCGGCCGGATTCAGCCCGAACCGCTCCCGGAAGCGCTCTGCAAACCGCGATTGGGATTCATACCCGCATTCGCGGGCCACTTCGCCGACCCGCATCCCGCGGCGTTGCAGGAGCGAAAGGCCAACGTGCAGTCGGCTCATACGCACGAGTTCCGCGCTGGTGGTCCCTGATTTTCCCAGATGGCGGCGCAGCGTCCGCTCGCTCATGCAGAGTGCGTCCGCAAGGCTTTCGGAGGTCCACTTGCGGCAGGGTTCGGCTTCGACAAGGCCCCGGATGCGGCTGATCATTTCATCTTGAAAGGAAAAGACGTCCATCCCCGCTTTCCAGAGCAGGTAGAGGATTTGTTCCTGCTGCATTTCGGCGAGGACCGGATCGCCCAGCCGGAGGGCGTCGAGGAAGCGTTCCAGCGTTGCGGGAAGCAGCGGTTCGGGGGCGGGTTCCCGGCGTTGCGCGTCGGCGGTGCGTTGGTGCACGCGAAAGAGCGTTTCTTTGGCGAAAGCCAGCGTCAGGGCCAGATATTCGCCGTTTTCCGGGATGTTGGTGCAGGAGATGCTTTCTCCGGCAGGAAAGTGGACAAGGGTTCCGCTCGGCAGGGTGAGCGCGCCGTCCGGCTGTTTGCCCGGAAGGAGTTTGCGGCCTGAAAGGATAAGGGTCAGGCAACTGTCGCTCAGGTTGATGTTGCGGATCGAACAGGTGCGGACCTGCCGTATCCAGCCGAGCGCCGAGTGCCTGATAAGGGGCGTTTCTTCAGCGAGGAAGGCGCGGAGCTTCCGGGCGATGGCTTCCAGCCCGGAAGCTCCGGCGAAAAGGTGTGTGGAAACTCGTTTCATTCCGTTTTCCGGGGGGGCTGGCTATGGCCCGCTTGCTCCGGCTCCTCCGCATCCCCGCTTGCGGACGCGTGGCCGGAAGCGTGTCCTTCCGCCTGCGTTTTTTGCGCCCCCTGACCGAGGGCGTTTGCGTCAGGGCATCAGCTCGGCACGGAACGCCGGTTTTTGCCGATCATCCAGCGGAAGCCCCAGACGATCCAGCCGACCAGCAGGATGACGAACAGGGCGCTTTTCATTTGAACAGCTCCACGATTTCCCGCGGCGTGATGTCCGGGCGGATGTCATGCAGGGCGAGGTTGATGAAGTCGTCGGCGGTGTCCATGTCGAGCTTCATTTCGGGATGGTGCAGGGCCGGATCGAGCGGATCGAACGTCCTGATGGCGAACCGTTCCGGGTTGTCCACGATGTACGAAAGGCAGTGCTCGCGGTGGGCGGGCAGGGTGGCCTCATTCATGGCCTTGGTGAACAGCTCGAAGGAGACGATTTCCGCGCCGAGGCCGTCGGGGTAAAGGTTGTTGCGCGGGATATGGTTATAGGCGTAGTCGCAGTTCCCGGCGGCGTGTTCGCTCTGGTAGAAGCGGATCAGGTTGTCGATTTCCCCGCCCCAGATCAGCGGGTTGTCGGCGCACACGCGGACCACGAGATCCGCCCCGTGCGCGGCGGCGGCCCCGTGCATGCGCGAGAGCACGTCCTGTTCCGAGCCCCGGAAGGTGTCGACCCCCTGCGCCCGCAGGTGGCGGGCAAGCACTTCGTCGCGCCGCGTATCGGGCAGGGCGACGACCAGCCCGTCGGCCAGTTCCGAGCGCGCGCAGCGTCCCACCACCCAGTCGATGACGGGCTGGCCGTGCAGGTTCAGCAGGGTTTTGCAGGGCAGGCGGCTCGAGCCCAGCCGCGCCTGGATCACGATGACGGTTTTCATGGCGGTGTCCTTTGAGGGAGAGGTGGGAGAGAAGAGGAATCGGGGGAAGGGAGAAGGAACCCTTCTGGAGAAGGGCTTCCTTCTCCCCTCCCCC
>USCL01000233.1 GCA_900553145.1 uncultured Desulfovibrio sp.
CCCCAGAGGAAATCTTGCATATGACCATTGACTCATTGATAAAAACCAATGAGCAAGCACGCGTCATCCTCGTCAACGTCCTATGGGGCATGGGCCTTGCTGGCTTGGCTGGCCGCGCTGGCCTTGTTCCTTATCTGGCTGGGCTGGGTCCTTTTTTCCGTCTCCCCCGCTGAGGAAAAAGCCGAGGGCGCAGCCTCCCCGGTCGCTGCGCAAAACGATCCCGGCACGGTGCTGGACAATCTGCCCGCTCAGGGTTCGCTGGCGGCTCCCAGCATGCCTTTTACGGCCTCTCAGGAGTATGTGCTGACCGGGGCCGGGCTGCAGGGCTTTTATCAGACATCCGCGCCGAATGACGTCTGGACCCTTTCCTATCCCGAGCCGCAGCTCAACGCGCAGCTCATCAGGCGTGGCCCGCCCATGCCGGAGATCGTGGCTCAGGGCGTCGACGTGACGTGGGAACTGAGCCCGCAAGCCGGGTTGGCGGAAGGCGCCGCCGTGCGCCAAGGACGGATGGAGGCCGTGGAGGATTCCTTTTTCGCGGCGTCGATTCCCGTGAGCGCCATGAACGCCGAAGGTGTCCTTGATCCGTATCCGGTGGTCACGCTGCGGGCAAAGGACGGGAAGACCGGCAAACTGCTGGCGGAAAGCGCCGCCGTGCTGGCTGTTTCTCCCGGTTTCGGCTGTGCCCACTGCCACGCGAACGCGGGGACGGCCATCTTGGAAGTGCACGACCGGCACCAGTCCACCCACCTCATGGAGCAGTACGCCAAGGGGGAGGTCGTCGATTGCCGTTCCTGCCATGTCGGCCTGAAAGACGGGCGGACAGCCGGAGGGGAAGGGAAGGCCGGGCCCGAGCTCAGCGTTTCCGCATCCATCCACGGCTGGCACGCCACGTATTTGGCCGACAGGGGCGCTGACGCCTGCAAGACCTGCCATGTGGATCTGGGCCGTACGGGGGATGACCCGAAGAGTGCGCCGCGCCGCCTGTTCGCCCGTGATTTCCATGTGGATCGCGGGCTCTCCTGCGTGCGTTGCCACGGGTTCATGGAAGATCATTCCTTGGCCTTGCTCAAAGCCGAGCTGGCGGCGGGCCTGCCTCAGGCCGGCAAACTCATGGCTGGCATCAAGGCGCGCGAGGTTCCTTTGGACAAGATCAAGGGACGCCTGCCTTGGATACAGGAGCCGGACTGTACCAGCTGCCACAATTTTTCGGAAAAGCCCAACCTGCTCACCGCGTCGGCCTTCAATAAATGGACGCCAAGGGACGAAGGGTTGTCCGGCCTCTTCAGCAGGCGCCGGGACGACATGCTCATGGTGCGTTGCATCGTCTGCCACGGTGCGCCGCATGCCGTGTATCCGGCAACGAACCCTCTTGCCGGCAACCTCGACAACATGCCGCCTCTCCAATATCAGCAGCAGGCGGCCACGCTCGGGAGCTACGGCAACTGCGCGCTGTGCCACGGCCAGCCCATGGATTTTTCGGCGCACCATCCTCTGGTGCAGTGGAGTGAAACGGAAATCCATGTGCCGTCCGGCGCGCGGCGGATCATGCCTCCGGCCCGGTTCTCCCATCAGGCGCACACGCCCCTGATCAATTGTACCACCTGCCACCATACGGGATACGAGGACGGCAAGTCCTTGCTGTGCACGAGTTCCGGCTGCCATGACGGCCTGACCGCCACGTTGCGCGCGGACAAGGACGCCAAACCGGCGCCGAATCCCCATTATTTCTATAATGCTTTTCACGGGCCATACCCAAGTTGCCTCGCCTGCCATACCGAATCGCTCGCGGCGGGCAAACCGGCGGGGCCCACGGACTGCAAGGCCTGCCATCAGGCGCCTTCGCCTTTATGGGATTCCCATGGGGCGAAGGCGGGCAATGCCGACTGAGCCGGGCCGCCCGCCGGAACACCCGGCCCGGCTCCGGCGCGGCAACGCTCGGGCATGAACGGCGAAAGGGCCGAGGGGAAATCCCTTGGCCCTTGTTGCATGCGGAGATCCCCCATGAGGCTTTTTTGACGGGGCCCATCGTGGAAACCCGCCGCACAGAAGGGTGTCCCGTAGCGTCTCAAGCGGGCGCGCTCCTATTCCGGCGAGCCTTTTCCGTATTACGAGAGGCAGGTACGCCTTCCGGTACGTCCTGTCGCGGGCGCGCAAGGCTGCGAAAAAGGTTAAGCAGCGCGGGATGCGTCAGCGCAGTGCGATGCCGTGCTTTTTGAGTTTTGTGTACAGTGTTGAACGCTTGAGCTCGAGCAGTTCCGTCATGCCCTTTTCCCCGTACACGCGGCCCGAGGCGATGTTGAAGACATGCTCGAGGTAGCGCCGTTCCAGTTCGTCGAGCGTGGGGATGTCTTCGACGACGAACCCGTGGCGTTGCGGCGTTTCCCCGCCGGTTTTCCGGTGCGGCGGCGAGTGGGGCGCGTTCAGGGCCGGAAGCCGGTTCAGGATGACCGCCCGTTCGATCACGTTCTTGAGTTCCCTGATGTTCCCGGGCCAGCCGTAGCTGCGGAGGAGGGCGGTTTCCTCTTGGTTCAGCGCGAACGGGAGCTGGTTGTAGCGGCGGCAGAAGTGTTCCATGAAGTTCTGCACGAGCGGGATGATGTCCTGCTTGCGTTCGCGCAGCGGCGGCAGCATGAGCGGCACGACTGAAATGCGGTACAGCAGATCCTCGCGGAACGTGCCTTCCTGCACTTCCTGCCACAGGTTTTTATTTGTGGCGGTGATGAGCCGGAACGAGGAATAGATTTCCCGCGTGCCGCCGACCCGGATAAACCGCTGCTCCTGAAGGACACGGAGGAGTTTTGTCTGGATCGCCGGAGGGATGTCGCCCACCTCGTCGATGAAAAGCGTCCCTTCGTCGGCCATTTCGAAGAAGCCGAGCTTCTGCTTGATGGCCCCGGTGAACGCGCCGCGCTCATGGCCGAAGAATTCGCTCTCGAAAAGGTGCTCTGGCGTGCTCGCGGGGTGGACCGCGACGAAGGGGCCGCTGCGGCGGCTCATCAGGTGGATCTGCCGGGCCATGACCTCCTTCCCCACGCCGGTTTCCCCCAAGATGAGCACGGGCGCATCCGTCACGCTCACGTGCCTGACCTGTTCGAGCAGCTCCCCGAGGCCGGCCCCGAAGGTGGGGGCAATGTTCCTGTCCTCTTGCAGCACGACGGACTGGAAGCGTTCCTTTTGATGCCGGGATTCCTCGTCGCGCACTTTTTTGAGGCGCAGGGCGGAGCGCACTTCCGAGGCGAACAGGTAGGACAGGGTATGGAGTTCCGGCTGGTGCAAATGGGCGAAGGAGCCGTCGGTAAAGGTGCTGTCCAGATAGAGCAGCCACAGGCCGGATTCGCCGATGTCGAGGGGCAGGCAGAGCCCCTGTTCGCCGCGCTCCGGGCCGGATCGGCCAGTGGAAAAGCCGTTGAGCCATTCAAGGCACGGGCGCATCTGTTCGCTTTTCAGCTCCATGTCGGTCAGGTTGACGGCGGCGGCGCAGGCAAGCCCGTTGCCCTCGTCCCGCCGGAACAGCGCCCCGCGTTCCGATTTCAGCTCCTTTTGGGCGATGGCGACCAGACGGTGCAGGGCGCTGGCCAGGCACGTTTCGTTCGAGAGCGCGTTGAAGGCCCGGTGGCAGCGTTCCACGCAGGAGTCCTGCGGGTGGGGCCCGCCGCTGGGGGCGGGCAGCCTGTTCCCCGGGGCATGGCGGGTCAGCAGGAGGACCATTTGCTGGTAGGAAACGCTCCGGCCGACGCGGACCCCGGAACAGGCTTCGGCCTGATCGCGCAGGGCCGCCGCCGAGGCCGTGTCGCCGGTGCGCTCGAGGACATCCGCCAGCACATTGGCGCTGAGGGCCTCCTCCCGGCGGTCGCCGGTTCCGGCAATGCTGTCCAAGCTTTCCCGCAGCAAGGCCTGTTCGCGTTCGGGATCTCCGCCGCGATCCCGCAGCCGGAGCGCCTCGACCCGCAGCGCCGCTCCCCGGAGCTGGCGGTTGGCCCCTTCTCCGAGTTTTTTTATGGTGAGGTCGAGCGGGTAGCGCGGAATCGGCGGAAAGCCCGCCTTCTCCAGCGCATAGAGCATATCGAGGTTGAGCGGGTCTTCGAAGGGGACGTGCGGCGCGCTGGGGGAAACGCCCCTTGCGGCCTGCCCGGTGAGCAGGGCGTGGGCGGCCCGGAGGCGGCCGTTCAGGTAATGGTAGAGCGCGATGCCCCGGACGGTGCTGATGGCGGTCTTGTTGTACTGCTTGGAATCGAACGCCATGAACAGGCAGTCCAGGTTGAGGAGGGCGGCGTCCATGTCCCCGACGCGGAGCATGGCGAAGGCCAGATGCAGCATCCAGAACATGGAGAGCATGTGATCCCCGGCGAGGGCCGCCGTGCGCCGGGACGATTCGTTGATGCCGAGCGAGAGGTGGTATTGGCGCAGGTAGAACGCGGACTGGCTGGCGCAGGATGCCAGCAGCATGGCGAAGCGCCGGTATTTCCAGCCGTAGGCGTCCAGCTTTTGGTCATAATATTTCAAGACATGCGGATATTCGCCGCGCACGTAGTGCAGGATGCCCCGGAACAGCGGCAGGCAGTCCTGCATCTCCTTGTCGCCGAGATCCGGAAGTTCCCCGAGCCGCTCCACATGCCGGGAAATATCCTGCGGCAACGGCTCATCGGAAAACACCTTGAGATAGCATCCGAAAATGGCCACCAGCGTCCTGAAGCGCTCGTTGCCGGACTGCTGCGTCAGGGCATAGGCGACGGGCGTGAGCTTGACCGCCATCTGCATCTGATCGTTGAGGAACAGGCACAGGCTCTGCACGATGAGGACCAGCTCCGCGTACTGCGAGCTTTTCTGGAAGGCCGCGTTGGCGTGGGCTTCCCCCCAGTCCCGCAGGTACCGGATGACGAATTCGAGGCAGAGAAGGGTTTCCGGGGATTGCTGGTTCAGTTCTTCATCCAGATACCGCACCACGTGTTCGCATTCTTCAAGCGTGGCGTCCGGGAGGAGGAACCCCAGATAGTGGGGCATCCGTGAGTCGGGGATCTTGGCCCGGACCGTAGCGGCCAGCGCGTCGAGCAGGGGCGGCGGGACGGGGCCGCAGGTCCACGCCGTCCCCGTTCTAGCGGCGAGGGCCGCGCCCTCCAACTCCGACAGGAGCTGCCGGACGTTTTCTTCGGGCTGCGCGGTGATAAGCGAGAGGTGCCTCTCGCTGAGCGGCGTGGCCGAAAGGCGGAGCGAGAGCGTCAACGCGGCGAGGGTGGGGTCCGATGGCGATACTGTCCCTGCGTACATGGCGGAACCTCCGGGCCATTCCCGTTTTACGGAAAAATCCCGTTTTTGGGATTTTACAGTCCCGTTTTTTGGAAAAGTCTTATAACGCCAACCCATGCCTGTCAATATCATGCTGAAATGCCAGCTTTTCTATGGAATGCCATGTTGGCATCATGCTTGCTCATCTCTAAGCGCCTTTTGAACGAGAATCGCCTGAGCGGCAATCCCCTTTCCGTCCTCAGGCCACTGCCTCCCCCCGCGTCATCGGCGTTTTCCCTCGTCGCCGCCGGGCGAACGAAGGGCCTCGAAACCCGGGCGCGCTTCCCCATGCCGGGAAGCGTCCCGCAACTCTCCGGGTGCAGCATGGAAAGCTCGTTTCTTCCGTATCTGATGGCGGTCATGTGGATGTCGTTTCTTCTGCTTCTGGGCGTCTGGCTGCGCGCCAAGGTGGCGTTCCTGCAGAAATACCTTGTCCCGGCGGGGATTATCGCCGGCACGCTCGGCTTTGCGCTGATCAACATGGGCTTGATCGGCTATCCTTCGCCGGAAGGCTGGGTGCCGCTCAAGGGCGGCGATTTCGGGATGGTTTCTTTCCATCTGTTCAGTTTCGGGTTCGGGATCATCGGGCTCGGGTGTTTCAGCGCGCACACCAAGGGCCGCAGCATGACGCTCATCAAGGGCGCGCTGTGGATCGACCTGTTGTTCTGGCTCGGCATTAGCCTGTTGCTGTTCCAGCTTGCGTGCTTTGGCA
>USCL01000234.1 GCA_900553145.1 uncultured Desulfovibrio sp.
ACAGCAAGACAAGAATTTTTCCCGCCAGCCATGGCGTGGACTTTGCGGGCTACCGCCACTGGGCAGGCTACAAGCTGCCCCGCAAGCGCAACGTGGTCCGGGCGCGCCGGCGTTTTCGCGGGCTTTCCCGGGCGTACCGGGACGAGCGCGTCGCTCTGACCACCGTTCGCAGCTGTGTGGCCAGCTATGTCGGTTATATGAAACACTGCAAAGGCTACCGCAGTCTGGGCAGCACGCTGGAAAGCCTTTGTCTTGTCCGCCCCTCTGGTGAAGACGAAAAAAAAGAATAAAACCAAGCAGAAAGGACTTGCCAACCCCTTTGGAAAGAGCGAACACACAATCACGCCGAGAGGCGATAGTGATAAAAATAAAGGGGTTAAATTATGTCTCAGCAGATTGAAAAGAACATGGCCAAGCGGGTCTACATCGTCGAAAACGCCGCCTCCCGTTGCTACACTCCCATTCTGCGTCACCTCGTTGAGGGCATGGATGTTCAGGTCCTGACCTTGGACGATTCCGCCGACAACCGCATGGAATCCATCATGGCCTGTATTCGTGAATGCGATGCCGTGCTCATCTCGGGCGCTCCGGACGCGGACATGGCCGTAGCCGTGGGCGCTGCCTACGCCATGGAGCGTCCCGTGCTGCATCTGTGTGACCGCGACGATCTTACCAGCTCCAATGTGGCCGCCGCAGTGGCCACGTTCATTTTCGATACCGGCGACGTCGTGGCCAAGCTTCAGGACATGCTGCAGCCGGAAATGTAGTCTTCGCGGCGCCGGGTTTTCTTTACCCGGCGCTAATAAAAACCATACGCCGATGCGCTACCTGCAGGGCATGTTGTACGCCGCCGCCATCGGGAACGGGCTGTCGCCTGTTTTCTCGGAAAAAAGCAATAAAATCAGTAAGAAAAGACTTGCAACCTTTTGGGGAAAGAGCGATCACACACTCACGGCAAGGGTGAATCGCTAATTAAACAAAGAGGTTGTAGAATATGAACCGCTCTTTTGGAATCGAACTGGAAATCGCTGGCATCAACCATCAAACCGCTCTGACCGTCCTGCGGGCCATCGGCATCGCCGTGCAGGATGAATCCTACAACCACACGACCCGAGCCCACTGGAAGCTGGTGGAGGATTCCAGCGTGCGCGGCGGTTTTGAGGTCGTCAGCCCGGTGCTCCATGGCGAGGAAGGCATTGAGGAAGCCATGGCCGTGGCCGAGGCTCTGTCTGACGCCGGGGCAACCGTCAACCGCAGCTGCGGCTTCCATGTTCATTTCGACGCCTCTGATCTGACCGTCAACGACGTCAAGACCATCGTGCGTCGCTACGCCGACCATGAAACTGAAATTGACGCCATCATGCCGCCGAGCCGTCGCGGCTCGAACAACACCTACTGCAGGTCGCTGTCCGGCATTCCTTTCGAGCGGTTTATGCGTTCCTTCAACATCACTGAACTGGCCAGCGTTATGGGCAGCCGTTATTATAAGGTCAACCTGATGTCGTTCCAGCGCCATGGCACCATCGAATTTCGCCAGCACTCGGGGACGATAAACGCGAACAAGATCGCCAATTGGGTTCGCTTCCTTGGCCAGTTCATCGACGTCTGCAAGTCTCAGAGCCATGCTCCGGCAGCCCCGGCCCCGGTCATCGAACACCCTTCTTTGCGTGGGGTGCAGGCGCGGCTGGCGGAGATGTTCACCTCGCAGGGCGTTGTCACGCTGGCCTCAATGTGCGATACGTTCGGCTGGTTGCCCCACACCGCGCGTGCCGCCGTCACCCGGCTGCGCCGCATGGGCATGCGGATCGAACCTGTTCGCGGCCAGTCCGCCTACCGTCTTGTCGGGGGCATGATGAGCCACGCGGCTCCGGCCCTCCGCCTTGAAAGCCTTTGGGTCGGTATCAATGAGAGCGTAGTGCGATTCTATCGCAACCGGGCCGCCGTGCTGGCGACCACCGCATAAGGAGGAGCATGAGAGTACGCACCCAAGACGGCGAACTGCTGGAGGCCGAGAGCCTCCGGCAGCTGGCCGAGAGCCTCTGGCAAACCAAGTTTATCCCTGAACCAACGCTTGAGGAATGGATGCGCGGGAGCGCCAAGCGCGCCGCCATGTATGACGGCAGCGTCATCCGTACATGCAGCCCGGAGGCCCACGTCGAGGACCTGATCCGGGCGGGCTTTTTGACTCGGCTGGAGTGACAGCCGGCAACAAAAAAAGCCGATCCGCGGCCTCCATAAGCAAGCCCCTGCCTGTCAGGGGCTTTTCACGTTCCGCCCGGTTTTTGTGCCGGGCGGAATGGTATGATCACCGCTCGTTTACCGCTTTTCTGTCGGCAGTACGAGCGGAGTCTTTTTCCTCGTTGCTTTCAAGCAGCAGGCGCGTCGTCAACTGGCGATTGAGGCGACGTTCCTCCGCCAGCTCGGCATCGCGCGCTCTTAACTCCTCTTCCAAGGTCTTGACCCTTTCTACCGCATCCTGTTCGCCGGCTTGGCCGGCGACGAGCTGGAGCAGCGTCTTGTTGGTACCGTTGGCATCGCGCGCCATCTGTTCGACCGCCTGCTGGACCTCCTGCAGGGGCACCTGCTGATCCAGTGGCACATCCTGTCCGATGAACATCGGCCCTTCGCCAAAATAAAGCCATTGCCGCGAGAGGCGCGGGAACAGTTCGAGAATTTTCGGCAGGATTGGCCATAGGTTATCCTGCCGTTTTTCATTCAGATATCCCTGAAACGTCCGTTGCGGCATATCCAGCCTTCGGGCCATTTCGCTCTGGGAGATGGTCAATGCTGCCAGTATACTTTTAACACGTTGATATAATTGCATATATCTCATTTTAGGCTAGAAAAAGCCTAATCTCCCTTGACTGTGCGCTAGTTTTTGGCTAACAAAAAGATGGCGCATCAATTGTTTTTGTCAATCTTTTAGGTAGCAGGAAAGAATCATGACCGCAATGTCCAACACCTGTAAGGCCGAGCGGATGAGAAGGCTCGAATTGATGCTGTGGATGGAGGAACGAGACATCACCATCACAGCGACAGCCCAACAGCTCGGATGGCCGTATTCGACAACACGCTACAATTTGATGGATAGTTCGGAACCAGAGCGCCGAGCTGCGATTCTTGCGCTGGGATTTCCCGAGAAGCTTCTACCTCCTCTTGCTCGCAGGCGCGGTAGGCCAAGCCCCCGCTTCCCGGGCTTGGAACAAGCCGCGCCCGATATGCCTGTCGACGTTCCGGGCATGGTATCGGCTTAATCTGTTTTCACGTCCGGGGCTACGCAATCTTTGTACCGCAAATTGAGAGGTCTGAGTCGCATGACGCCATCCATCACAGCCATCCTGCACGAACTGGTGAAGGACGCCCCCAGCGGGCTGCCGGCCAAGTTCATCGCGGAGCGCATCGGGCGCGACTACAACACGTTGATGTCCGAACTCAGCCGTCAGCCTAATCATAAGCTCGGCGCGGAGCTTGTCCTGCCCCTGATGAAGCTCACGGGCAGCATTCAGCCACTGGATGTGATGGCCGCGGAAATGGGCGTAGTCTGCGTCGCTCTGCCAGCAGTCTCCGGCAGCGGACACCCCGTCCACCGGCAGTGCATGCTGGCCGTGGAGGGGTTCGGCAAGCTGATGGGCACGACCGCCAATGCGCTGGAAGACGGCACCATCACCACCGACGAGCGGGACGCCATCGCGGCCAAGGGCTACGAAGCTCTGGCCTCCATTGTGGCCTTGCTCAAGGCCGTGGAGCAGGGTGTGGAAAAATGAAGAGGAATGTCCATGATACCAAGTCTGTTCATTGCCGCCAGCGGTAGACAGGTGTGTGCCGTCCAGCGCCTGCAACAATCCATCAGGAGCGCAGCCCCGAGCGTCCAGATTTTTGACTGGACGGAGATGAAACAGCCGTGCCCTGTTACAAGCCCCTTGCTGCGGCGGCGGGATGATTCCGATGCGCTCGGCAGCCAGTTTTTTTCTTTTTGTTCTGACGCCTGTAAATCTGCCGACCTTGTTGTCTGCTATGGCCACGTCGGGCAGGAGATCGGCATTCAGGCCGGTATGGCTTATGCGCTGGGCACGCCCGTACTCGGCATCCGTGACCAGCAGGAAGTGCCCGGCCCCATGATGGCAGGCTGCATCACCCGCTGGGCCGACGGCGAGGACGTCGTTCCGGGCCTCGTTGCCCAACTGGCCGGATGCTGGCAAGACATCGAGTCCTTTGTACCGCTCGGCAAATGCCGGCGCTGCAACCTTCGGGACATATGCCAGTTCTACAACCTGTAAGGGGGCCGCCATGCAGAGCAACATGCCGCTTACGCCGGAACAGGAAGCCTTTCTGGCTGAGTTTTCTTCTTTGCCTCCGGTGATCGCCCGGAAGGAAGTCGAATACTTCCTCGGCGGGCTGGTGGCCCGCAAGACTCTGGCCAACGCCGACGCCCGGGGCGAGGGGCCGGAGATGGCTTGGGCCGTGGGCCGTAACGTGGCCTACCGCACCCGTTCTCTTTTGGAATGGGTGCTCAAAAATTTTGAGATCAAGCGTCTTGTGTCTGACGTCCAGCTGGAACTCCGCCCGAAGGGCAAGTCCGGGCGAGAGCAGCGGAAAAGGTCAGGCAGGGAACAGGCCGCCAGTCTCTAATCCTCTATGGCCTCAGCAGGTCAAGAGCGCCCCGCATCGCATCAGGGATCAAATGAGCATACCGCATGGTCATTTCTATACGTTTATGCCGCATCAGCTTCTGAATGCGGTATATATCCGTGCCCTTGAGTGCCAACCACGAGGCAAAGGTATGCCGCATCGAATGGAATGTCAGTCTGTAGCGCCGATCCGTGATGCCATCGTTCAGCCCGATCCGGTCCGCAATCATGCGGAAGGATTCCGACAGATTGTTGCGGAATGCGCCGCCGGCGACCGGTGGAAAGACGAGGGTTGTAGGCGCGCCCCCAGATATTTCGCGGCGGGCAAGATACACGGCCAGTGCCTGTTTGTTCATCGGCACCTGACCTCCGGGCTTGCGTTTGTCGTCGTCCGGCACAGTTACCATCAGGCCATAGATATCGACTTCCAGCCACTTCTGGCGCTTCAGCTCACCCAGCCGGAGCCCTGTATTCAAACTCAGGATAATGGCGTCATGCAAGTCCGGCGATTCCAGCGTGCAGGCTTCGGCCAGCAGGAGATCCACTTCCTGTGGAGTGGCATACCGCACGCGTTCGTTATGGATCGCCGGCAACGTCACGCCTTTGGCCGGATTGATGCCGTTGAAAACACGAATGCCATCGATTTTTGTCTCCATGGCACCATAGAACAGGTGCTTCACGATGCCCACGTATTGCTTCACCGTGGCCGCCGCATACTCTTCCTCACAGAGATAATCCGTGAATTCCTGTACATCTTTCTCTGTCACCGCCTGCATGGGGAAGTCTCCCAGCACGGCGTCAATCTCTTTGTCGTAGCGCTGCTTGTCTGTCAGCCAGCTCCGCTTTTCCCTCTTTATCCGGGGAAGGAAATAGTCCGTAAAGTATGCTCTGACCGTCATGTTCGCCGCTTCTTCTCGAAGGCGGGCTTCTTCTTCCTCGGCCTGCCGTTCTACGGCCCGTGCTCTCATGTCGGCAAGGCTGAATGGGCCGGTGCCCGTGCGGATGCCTTCCTTAATGACATTCAGTATGTTCTTGGATATTTTCTCCGGGTTCCAGCCTTCCGACGCCCATCCGACGCCTTCTTCTATACGTGTGCCCTCCCGCGTGTAGCGGATGGAGTAGTTCTTGTCGGGCTGACCGTTACGGGTTCGCCTGCTTTCGTGCTCGTAATACCGGACCCCCGGGTAGGCGGTCCCCTTCCATTGCACTGGCATCTCTCTCCCCTTTCTCTCCCCGTACTGTGCAATGACGGGGGACGTGTGGGGATAATCAGTAGCACGCGATCCTTTGATAATACAACCCACGGGACGCCGAGGGCCGCTTCCTATCGGATTCAGGGTCTAGTGAAGGTTCCTTCATGGGAGT
>USCL01000235.1 GCA_900553145.1 uncultured Desulfovibrio sp.
CATGCCCGCCGACAAGGCCATGGCGACATCCTCGCGGAAGGCGTTGGCGGTCATGGCGATGATGGGGATCGTCCGCGCTTCCGGAGAACCGGAGGCGCGGATGACGGCCGCGGCCGCATACCCGTCCAGCACGGGCATTTGGATATCCATGAGTATCGCATCGTAGGTTCCGGGGGCGGACGCCATGAACGTGTCCGCCGCGGCTTGGCCGTTTTCGGCGCAAGTGACGGAAACGCCCCATGCCTTGAGGATTTCCTCGGCGATTTCACGGTTCAGCTCGTTGTCCTCCACCAGCAGCATATGGCGCCCGCATAAGGAGAGCGCCCGGCCTTCCGCGCCGGATTCCTCCGCCGTCCCGGGGAGGACGGGCTTTTTTTGCGATACGGCGATCAGCGCATCGTGGAGGGCTGAGGAGAAGAGGGGCTTGGAAAGGAACGCGTTTGCCCCGGCCTCGCGCGCCCGCTGTTCGATGGCCGTCCAGTCATAGGCCGTGATGATAATGATCAGGGTTTCCGGCCCGACCACCTCCCGGATGCGGCGCGTGGCCTCGATGCCGTCCATGTCCGGCATTTTCCAGTCGATGAAGCAGACGTCATAATCCTTGTTCCGCCCGTGGGCGTCCGTGACCTGCTCCAGCGCCTCCAGCGCCGTCAGCACCCACTTGGCCGAGATGCCCATCCGCCGCAGGAGCAGGGCCGCATATTCGCAGGTGTCGCGGTCGTCATCGACGACGAGCACCTTCATATCCTGCGCTATCCGCTCTTCTTTCGGGCCGCGGCGATCCCGGGGCAGCGCGAGCGGCAGCTCGACGGCGAAGCTCGCGCCCTCATGTTCCTTGCTCCGCACCTTGATGGTGCCGTTCATGAGCGTGACGAGGTTCTGCGTGATGGCGAGGCCGAGCCCCGTCCCCCCGTATTTTTGCGAAATGGAGCTGTCCGCCTGCTCAAAGGGGGTGAAGAGCCGTTTTTGGAACTCCTCGCTCAACCCTATGCCGGTATCGCTCACGGTAAAGCACATCAGCACGCCGCCGTTTTGCCGTTTCTGGCTGACCGCGAGCTTGATGGAGCCGCCTCTGGGCGTGAATTTCCGGGCGTTTGAAAGCAGGTTCAGCAGGATCTGGTTGATGCGCAGGGAGTCCCCCACCAGCCTTTCCTCATCGATGCCGGACAGTGCGACTTCAAAATGCTGCCCTTGCGATTCCGTCTGGGGATAGATGATGGACACGATGGAGTCGATCAGCTTGGGGAGATCGAATTCCTCGTGGTGGATGGCGAGCTTCCCGCTTTCTATCTTGGACATGTCCAAGACGTCGTTGAGCAGGGACATGAGGTGCTTGGAGGAAAAGCTGATCTTGTGGAGGCAGTCCGCGACGCGCTCGTGGTGCTGGATGTGGGCGGCGGCGATGGCCGCCATCCCGATGATGGCGTTCATGGGGGTTCGGATTTCGTGGCTCATGCGGGACAGGAAGTCGCGCTTGGCCGCATTTGCCTGTTGCGCGTTCGCCAGCGCGTCCTTGAGCGTTTGCTGCGCCTTCATGGCGCTGGTACAGTCCGATACGGCTATGACATACCGGACGTCGTCTTCGCTCTCCTTTACGGGATACAGATGAAGGTGCATGAAACGTTCTTCCCCGGTCGCGGCGTCCTTCATCGAGAAGTCGCACCCCATCGGCTCATCGAACGGCGCCTGCCCGGCGAAGCCCTCAAGCGTCTTTTGGTTTTCATCGGAAAGCCGGGCATAGAGCGCGGCGATACCCCGCTCTTCTTTGAGGCCGAGTATGCGCTCCGCGTTTTCGCTGGCGTATTCTATCCGTTTGTCACGCACGTGGTAAATGAAGAACACGTCGTCAACATTGGTGCAGAGGAGGGCGAACAGCTTTTCCCTATAGGCGATGGCCTCTTCGCTCCTTTTTTGCAGCCTGTAAAAAAAGGATGCGACGATCAGGACAACGAAAACAAGGAGGAGGGAACATATTATCGCTATGTTGACGGTAAAGGAAGATTCCTTCTCGATGTTAAGAATTTTTTGATTGGTGAAACGGACGATTACCTCTATTGCCTCTTTGAGTTCTTTATACAGAGGCTCCACCTTCGTATCAAGATACTGGCGTCTCTCCGCCTGAGGTAAGGAGGCATAGGGCAGCCCTTGCATCAACGCCTTGTGGAAGGCATCCAGCATGCCGGAAAGCTTTTCCACATCTTCTTTAGGCCCCGTATACCGTTCTTTTATCGTATCCCTGACCATCCTTTGCCGACAGAAGCGCTCTTGAAGAACAAGCGTAAGATCCTTTTGAGGGGTGGCATCGGAAAGGAGGAAGCTGCGGTAGGAGAAATTGGTGTCGGTGAACCTTGAAAGCAGTTCGCTGGCTTGTTTGCCAACCGTATAGGGGTGTCTGTATACGATGGACGCTTGCTCTTTGATTTCAAGCAGCAAAAAGATACTCACCCCGCTGAACAGGATGGATAAGGCACATATGGTCAGTATTCCCCAAAATGAATAGCGCATCTTTTGCATTGAACGATCTATCCTTGCAGTCTTCTATCAATATCGTCAAAAAACGTATGTTCACCTCCGATATATACGCCATGATTGTATTTAGTGCAACTCGTGAAAAGGATGGGCGAATAAAGCAAATCAAAAGACGGGGAACGTTGTTTTTCGTGAGCGTGCCTTTGCATTCCTTGTCTTGCAGATACGGTTTTTCATGATGCAGATAGGGGAGAATGAAAAGTATGTTGCCCGTATGGTGTTATATTTTGTCTGTTCCGATGATAGATATGGAATGCCGCCTCATGTGTCGAGATGAAATGCGTCATCCCCGGTTTTTGTTGGAAGAGTGGCCCTGACATGCGGAGGGCTGCGGCGCACGGCCAAGCTGGCCGGGGCCTGCCGGAAGGGCGAGGGCCGCTGCCGCGGAGGCGGGCGCACGTCCGGCCATGCGAAGAGCCCCTTGGCGGCTGCGCGTGTCAACATGCGCGCTCCGATCAGGCACAGCCGTGGATACGGCCTTCCGTTTTTGGGGAAGGGCGCGGCGGCCCGGCAGCCCGGCCTGTGCGGGGAAAGGCCGCGGACGCCTTGCCCCGCGCCGCCAGAAGAACCCCGGCCTATGCGGGGAAAAGGGGGGCCGGGAGCGCGCCGCCGCGCCTTGCCGTCACCAGAGCCCGGCCTCCCGGCACGGCCCCTCGACGAAGGGGTTGCCGTTGCCCTGTAGTTTTTTGATGCGCCCGGCCCGCGTGCATTCCCATTGATCCACCGGGTACATCTTGTCCCACGCGTCCATAAGCTGCCGCTGCTGGCGGCTCATCCGGTAGCGCGGCCCGTACGCCCCGTCCATGTACTTGTAGGTGCGGGCAATCTGCCCCCGCGCGCGTGCGGGCGGCTCGGCCTTCCTGTCCGCGATCTTCATCCCGCACGAGCCGAAGTCGCTTTCTTCGCCCGGCAGCATCTGGAAGTTGTAGTTCTGGCGCAGGGCGTTGACCGCGCCGATGGCCGGATAGAGGTTGTACAGGTCAGCCTGCATGAGCCGGTACTCCCGGCTCGCCTTCTCGGCGCACTTGCGGCCCTTGAAGGCCTTCCCCTGGTTGTCCACGCACTGCGCGTCGCCCTCGCGCCATTCCGCGAACGCCTGCCCGAAGTTCTCGGCAGGGACGACGTGCTCCCACTCCACCTTCCCGGCCCGTTTCTCATGCTTCGCGGCCGTAAACTCTTCCGGCAGGGTGACGTTCTTCTCCCCGTCGAACGCCGCCCCGCAGTAGAGCGTGACCCGATGGTCGTAATAGACCTGCCGTTCCAGCGTTTTCTTGGCCTTGTTGAACGAGTCGTTCCATTCGTTGCCCGCGGCCTGCGCCCCGGACGCCACGGCCAGCGCGGCCAGCAGGAACACCATGATGCGTTTGTACATGCGGATACCTCCAAAAAGTGTATCCGTATTCTATATAGATTAATCTATATACGGTAGTGCAAAATATGGACGGGGACGGGTTCAGGGGATATCCTGAAACATACCGGCCTTCATCCGGCTTGCCCTCCCCGCCGTCCCGGAACCCGCGAACGCCGGGGCGTGCCCCGGCCCGGAACCGGCAAAATCGAGATCGGCGCCGGAACCCCGCGAACATCCGGACGTGCCCGTACGCCATCCGGGCTGGCGCCGGAGCCCGCGAGGGCCCCATGCCCGGCACGGGCCGTTTCCCCGCCCCTGCGGAAGGCCAGGGGCGGGAGGCTTTCCCTGCGGGCTTGCGGCTGGCCTTCCCCGGCGTGCGCCGCAGGGCCTGATGACCAAAACGCAAAAAGCCCCCTCCCGGCGGGCCGGGGAGGGCTTTTTGCGTTTTGGGAGTGGGCGTCAGGCATGGGGGGCCGCTTTCGCCGGGCCCGTACATCCGGGCGGGCATGCCGCCGGCAGCACGGGGAGGGCCGCGTCAGGACTGGCCGTGGCGTGGGGACATGCCCCTGCGCCGCGAGACCGGCACCGTGCCCACCTAATGGGCCGTGGCGCGGGGACATGCCGCCGGCAGCACGGGGGAGGCGGCCATGCGGGGCGCGCGGTACCCTTGAGGCCATGCCGGATATCTTCCGGGCAGCGCGGCGCGCGGGAAATTCTGGTGCGCTGCGCTGTCCGGCCAAGGCTGCGCTACCGCTTGATGCAGCTGATCACATAACGCCCGTTTTCGATTTCGACCCCGTGCGTGTCGTGCTCGAAGCCGGGGAACTGGGCGTCAAACGCTTCCAGCGCCTTGAGGTATCCGAGGATGGGGCCGTCCGCGGGGCCCGTCTTTTCCCCGGGCATCAGCAGGGGGATTCCCGGAGGGCAGGGGACGACGCCCGTCGCGACGGTGCGGTCGGCCATCTTGTCAAGCGTCAGCCGCTCGATATGGTTCTTGACCAGCTCCTCATAGGCCCGCGTCGGGGAGAGCTGGGGTTCGGGCAGCAGGGAGAAGGCCTCGGAAAGGAGCCGCGTCGTGCGCAGTTCCTTCATCGCGGCGAACATGGACTGCGCAAGATCCTTCAGGCCCATGTGCGCGTAGCGGCCCGGATGGGCGTCGGCAAGCGCGGGCAGCACGCGGGGCAGGGGCGCATTGCGGTCGTAGGCCTGCTTGAACTTCAGCAGCGCATCGACCAGCGTCCCCCACTTGCCCTTGGTGATCCCGATGGAGAAGAGGAACAGGATGGTGAAGTCCGTCGTCTTTTCCACGACGATGCCGTTTTGGTCGAGGAACATGGTCAGGATGGTGGCCGGGATGCCCCAGTCCTCCAGATTGCCGTCGAGGGCCACGCCGGGGGTGGTTACGGACACCTTGATGGGGTCCAGCATGCAATAGCCGTCTTCGATGTCGCCGAAGCCGTGCCATTTCGCGTTGGGGCGCAGGACCCAGTACGCGGGATCGGACGCCAGCTTCTTCTCGTCCACCTGATAGAAGGGGATGCCCTTTTCCTCATGGACGGCATCCGGCTGCCACACGTTGACGAACCACTGCTTCTGTCCGGCGAACTCCGCGTTCAGCCGGGCGATGAGGCAGCGGAAGGCGACTGCCTCGCGGATGGACTCGTCCGTGAGCGCGCGGCCCCCCGCCCCGTCCATCATGGACGCGCTGATGTCGTTGGACGCGATGATCGCGTAGTTCGGCGAAGTGGAGGCATGCATCATGAAGGCTTCATTGAACCGGTTGTGCTCGATGGGGTTCCTCCCCTCGCGGATGTGGATCATCGAGGCCTGAGAGAACGCGGCCAGCAGCTTGTGCGTGGACTGCGTGGCGAAGACCGTGGGCCCGGACGCCCCGCGCCCTTCGGGATCGCCGTGCATGGCGAACCGATCCTCATAGATGGGGTTGAACCGGGCATAGCCGTACCATGCTTCATCGAAATGCAGCCGGTCGACGCTTTGGCCCAGCAATTCCTCGACGCGCTTCACGTTGTAGCACAGGCCGTCGTACGTCGAGTTCGTCACGATGGCGTGGACGGGCGTGTGGTCGACCCCCTCGCGCACCAGCTTGTTGTC
>USCL01000236.1 GCA_900553145.1 uncultured Desulfovibrio sp.
AGTACCTCGGTTGTGCTCTTGGCGCGCTTGGGACGGTCAATGTACTCGCACGGGTTGTCGCGGATCAGGCGGAGCTGGGCGGCGCGGTGCAGCACCTGCCACGCCACATAGACAACCAACGCCGCCCCGAGCCCGCCCTGGAGCCAAATGCCGGGGACCACCCGCAGTACGCACACGCCGACGATGAGCCCCGGGATGCACCCGAGCAGCATGGGAATGATCGGCTTCACCCGGGAATGGGCGCGGTACATCCATGCCACATAGACGGCAAGGGTCACCGCCACAAGACAGGTGGCCGGGACAGCCTCGCTCATCTCCAGCACGCAGGCCACGATGGGCAAGGCGACCATCGCCGCCCCCATGCCGCTGACGCCGTTGATGAAGCCGCCGAGAAACCATGCCAGAAACACGAGGGGGTAGCTGGACTCGAACATAGACGCCCCGCACGGCCTGCCCGGACCTCCGGAACACGCCGGATAAAAAGGGATTGTGAGAGAAAACCCTTTCTTGCTCTAACAGGAGAACCCAAAGCTGTACAGGGGGCAAATGCCCTCTGAAAACAGCATGGAATCTCTCGCGGAGACATCCTAGCTTCTGTTGCGTTGAAACGTTTCGAGTTGCCTTAAAAACGGCACGCCGCCGATCCCCGAATGCCCCCCTAGAACTTCCGCCTCCGGCAATAAAAAGACGAGGGGGAAGCCTCGTCTTTTTATGCCGCCAAAAGCCCGCCCCGTCCGGGAAAAACGGACGGAAGCGGAACGATGGCTCATTCGTGCTTGTTGAACAGGAACTCGGAGTGCGGGTTGCAGTCCTCCTCGTCCTCGTCGCCTTCGTAGGGGCAGATGCCCTTGGGGAGGATCTGATGGACGATCATGGCGGTGACGCCACCGGAGACGATGGCGGAATCAAAGAATATCTTGAGGAAGCGCGGCAGGTTTTCAAAGACTTCCGGGGTCGTCATGGACATGAGCCCCACGCCGATGGATACCGCGATGACGATGGATTCGCGGCGGTTCACCTCATGCTGCAACAAGATGCGGATACCCGAACAGGCGATGGTCCCGAAAAGGACGACCAGCGCACCGCCGAGCACGGGCCGGGGCAGCAACTGGAAAAACACCACAATGATCGGGAACAGCGCGAACAGGATGAACAGCACGCCGCAGAACTTGCCCACCTTGCGGCTGGCGACGCCGCTGAGCTGGATAACGCCGTTGTTCTGGGAGAACGTCGCCACAGGGAAACAACCGAAAATGGCCCCGAGCGAAGTCATCATCCCGTCGCAGAGGATCCCCCCGGCCAAGCGGCTGCGGTAGATGCGCCCGCGCACGGGCTGTTCGGAAACGACGCTGGTGGCGGTCAGATCGCCGATGGCTTCGATGACCACGACGAGGAAAAGGAAGCTCAGGACGAGGAAGGCGTGCAGATCAAAATTGAAGAAGCCGAACTTGAACGGCACGGGCATGATGAACCACGTATGCTGCTCGGAGAGGACGCCCCAGTTGACCTTCCCCATGACCATCGCCACCACGAAACCGACGAGGATGCCCACGATGAGCGAACTCATGCGCAAGAGCGGTTTTTTGCTGCGGTTGACGCAGACGATGCTGAGGATGACCAGCGTGCCGAGGAACAGGTTGGACATGTCCCCAAACGTCCCGTTGGCCTTGGCCGCGTAACCGCCCGCGAGATCGACCGCACCCACGCGCACCAGGGAAAGGCCGATCATCATGACCGTGATGCCCGCCACGGTGGGGGTGATGATCTTGCGCAGGAACGGCATCATGCGGCTGCCCGCCATGACCACGAACCCGCCGATGAAACACACGCCGAAAAGCGTGGAAAGAGCCTGTTCCCAAGGCATGCCCTGCTCTTTCATGAGCAGCGTCCCCACCGCGATGAGCGTGCCGGGGAAGGCGAAACTCGTCGCCTGAATGCTCAGCATGCCGGAACCGATGCCGCAGGGCCGGGACACCTGAAACCAGATCCCGATGCCCGCGAACAGCAGGGACATGCTGACGAGGTAGGCGATGGCCTCCGGCGGAACGCCCAGCGCGCCCGCGACGATGGCCGGCGGAGCCATGACGCTGAGCACCATGGCCAGAATGTGCTGAAGGGCGGCCAGCAGGGACGAGCCGAACGGCGGGTGGGATTCGAGGCCGTAAATCAGTTCGCTTTCTTTTGGGTCGGACGTGGGGGGCTGTGAGGCCGGAGCGCTGGACATAGGCATCCTCCGAGGCTTGGGGATGAGAGGTCTTCGCCGGGGAAACCGGCGGAACCGCAGGCCAAAACGGCAGGCGATCTCTTCCGGGGTTGTTCCATCTCTTACGGAAGCCGCGCTTCCGTGGACAGTATAATGACGCCCCGGCTCACCACGTATGGCAGATGAGGCAATAATTCTGATCTTCGGCGTGTTCCTTGTGGCAGACCCAGCAAGGAACCTCCGTTCCCCAGTGCGGAGAACTATGGGGGTTCTTCTTTCCGCGGGAGGCGGTCTGTCCGGCGACTTCCGAGGCATCATGGCATTGGGTGCAGGACATCGCCCCGGCCTGCTTCGGATTTTTCTGCCCGGTATGGCAGTCCGTGCATGCGAGATCCACGTGGGCATCCCGAAGCGCCTTCTTTTGAGGAGCCGCCTCGGAAGAGGCGGCAAAGCACAGGATCGCCAGACATATCGCCAGTGTCCAAGCGTATTTCATGGTGGCGCGAACATCCTTAAAGTAATACATTAAAAAAAACACGTACCATCATACCACCGGACTCTCAAATGCGCTTTGGCCCGTAGGAACGCTGGAGCGCAAGAACAGCCAAACGCCGTTGGGAAACTGGAAACATGCTGAAAGGCGTAAAGCTATGAGGCAGATATCTCGAGCGTCGCAAGCACATCCCCTGCCTCCCTTCACGGCAACCGTTTCAAGGCAAAAGCGCGGCATGGCTTATTCGGAGAAAGACGTCTTTTGATCCCATCCTGAAAAGAATCCGTTTCTACGCCGAACGGAAACGGCCCCCTCCCTTTAGGAGCTTCATGAACGGCAACGCTGTTTGCTGATTCCTTATCCTGTTGTATCTCCCTAGTAAAGATTGTCACAAGGGGTTTTCTCATGGGAATATCCCGGGGAACCCTTTTTTTCTTTTTTCGCCTGTCCCGTCAAGATGTTCCATCCCCTCTGGGCTAGGCCCAGCGGTACACGGCGGCATACAGCCCCGCCGTTTCCTTGGGCACGGGCATCCAGACGGTGGCCACGACGCACAGGCCGCACACGGTCATGACTACGCTCAGGGCGGTGACGAGCCACGCCGCATCGGGATACTGCGCGGAAAGGCTCATCAAGGTCGAAAGGATGAAATCAATCACGGTCGCTTCCATCAGTACTTGCCTCCATGCTGGTAAAAGGCCACGTCGCGCGGCTTGTCGGGGTCGTTGTCCATATGGATCCACGTCGGGGCCAGCTCGATGCGCCGGAAACCAACTTCAAGCAGCTTAAAGGATGACGAAACGGGAATACGTCGGGCCCATGCCCTGACCAGCAGCTCGAACTCTTCCCGCTCCGGCATCGGCTGCCGGTAAAGCACAAACGCCTTGCTCAGTTCCAAAGCCAAAATCTTCAACGTCGCCATTTCGCACCGCCTCGTCAAAAGCCAGAATATGTTTTGCCCAATCGCCGCGTTCCTTCGCTTCCGCCTGCCTTGCCGTCATCGGACGCCCGCCGGACGGCCCAGCCGATTGCATTTCCCGCTCCGGCGGTTTCCGCAGCCAGTATTCCCGCTTGAGGAAATTCGCCGCCGTGGGGATGTATCTGCCGCCCTGCCGCTTCCATGCCTCGGAGTCCTCTACTGCCCTAGAGCGTCGAGGATGCGCGGCAACCCGGGAAGGGCACGGTTGGCCTCAGGGGCTACCCATTCGCCCGCAGCTTCGTTCCTGCCTCCCCGGTGCTGTTCCGGGAACGCCTCGAAGAACTCGTCAAAGGCCAACGAGGGCTGACGGGAAGGGACGGCTTCCGGCTCTGAGGTTTCCGCCGGGCGTTCAACGCGCGCGCACGCGTTAAACACACGCTCTTCTTTCTTCTCTTCTCTCTCTCTTCTCAGTTCTGGGGGCGTTTCAGTGGCGTTACATGACGTTACATTATTACAATATGGCGTTTCGGTTACGTTTCTTGCCGTTTCAAGGCGTTTCCTCTCGCGGTGCCGCCGAACACGTTCCGCCGAGCCGCTGTCCTCCCGCTCCCTCTGTGGTTGGCGCTTCTCCCATGAGAGGATACAGCCGTCCGCAATGCGCGGATTCTTCCCGGAGCACAGAGCATCATAGATGGCCTGTGCTGCTCCGTCCGGCATATCGAATAAGGCGCCCGCCACTTCAGGATCGAACGCTTCCACATTTCCGCGTTCCTCATCCTGTGACGCAATCTCAAGCAGCATGGCCCACACAGCGACGACGAACGCCCGCGGCTGACCACTCTTTCTGGCGATAAGCGACCACTTATCGTCGCTTACCATGCCGTGGTACACTCGGAACCACTCCATCACATCCTCCCCCATACGGCGATCATGGACGGGAACGGCGCGGAAGCCGCCGCCCCTTCAAACTTCAAGCGTCCCTTTAAAAATCGGATTTCGGTTGCGGCCCGGTAGACGTGCTCATGGAACCACGCCGTATCGGTACGTGCCGGGAGAAGCCCGACGACCAACGCGCCACACTCTCCCTCCCTACGGGCTTTCTCGACCCACGGGCCGATCTCGCGGCCGTAGGGCGGGTTCATGTAACAGCGTTCCCCGGCCCACGAGTGTGCGAGGCCGTCCACAAGAGCGTCAGGGAACAGGCGGCGGAACGTCGTTTTCCCCCACACCCGCAGCGCATAGGGCGGCACGCAGTACCGCCCGACCTTTGCCGAGCACGGCACGGCGCATACGTCCAGCGTGAAATCGAGCTCCAGATCCAGATTGTGGAAGAGTTCCCACGGCGTCGGCCAGTCATCTTTGACGCTTGAGAAGAGAGCCCGGTTCAGCATGTGATCACCCTCCCCTCTTTGAACGCCAGACGAATACGCCGGAGCCGCTGCCGCCGTTCCCGGGCAGCGCGCTTGCTGCCCTTCTGGTCACGCCATGCCGAGATCACGACACAGGCCGGGCCTTCAAATTCGGCCACGACCTTGAGCCGTCCGTGGGCCATGACGAAGCGTTCGCCGTCCTTCATGCCGCTGCCCTTCACGCATGTCCCTTGGCGCAGGGCATCAAGTACCCCTTGAAGCGAGATGCGCCGCTCGAAACAACGGTCGAGCGCGTGGGCGAAAAAGGTGAGGTTCATTCGTCCCCCTTGACCGTCCGGCAGAAGGTTTCCCGGACTTCCTTGAACGCCCTGTCTTTGAGTTCGTCGAGCTGCGCGAGCGTGATCTTGCCTTGGCGGTAGAGCTTGCAGCCTTCATGAAAGGCCACCAACGGCGGGTAGTCCTGCAACGCCTCGGCTTCGAGCGTTGGAGCGTCCGGCTCCTCATCGGCGGCGGACGCCAACGAGTATCCGGGGGCGCGGCCGGACAACAACGCGCGGGAGAAACCCAGAATGATTGTGAAGGTGCAACTCAGCGAATATCCCAAAGATGCCCTTTGTCTCATATATAATGAAGACAGATCATTCCTTGATGAAAATGAACCGTCCCCAGCTATCGTGAAAGCTCTCCGAAGGAATAGGAAAGGATTTTTCGAGGTCAAGGTGAACGGTCGTGAGATAGAGATTATCCGTCGCATCAAAGATCTGGAGTGGTAACCACTCCATCCCTGAGCACTATTAATTATCAAGAAAAGTGAGGCGATATATGGTACAGTTTGAAGCGAAGCTGACGCTTCCCGAAATCGGTTATGTCCGACCAAAGCAGGTATCTTATATCATGGGTGTCAGCAGAGCGACACTCTACAACTGGATCAAGGCCGGAAAGCTCCCGAAGCCGGAAAGACTGGGGGCCCGTATGGTCGCATGGCC
>USCL01000237.1 GCA_900553145.1 uncultured Desulfovibrio sp.
TGCGCCGTATCCGGGTTCGCGTCCGGGTTCGCCAACGCGGCGATCAGCTTCAGCGGGCCGCCCGTGGCGATTTATGCGCTCCATGTCGGGTGGGACAAGGACACCACACGCGGGACGCTCAGCCTTTATTTTCTCGGCATCAGCATTTGCACGTGTATTGTTCAGGCCGCCGCCGGGCTGTATACTCCCGTTGTGGTCAAGGCCGCGCTCTGGGGGATGCCCGGCGCGCTGCTGGGGCTTGTCGTCTCTCTGCCCGTCGCTCGCTTCGTCCGGGAGAGCGTTTTTCAGGGGATTCTGCTCGTCATGATCGCCTTCGCCGGGAGCGTTTGCATCATCCGGGCCGTGGGGAGTCTTTTATAACGGAAAGGGAAGCGCCCCCATGCGGTATTTCGGAGGGACGCTCAAAGGAGTATGGTCATGGAAATCAAACGGGTGCATATTGCGTATTTCAGCCCGACCGGGACGACGAAACGGACGTTGCGGGAGGTGGCGGAGGGCTTCGGCTGCGAGCTTTCCGAAACGGACTGGGCCGATCCCAAGAGCCGCGCCGCGATCCTGAAAACCGGGCCGGACGAGCTGGTAATCGCCGGGATGCCGGTCTATTACGGGCGCATCCCGTTACTGTTCCATGAGGGGCTGCCGTTGCGCGGCGAAGGGACGCCGTTCGTGTCCGTCGCGGTGTACGGCAACCGCCATTACGACGACGCCGTGCTGGAGCTCAAGACGCTCGGCGAGGCGGCTGGATGCGTGCCTTTCGGGGCCGCCGCGTTCGTGGCGCAGCATTGCCTCAATCCGGACATGGGCCGTGGGCGCCCCGATGCCTCTGATCTCGCCGCCATGAAGCGGTTCGGCAGCGCGCTGCGGGCCAAGGTGGACGGCCTCATTGGCCCTGTGCCGTCCTTGAACGTGCCGGGGGCTGTCCCGTATAAACAGTACAAGCCGACGCCGTTCGCGCCCGAGCTGTTGGATGCCGAAACCTGTATCCGTTGCGGGCTGTGCGCCCGGACATGCCCGGTCCGCATCATCGATCCCGAAACCTACGCCGTGACCGATCCGGGGCGTTGCCTGTTCTGTTTCGGCTGCGTGCGTATTTGCCCTGTGGCGGTGCGTGGGCCGCGTCCCGAAGTCGCGCCCGCCTTCGCCGCCCAAATGGCGGGGCTGGCCGCGCGATGTACGGAACGCCGCGAGCCGGAATGCTTCCTTTAGGGAGGGCATCCCGTCCCATCAAAGAAAAAAGGCTTGGCCTCCCGTCAGGAATGGGAGGTCCGAGCCATGCGTCGGCCATCTCCCTGACGGCCGCGAGCACGGAAGCGATTTCCGTCCGTGTGATGCCGTCGAAGTGGATGCCGCACACGGCGCAGACGCAGCAGCCGAGGCGGGCCGCCGCGCGTTCGGCAAGTTCGGCGGCAAGTTCGCCTTCCCGGTGTCCGTTGCGGTCGAGGCGGCGGATTTCGCCGTCCGCGCACAATGCCGCCGCGCCGATGTGCGGGGCGTCGCCTCCCGTTATCCGGATTCGGAGTGCGGAGGAAGGGGAAAACTCCAGCCAAGGCCGCATCAGCACTTTATCCGTGGCAGGCATTCTTCCCCATCCGTTCGCATCCCCAACGTCGCCGGCAAAGAGCGTATCCTGAAACAGCGCCGCTTCTAAGCCTCTTTTCATAGCGGAACGGCCTTCTCCGGATTTTCCCGGAGAAGTCCGCTTTCATAAACGAACCCGGGCCATTTTCGCCGGGGTATTCCTCTGTGAACGGGATGAGGCCGCTTTGAGGCGTAAGCCTCCTTCAGTCGCGGGAGGCCGGATGGCGTTTCCCCGATTTTCCGCACCCCCTGCCGCAACGTGCCCGCTTACCTGCGGATCAGCTCCATGAGTTCGGCTTCGCTCAGGGGCACGTCCGCGCCTTCGAGGACATCGGCGGCGAGGGCGCGTTTCGAGCGGTGGAGCTTGAGGATGGCTTCCTCCACGGTTCCGCGCGCGACCAGCCGATAGACGGTGACGGGCCGCTGCTGCCCGAGGCGGTAGGCGCGGTCGGACGCCTGATCCTCCACGGCGGGGTTCCACCACGGATCAAGATGGATCACGTAGTCGGCGGCGGTGAGGTTGAGGCCCTGCCCCCCCGCCTTCAGGCTGATCAGGAAGAGGTCGCCCATGCCGGACTGGAAGGCCGCCACCGCCGCCTGCCGTTCCCGTTCGGGCGTGGAGCCGTCGAGGTACTGGTAGCTGCATCCGGCGGCGTCGAGCAGGCGGCGGGCTTCGGAGAGGCAGCCTACGAACTGGCTGAACACGAGCGCCTTGTGCCCGCCCTGTACCAGATCCGCCACCAGTTCCATGAACGCCGAGAGCTTCGCGCCGGGAAGGCTGGTGGCCGGATCGATGAGGGCGGGGGCGCAGCAGGCCCGGCGCAGCTTCATCAATTCGGTCAGGATGCTGAATTTTTGGGAACCGGCGGCGTCTTCCTGTTTGGCGGCCTCCAGCGAAGCGAGGGCGTTGCGGCGCAGAGCCTCGTAGAAAGCCCGCTCGTCGTCGGGGAGATCCACTTCGATGACCTGCTCCGTGCGCGGGGGCAGCTCGGTGAGGACGTCGCTTTTGGTGCGGCGCAGGATGAAGGGCCGGACGAGTGCCCGCAAGGCTTGGCGGGCGGCGGACTGGCCTTCCGAAACGGCGTTTTCCTCCGTGGACGGCGCGGACGCGGCGGCGAAGCGCTTCTGGAACGATTGCCGCGTGCCGAGCAGGCCGGGGTTGATCAGGTTGAACAGGCTCCAGAGATCCTCAAGCCGGTTCTCGATGGGCGTGCCCGTGAGCGCAACGCGGAAGGCCGCCGGAATCTGGCGGCTGGCGCGGGCGCGGCGGGTGTCGGCGTTCTTGAGGGCTTGCGCCTCGTCGAAGACCGCCACTTGCCAGTTGCGCCCGGACAGGCACTTGGCCTCAGTGTGCAGAAGGCCGTAACTGGCGATGAGCACGTCGCCGGGGCCGAGCGAGGCTACCAGCGCGGCCCGGTTGCCGGGGCCGAACCGGTGCACGGACAATGTGGGCGCGAAGCGGCCAAGCTCGTTTTCCCAGTTATGGCACACGGATGTGGGCGCAATGATGATCGAGGGGCCGGACCCCGCCTGCGCCAGCAGCACGGCGATGGCCTGCACGGTCTTGCCGAGGCCCATGTCGTCCGCGAGGCAGGCCCCCGCGCCCCAGCGGGCCAGCCGGGACATCCAGACATAGCCGTCAAGCTGGTAGTCGCGCAGTTCCGCCCGCAGCGTCGACGGCACGGCGGGCGTGCCGCCGGACAGCCGGATGCGGCCAAGCCAGCTTTCCCATGCGGCGTCGCCTTTGACATCCGCCCCGTCGAGCAGATCACGCACGGTATCCGCCGCCAGCGGGTGCACCCGGAGGCTCGCGCCGTCGCGTTCAGCCAGCCGGTCGAGCCGGTCCAGTTGTTGCCGGAACTGTTTGGTCAGGGCGAGGAACGCGCCGTCCCCAAGGGGGACGAAGCGGCCTTTCGATTGTGCGAGGCGTTCCAGCACCTGCGCCATGTCCAGCACCAGCGATTCGTTGACCGCAATCTGCCCATGCAGCTGGAACCAGTCCCGCGAATGGCGCACGTCCACGGTGAGCCGCGCCGTTGCGACCTGCGGGCAGACCCGGAGCTTTTCGCCTTCGGGCCATTCCAGTTCCGGCCCGGCCTGCTCCAGTTCGAGCAGGCAGTCCAGCGCCTCTTCCACATCCTCAATGACCCACGGGCCGATGCCTCCGCGTTCGCGTAAGGTCGTGCAGGCCCGCACAAGGGCCCTCGCCGCGTGGATTTCCTCTTCAAAATCCCGTTCCGTGCGCACGGCGCGGCCTTCGACCTCCGCCAAAGGGGCCGCCGGGCCGTCGCCCACAGGAAACGCGGGCGTGTCCGGCATCCCGAACGGGCGCACATGCAGGGCCGCTTCGATGCCCGTGCCGAGGGGCCGCAGGCGCACCAGCAGCCGGACGGCGGCGGAGACCTCTTCAGCCCGGATGACCGGGCGCACGACGTTCTCGTCCAGATTCCTGATCAGCTCCAGCACGCGGGGGCCGCCCTCGGCGGGCACGCTCAGGCCATGTTCCCCGAGCAGATCGGCTGTGCCTTCCAGCCGCTCGGGGAGGTGGTAGAGGATGTACGATCGCGGGGCCGCCTCCACGCACTGCATTTCGCCTCGCGGCATCCACCGCGAGAGGGCGAGGCTGTACCCGTTGCGCTCCTGCCGCACGACGAGTTCCACAGGCTTGCAGGCCAGCGAGATGGGGACGCGGTCCGAGGCCCGCAAGAGGTTCGGATGGCCCTCCAGCGCGGGAAACGCCCGGTAGGGGTCGGCCTCGCAGGTCGTGCCGTTCCATGAGCGCGACCAACGCAGGGTCGTGAGTACGGAGCGGTCCTGTTCGGTGAGCCAGTCCAGCGTTTCGGACTCCTCGTGCAGCCGCTTGAGGGAAATGGCCCGCCCGGCGGTCCAGCCCTCGCCCTTGGAGGATTGCTCCAGCGCCTCCACGCGGAAACGCTCGGTATCCACGAGCCACGCGATGCGCTTTTTGGCCTTTTCCGTTGCCGGGGGCTGTTGCAGCTTGTGCACCAGCGCTTCGAAAACCCGTTCCCAGTTTTCGCGGCGGTCCAGAAAGTCGGTGAGCCGGATATGCCGGATCGGAAAGGCTTCGGCCCATGCCTTCCACGGCCCCTGCGGGCGGAGGCGGGCCAGCGCTTCCGCGAACAGGCAGGCCGTGAGCGGGAGTATGTCCTTCAGGCGTTCGAACTGGCGTTCCGAGGCGCGGTCGTCGTGCGAGCCGTCATCGAGGCTGGCGTCCACGGCCCGGAAAATGGCCTCGGACAACGGATCGGACGGCAGATCCTCGATGCGCTTCAAGAGGGCGGCTTCGGGCCGCCCGTTGGCGAGGCCGAGAAGCGTCTTGGCCGCCGCGAGCCCTTTGTAGGCGGGCTGGCGGGGGGACAGCTCATGCAGCATCGCGGCGCATTCCTCGCGCAGCTCCGGCTGGTCGGCGCGGATCAGGGCCAGCGCGAAGCACAACCCGCCGGGGCCGGGGAGGAGGGCCTTGCGTTTCCCGCAGGTCTTGCGGAAGCGTTTTTGCGCCTCCCGGAGCGCGGGCACGGCGTCCCCGCCCTCCAGAAAAGTGATGATGCCCTGAAACAGGGGGCCCCGGAATTCCGCCCTGTCGAGCAGCAGCGGCACGATCTGGGCGCGTGCTTCCGCGTAGCGTCCCGCAAGCGCGTCGAACAGCACTAAAGCCGGGCAGGGAGGAAGATCCGCGAGGATGGGGCGCAGTTGCGGCAGAATTTCCAGACAGTTGCGCAGGTTTTTGGTGATCGTGCCGGACTCGACGAGCGGGGTGACGTTATTGGCGATCACGTCAAGCCGCATGCGCGGGGGGAGCGAGGCCAGCCAGCCCGGATCGGTGGGGGTGTCCGCGAACTGCCCGGCGAAGGGGTGATTGCCGCCTTCCTCCATCGCCTGCGCTTCGAGCCGGGCCCTTTCATATGCCTTGAGATCCCGCTCGTACACGGCGAGCCGCAGCCGCAGCGCGGCGGTATGGATGCCCGTGCCGCGATCCAGCACTTTCCGTACCGCAGGGGCCATGCGTTGCAGGCCTTCCATGCAGAGGTCGTGCTCGAAATCCGGAACGGCGCGGTCCTTGTCGTCGGTCAGCCCGATTTGGCGCAGCGTATGGAGCGCGGTCCTGATATCCCCGGCATTCCAGACCTGCCCGCGCGGAGGCCGGACGCCCGCCTCCCGCAGGCATTCCGGCAGGAGCGAGCGTGAAAGCCCTCCCGTCACGGCTTTGAGTTGCAGCAGCAGCCGGTACGGTTCCGACAGCTCCACGTACCGCTGCCGCAGGGATTTGAGTGGATTCATGGGAACTCCTTGGGGGGTGGCGGGGTATAAATCGGGGGAGGGGAGAAGGCCCCTTTGTAAAGGGGCCTTCTCCCC
>USCL01000238.1 GCA_900553145.1 uncultured Desulfovibrio sp.
ATACAGCTCGACGAGCGGCGCGCCGCCGTCCGATCGCTGTCCGGCGCCTGCTCGTGGGAGCAGTTTTTCCCGCACTACATACAGGCGTATACGCAGGCGCTGGACAAGGCCGTGGAACGGGGGGCCCTCCGTGCCGCGCCGAGCAGCGCGTCCCTGACGCGGGTGCTGGAGGCGACGATGTCCACGACGCCGACCCTGCACGCCTTCACCGCCGTCACCGCCTTGCCGGAACCCATCGGGCGGCTGCGCGAGCTGGCCCATAACCTTTGGTGGAGCTGGCATCCCGAATGCCATCAGCTGTTTTCCGCGCTCAACCCCGCGGAGTGGGAACGCAGCGGCCACAACCCGGTGGCTGTCATCGAAAAGGCCACCAAGGCCCGCCTGCTCATCGTCGCTCACGACCAGTCGTACCTGCGGCTGTACAAGTCCACGATGGAGGCGTTTGACGCCTATATGGGCGTCCTGCCCAAGGATTTCGGCGCGTTGTCCCCGGAACGTCCGGCGGCCTATTTTTCCACGGAATACGGTTTGAGCGAATGCCTGCCGATTTATTCGGGCGGGCTCGGCGTGTTGTCGGGCGATCATCTGAAATCGGCAAGCGATCTGAATATCCCGCTCGTCGGCGTGGGGCTGCTGTACCGGAGCGGGTATTTCCGGCAGCAGATCGATAAGGACGGACGGCAGATCGCCCAGTATCCCGAAAACGATTTCGCCACATTGCCGCTGGAGCTGGTCAAGGACGAAGGCGGGGCCCCGCTTGAGGTGCTGCTGCAGCTTCCGGGGCGGCGTCTCCACGCCCAGATCTGGCTCGTGCGCGTGGGGCGGGTGAAACTCTATCTGCTGGATACCGACACGCCCAACAATACCGCCGACGACCGCAAGATCACCGCCCGGCTGTACGAGGCGGACAGGGATTGCCGCCTCCGTCAGGAAATCCTGCTCGGCATGGGCGGCGTCCGGCTCATGCGCGCGCTCGGCATCAGGCCATCCGTCTATCATATGAACGAAGGGCATTCCGCGTTCCTCATCCTTGAGCGCATCCGGCTGTTCATGCAGGAGCGGGGGCTGTCCTTCGCCGAAGCCGGGGAGCTTGTCCGCGGGAGCAGCCTGTTCACGACGCATACGCCCGTGGACGCCGGGAACGAGCGGTTCGGCTTGGAACGGATGGAGCCGTACTTCCTGCCGTATGCCCAGAGCATCGGCCTGCCGTGGCCGGAGTTCGTGCGGATGGGGCGTTTTGAAGGCAGCGAGCGCAATGTCTTTGAAATGACGGTGCTGGCCTTGAACTACTCGTTCCGGGCCAACGGGGTAAGCGCCCTGCACGGTTATGTTTCCCGCCATATGTGGCAGGAAGGCTGGAAGGGCGTGCCCAAGGCGGAAATCCCCATCCGGTACGTCACCAACGGCATCCATGTGCCGTCCTACACCGGATCGCCCATGCGGGCCCTGCTGGACAACGTGCTCGGCCCCGGCTGGCAGGAGCAGAGCCCGGACTCGTCCGTTTGGGCCAAGATAGCCGAAATCCCGGACGAGGGCCTCTGGGCGGTGAGGCAGCTTCAGAAGAAGCAGCTTTTGGATCATTTGCGGGCTTTCCTGCCGGAGTTTTTCAAGAAGTTTGCCGTGCCCTACGAGAGGCAGAAGGAGATGACGGCCCGCCTTGCGCCGTCTTCGCTGGTCATCGGCTTTGCCCGGCGGTTTGCGCCGTACAAGCGGGCGACGCTGCTGTTCGCGGATTTGGAGCGGCTGGCCCGCATTGTGGGCAACGTGGAGCGGCCGGTGATTTTCGTCTTTTCCGGAAAGGCCCATCCCGCCGATACCCAAGGCATCGACATGTTGCAGGAAGTGATCCGCCACATGCTCGATCCCCGGTTCTTCGGGAAGATTTTCTTTATCGAGGATTACAACCTCGCGGTGTCGCGGCTCATGGTGCAGGGGTGCGACGTGTGGCTCAACACGCCGCGCCGCCCCTACGAGGCCTGCGGGACCAGCGGGCAGAAGGTCCCCGTCAACGCGGGGGTGAACCTCAGCATTTCCGACGGCTGGTGGTGCGAGGGCTATAACGGCGAGAACGGCTGGACCATCGGCCCCGCCGTTACCCGCGAATACCTGAACGCGGAACAGAGCGATTACGACGATGCCGCGTTCCTCTACGCCCTGCTGGAGGAAAAGATCATCCCGCTGTACTTCGATCGCAATTTCGAAGGGATGCCGCACGACTGGCTCCTGACGGCCAAGCAGTCCATGCAGTCGCTGATCGCGCGGTTCAGTTCCAGCCGGATGGTGCGGGAGTACCTGAACGACTACTATATCCCGGCGTCGCAGCGTTACATGGAACTGCGCGACAAGCACAACGCCCTTGCCAAGCGCCTCGCCCGGTGGAAGCAGGATGTGAACGCCCGCTTCAATTCGTTGAAGATCGAGCAGATCCGCATCGAAGGGCTCAACGGCGAGGAACTGATGGGCACGCAGCCCATGCAGGTGCAGGTCAGCATCCTGCCCGGCGGGATGAAGCCCGAGGAGCTGCTTGCGCAGCTTGTGGCCGGGCCGGGCGACGGCAACGGGTTTACGGATACCCCGGACGTCGTGGATCTGGCGCGCATGGAGGACGGCGCGGAGGGGAGGCTGGTCTATGCCTGTTCCTACAGCCCTTCCCGGAGCGGGCCCCATGTCTACGGGGTGCGCGTGCTCCCCGTCACGCCGGGGCTGGCCTCGCCGCTGGAGACGCGGCTGGTCTTGTGGGGGTAGAAGCCTGAAAAGGATTGCGGGCACGCCTTGTTGAGGAAGGCGTGCCCTTCTTTTTTGCCCGCTCCGCGCGCGGCGTATATTCCCAAGGAGAGCGGCGCGCATCCAATCATCTTCGCGGGGCATCCTGCGTGGGGACTCTTGGGAGAGGGAAGGGCGCGTGATTTTTTTGCGGCATGTTTTTTCGGGTTCACCGGGGAAGGAACCTTCAAAAGCAGGCAATGGCGTATAGAATATATTGAATAATTATAGGGTATTGTTTGGATGACGAAAGGCCGCTTCCGTATGGCTTTTCTTTTGCTTGGGCGGGGAAAGGAAAAAACGGGGGAAAGAAAAAAACTACTATTGATCTTGACTTTCATTTTCATATACGGCACGTTTGCTTCCAACAGAACGGAATGGAGTAACGCTATGAGTTGGTTATCTCAGACAGCAAACGCGGAACCCGCGTTGGATTTCGCGTCGCCTGTTTCACGGGCTGTTCACGGCATTTGGGAAGCGGACGAACTGTTCAAATGTCCGCTTGTCGGCATGGGGATCACGCTTGCCGAGCAGAAGCATCTCTTGAAGAAAATGTCGCTTCCGGCGATCGAGCTGACGCCGTTCGAGATGCACGAGCTGTTCGTCAATGCCGCCGCAACGGAAAACCCTCTGTCCCGGAAGGTGAGCCAGCTGCTCCGCCGGAAGTACGAGCGTGAGGCGGCCCCCTTGCGGCTCTTGGACGAGGAAGAGTTCCTCGGGCAATGGAAGAAGGCGTTCGCCGCGGGGCAGTATGTGGCGTTTTTGTGGGCGGCGGCCACGCGCGGGCTTTCGGACGATGCCCGCCGTACGATCTACGGCGCGGTCCACATGGCCATGCACGGCGTCGCGGAAGAGCAGACGCGTGCCCGGCGGCTCTTCGCGGAGCTGGAACGCAAGAACGAGCAGCAGGCCAACCGCATCCGGCTGCTGAAGGAGCGCGAAGCCGCTTCGCGCGTCGGCATGGAACAGGCGGAAGAGGGCAGGCGTGCGCTCGCGCAGGAAAACGCCGCGCTCCGGGATGAGCGCAACCGCCTGAAGGCGGAACTGGACGCCATGTATGAGGCCTCCACCGCGCTGTGGGAAATCAGAGGCCCTGAGCTCGAAGCGGAAAACGAGAACCTGCGGGAGGCCCTCGCCTCATTGACGCAGCGTTTCGAGACACAGCGGGATTTGGTCAATTCATTGCTCAAGCAGGGAAGGGCGCGCTTTGAACAGGCGGGCCTGCCCGTTGCGGAATCCGGGGCTTGCGGAGGGAACTGTTGCGGCAGGGACTGCGACGAGAGTTGTCCTTCGTTCGATCTGTGCCGCAAGCGGGTACTCATCGTCGGCGGCGTCGAGCGCATGGAGTCGCTGTATCGCGAATTCATTGAAGGGGGCGGCGGCGTCCTCGATTATCACAACGGCTCGCTGCAGGGCGGCACGCGCCAGCTTGAGCGGAGCCTCAGGCGTGCGGACATCATCCTCTGCCCCGTCAACTGCAACAGCCACGGCGCCTGCATCAAAGTCAAAAACCTGGCGAAAAAGCACAACAAGACATTCTATATGTTGCCGAACGGAAGCCTGAGCACCATTTCCCGGCTTTTGGGGAACGAATCCGCCCGGCAGGAAGGAGAACGCGTATGAGCACCGATTTCCAGATGAACTATCATCACAACAAGGACAACCTGCACGTGAAGATGCAGGGCACTTTCGACGGCAATTCCGCCCATGAGCTGCTGAATCTTTTTCTGAAGGAATACCGCTGCGGCGGCAGGGTGTTCGTCGATACGGCGGGAGTGAGCGAGATCGTGCCTTTCGGCTGCTCCGTGTTGCAGTCCCGGTTGTGCCAGACGCCTGTTCCTGCGTCGCAGCTGTTCTTCAAAGGCGAAAACGGGTTCCACATGGCCCCGTCCGGGAGCCGCGTGCTCATCGTGCCGCCCCGCAAAAAGAAAACCGGATGCTGCGGGAAGTGTGCGCACTGCACCTGCCACGGCGAACACGGGCATGGGCATGAGCACGGGGCTTGCGCATGTCGAGGCGAGCACAAGCACGAACATTAACCTTTTTTGAGGAGTTTTTCATGAGCAACGTCCTTATTGTATATGGGTCCACAACCGGAAACACGGCGGATATCGCCGCATTCCTCGGCGAACAGCTCCGGGCGGCCGGGCATAGCGTCGATGTGCGCGATGCTGCCGACGTTTCCCCGGACGGCCTGTGCGAAGGGCGGGATGCCGTCCTGTTCGGCTGCTCCGCGTGGGGGACCGATGAGGTCGAGCTGCAAACGGATTTTGAGCCGCTTTTCGAAGCGTTCGATCGCATCGGGGTCAAGGGCGTCAAGACCGCATGCTTTGCGAGCGGGGACAGCTCGTTTGAGCATTTCTGCGGGGCGGTGGACGTCATCGAGGCGCGTTTGAACGAACTTGGCGGGGTAGAGATGCTGGAAGGGTTGAAGCTCGACGGTAACCTCTCGTCGGGGCAGGACGAAGTTGAAGAATGGGGCAAGCGGTTGGTGGCGGCCCTCTAGTTTTTTTTGCGGATAGATATTGAAAATGAAATTCAAATATAATAAGCTATAGGCGGATGTGAGGCATCACGTCCGGTATGCCGGAAGCGCGGGCTAGAGTGCAGGGCCCGCGCTTCAATCAATCATCGTTACGCAAGGGTGGGGTATGTCAGGCGGACAAGGGCATGTTGATCCGGAAACGGTGTTCACCCGGTTCCTGCGCGGGAAAGGGTGCCACAATACCCAGCAGCGGCGGGCCATCGTTTCCGTGTTTTTTCAGGAAGAGGGGCATCTGACCATTGAGGATCTCTACGTCCGGGTTCAGGCGGTGGATCCCACGGTGGGCCAGTCCACGGTCTACCGCACGATGAAGCTGCTCTGCGAGTCCGGGCTTGCCAAAGAAGTTTCTTTCGGCGGGGGAGTCGTCCGGTACGAGCAGGCCAGCGACTGGCATCATGATCACCTTATCTGTGAGTCCTGCGGCAAGAGCATCGAGGTTGTCGATCCGAAGATCGAGGCCCTTCAGGAGCGCCTTGTCCGCCGGTACGGGTTCACTCCCACGCAGCACCGGCTGTATCTGTATGGCGTGTGCCCTGAGTGCATCGCCGTGCAGTCTTCTTCAAAATAGGCTGTAATGAAAAAGCATTC
>USCL01000239.1 GCA_900553145.1 uncultured Desulfovibrio sp.
GAGGGGAGGAAAAACCTTTCTTCAGAAAGGTTTTTCCTCCCCTCCCCACATATCTCCCCTACCCCTTCATCTTAATGACGACCTCGCCGCCGGGCACCATGCCCTTGAGCGCGCCGAGCATGCCCTTGATGCCGCCGGAAAGCATCTGCGCCGTGAAGGGGTTGAGCCCCACGGCCTGACCGTTGACGGTGACCTCGATATTCCCGCGGGCGGCCACGCAGTCGCCGGGCACCTTCTCCCCTGCCACGATGCGCTGTGTCATGGCGGTGCAATCCGCCTCTCCGCAGGCCCCGCAATCCAGACCCGGCAACAAAAAGCCCTTCTCAAGGATCAGATCGACCAACGCGTCGAGATCTTCCGCCGTGAACGACGGCAAGCCCGGAAGCCTGTTGTCGCCGTACGTGGCGAGCGCGAGCTCGGGGCGCAGGGCCTTGCAGCCTTCGGGAAGCGCCGTCAGCAGCTCGGGGGTTGTCCGCAGGCACAGGACGCGCGGCAGCCAGCCTATGGCCTTTCCGCCTTCCACCAGCAGGATGTCAGCGTCCAGCAGGGGGACCAGATCCCGGAGGAAACAGGGATGCCCCCAATGGATCATGGCCTCGCCCTTGCCGTCCTTCGTATTGCTCAGCCCCACGATGGTCCGTTTCGGGCCCATCAGAAGCGCGGTATCCGTATCAGGCTTGTCCAGCTCGTGATGGGTATGTTTGGCAATGGCGACCTTGAGGCCCCGCGCCTCCAGACACTCGGAAAGCCGGGAAATAAGCGTCGTCTTGCCGGAATTGCTGAACCCTATGATACTGATGGCTTGCATACGGATCTCCTGTGGTAAAAATTTTTGGTTCACACATACCGGATACCAAGGGGTTCTCCGGGCGGGTACAAATTATGGCACCCCGCTGTGAAGGAACAATTTTTCCTATCCTCTGTAATACCACAAAAACATTGTAAAAAGTAGAAAAAATGGCTTCTACGTAATGTTGGCACGCGCCTTGCTATAGATGAAGTAATTCCTTTCTTCTTTCTTCATCACTTTCTTCCTCCCATAACGGCCCGCTTTATGCGGGCTGTTCTGGTTTCAAAGGCCGGGCTTGACTCCGAGGACGCGAAACCGTAACCAGTCCCCACATCACTACACGCAGGCCGCACGCCTGTCTTATCCCGGAGGAACGTCCCATGTCCCTGTGTCCCTGCGGCTCCGGCCGCCCTTACGAAGAATGCTGCGAACCCTATATCGAAGGCCGCGAAGCCGCCCCCACCGCCGAAGCGCTCATGCGTTCGCGCTATGCCGCCCACACGCTCGGCAAGTATGACTACCTCAACGACACGGTGCATCCGAGCATCCGTGACGAGGCCGATCATGAAGACATGAAGAAATGGTCGGAAGCCGTGGAATGGGATGGCCTCGAAATCTTCTCCACCAAGGACGGCGCCGAAACCGACGATACCGGTGAAGTATCCTTTGAAGCACGCTACTCTGTCAACGGCATGCCCCAGTCCCTGCGCGAAGACGCTTTCTTCCGCCGCGAAGACGGGCGCTGGTACTACGTGGACGGCAATGTCCACGGTCAAGATCCGTACCGCCGCGAAACGCCCAAAGTCGGGCGCAACGAGCCTTGCCCCTGCGGCAGCGGCAAGAAGTATAAGAAGTGTTGCGGCAAGTAGCCGCAGCCGTCAACGGATGATACGAAAAAAGGGAACTTCGGTTCCCTTTTTTGTACTCCGCTGTCATTTCATAATATCGACGCCTGCACCGAGGCAGGCCCGACATCGCTCCTGTTTGTGGAATGCCCGGCAAACTGCTCGGCTCCGGGCGTCTCGGAGGGCTTCGGCCTTGGGGCCACCGGCCGGCGGACCTCATGCTCGTCGCCGGGCTGGAACAACTGCCCCTGCGGCTTTTCCCGTTCCGCCTGAGCGCCCTGCGGCGGAACCGCACCCTCTTGGTCGGCTGGCGCAGCCACCTTGACGCCCTCAGGCAGCGCGTCACGGCGCAACGCCGCGAGATATTCGGAAACCGTCACGAACTGGCAGCCGTCCGCAATGAGGCGATCGAGGATTTCGGGCAGGGCTTCTATAGTCTGCTCGTGCGTATCGTGGAACAGGAAAACGCCGCGCAGCTTCTGGCCGCTGATGAGCGTCTTCATATTCTCGATGCTCGCCCGCTTGGACCAGTCCATGCTGTCGATGGACCACAACATGATGTCCGCCCCTTCAGCCTTGGCTATGGCCACGGTGTTGGCGTCGAAATTCCCGTACGGCGGCCGGATGTAACGCGATTCCACGCCAAGTTTCCGCAACGATTCCTGAACGCTCAGGATCTCGCTCCTCTGGGCGTCCACGGGGAGATGGCGGAGCGATTTGTGCGAATAGGTATGATTGCCGATCTCATGGCCTTCCTGCTGAAGGCGCACGATAAGTTCGGGATGGTATTTGACCTGTTTGCCCACGACAAAGAACGTGGCGTGAATGCCCCGTTCCCGCAGGATCTGCATCAGGCGTTCCGTGTGGGTGCTCGGGCCGTCGTCAAACGTCAGCGCGCAAAGGTTGCTCCCCTTGCTCATTTTCAGGATGGCGCGCCCGTCCACCACCGTCCCCGCGCCGTTGGCGGAAGCGTTTCCGGGGAACAGCGAGATCCCTGCGCACAGCAGCGCGGACGCACAGACACGGATCAATCGGACGAAAATCATGGCGCAGCCTCGAAAAAACGGCAAGCACGGCTTGTCAAAAAAGTTATACGCAAGATGCGGGGCAAGCTCTAGCACGGAGGAGCTTTGCCCGCAAGGCTCCATCATACAGGGTTCGAAGGAAAAGCACAGTCCCTGATTTCACTCACGCGACAGAACATATCCGCTCCTTACCCCGCCGCCGGACATTCCGTTCCCGCAACGCCTGATCCCCCGGCGGCCCTGCCCCGCCCAAGGCTTCACCCTCCAAACGATCCACGGGTTCCCCGTACCCAAAGCGTTGCGGCAAGGGGGCGGAGCCCCTTCCCAAAAACACGGAGGCCGCGCAACGGAATCCCGCCGCGCAGCCTCCTTTCAGGCTTATGCAGGGAACGGGAGAAGCTCCATAACCGGAACCCTCCCCTTCAACTTATTGTTTGCCTTCGATCTTCGCCCACGAATCCTTAAGCGTCACCGTCCTGTTGAAGACAGGCGCTCCGGGCTTGCCGTCCGGATCAACGCAGAAATACCCGAGGCGCTCGAACTGCACCCGGGAACCGGCCGGGAATTCCGCCAGCGCGGGCTCGACCTGCGCGGTGACGACGCGCATGGACTCGGGATTCAGCAGATCCGTGAATTCCACGCCTTCGGGCGTGTTGCCGGGCGTCGGGGACGTGAACAGGTGCTCGTACAGCCGCACTTCGGCGGGCACGGCGTGGGGCACGGATACCCAATGGATGGTGCCCTTGATCTTGCGCCCGTCAGGCGTGGCCCCGCCCTTTGATTCGGGATCGTATGTGCAGCGCAGTTCCACGATGTTGGCGTCGGCGTCCTTGATCACGTCCTTGCACGTAATGTAGTAGGCGTAGCGCAGGCGCACTTCCGAACCGGGGAACAGGCGGTGGAACTTCTTCGGCGGGTCTTCGCGGAAGTCGTCCCGCTCGATGTAGATCTCCCGGCTGAACGGCACCTTGCGGCTGCCCTCCACGCTGCCGTCCTGACTGAAGGGCATGTCGAACCATTCCACCTGCCCTTCAGGATAATTCTCGATGACGACCTTGATCGGATCGAGCACGGCCATCGTGCGCGGCGCGATCGCGTTCAGGTGTTCGCGCACGCAGAATTCGAGCAGGCTGTATTCCACCAGATTTTCCGCGCGGGCCACGCCGATGCGGGCGCAGAAGTCACGGATGGCTTCCGGGGTGTACCCCCGGCGGCGCATCCCGCAGATGGTGGGCATGCGGGGGTCGTCCCAGCCGCGCACGAACCCGCCCTTCACGAGCTGGATGAGCTTGCGCTTGGACAGCACGGTGTACGTCAGGCCAAGGCGGGCAAACTCGATCTGCTGCGGATGATACACGTCCAGCGCGTCGAGCACCCAGTCGTACAGTTCACGGTTGTTGACGAACTCCAGCGTGCAGATGGAATGCGTGATCCCTTCCAGCGAGTCGGACAGGCAGTGCGTAAAGTCGTACATCGGGTAGACGCACCACTTGCCGCCGGTCCGGTGGTGTTCGGCATGGCGGATGCGGTACAGCGTAGGGTCGCGCATGACCACGTTGGGGGAGGCCATGTCAATTTTGGCGCGGAGCACATGCTCCCCGTCCGCGAACTCGCCGTCGCGCATCCGGTGGAACAGATCAAGGTTTTCCTCGACGGAACGGTTGCGGTACGGGCTTTCCGTGCCCGGCTGCGTCAGCGTGCCGCGGCTGGCGCGGATTTCCTCGGCGCTCTGGCTGTCCACATATGCCTTGCCGTCACGGATGAGCTGCTCGGCGAACGCATACAGCTGATCGAAGTAGTTGGAAGCGTAGTACTCCCGATCCTCCCATTCGCCGCCGAGCCAGTGCACGTCCTCACGGATGGAATCCACGTATTCGGTATCTTCCTTCACCGGATTGGTGTCGTCGAAGCGGAGGTTGCACAGCCCGGCGTACTCTTGCGCCAGCCCAAAGTTGATGCAGATGGACTTGGCGTGGCCGATGTGCAGGTAGCCGTTCGGCTCGGGGGGGAAACGGGTATGGACCTTCTTGCCGAACCGCCCGGAAGCGTTGTCCTGATTGATGCGGACGTGCAAAAAGTCCAGCCCGGCGCTGTTTTCCGGTGCCGAAGAAGCCGTTTCCGTGGAGGAAGCATCCATGTTCATGAACAATCCTTTTGCTGCCGCCTTCAGAGGGCGGCTGGCGTTTGTGAAACCGCAAGGTTCCGTTTGGGGGCTAGTTTTTCGGGGGCACGATGCCGGGGGCCTCGCCCTGCTGCGCCGGGGGCTGGATCATGGGCATACCGCCCTTTTCAGCTCCGGTGGGAGGCATGGTTTTGCCGCCCATGCCCGCGGGCATGCCCATTCCGGCGGGCGGCATGCCCTTCTGGCCGCCCATGTGGGATTTCGTGAAGTTCTCCCACTCGCTGCGGCAGATGCCGCCGCTCTTGTCGGCGTCGATCGCCTCGAAGGCGGGGCGTTTCATGCCGGGAATGGCGGCCTGAAATTCTTCCCAGTCCACCTGTCCGTTGCCGTCCTTATCCATCTGTTCGAAACGATCGGGGGCGGCATACGCGGGCGCCGCGCACAGGGCCAGCGCCGCCAGCAAAAGCAGTTTTTTCATAGTAATCTCCTCAGGATTCTCTCCTGACGGGTTAATGGCATGTTTTCACAGTGTAACCACTCTCCTCACGAGGCGCAAGCTCGGGAGAGGAAGAAGGACAAGAGAAACCGGGTGAGGGGAGAGGGAAACTTTCTGGAGAAGCCCCCCCCACGCTTCCCTCTCCCTTCCCCCGTACCCACTTCTCTCTTCAAAGACTTTCGACCTTATCGGATCCCTCTTGTTAGCTTTCCCGGTACATTCAAGCCAAAAGGGAAAAAGGACTTCAAATGCAAAGCCCCTCTTCCAAAAAACCGACAGCCTTTGACCTGAACGTGTCCTTAAAGGTTCCCATGCTTCAAAGACAATCCGCGCCGGAAAAAACTCCGAACAGGGAATCGATAAACACGAAAGCCTTTGAGGGAGAGAGGGTGGTGGGGGGGGGGTAGGGGGGGGCGCGAGCCGCGCTGGCAGTTTTGGGGAGGGGGAGGAGAAACGTGGGGGTGCTCCCCCCTTCTGCAGAAAGTTTTTCCTCCCCCTTCCCAATGCCTCTCTTTTAATATCTTCGTTAGTTCTTCGCGTAGGCTTT
>USCL01000240.1 GCA_900553145.1 uncultured Desulfovibrio sp.
TCGGAAAGCGACGTCGTCCGGCATGTCGGCGGCGGGGATACGGTTACGGCAATGCATCTGCTGCATACGCTGATGCGGCAGGGGTGCATCGGCGGCGCGGATCTTGAAGCCCCCGTCGGGGCGATCATGACGCGGGGCAGCGTCTCGGTGGGGGCGGAAACCCCTCTGGCGGATATGCTGGAACTGCTGCGCACGCGCCGGATCAACCGGATTCCCGTCGTCGACGCCGGGATGCGGCCTGTGGGGATCGTGTCGCGCACGGACATCATCAATGCGTTTGGGGTGGTGCAGTGAAAGGGCTTCTGATGAAAATGACGGGCGGCGAACAGTCCCCGCCCCGCGCCAAGTCCGGGGAAATCCTCTCGGCATGGCTTGGCAGCTGCCTTGCCATCGCCTGCATCGCGCTGCTGGAACGCTACGCCACGGGCAATTCCGGCTTCCCGCTGCTGATCGGCTCGTTCGGGGCGTCCGCCGTGCTGGCCTTCGGGGCCATCCGGAGCCCGCTGGCGCAGCCGCGCAATCTGGTGGGCGGGCATTTCCTGTCCGCGCTCGTGGGCGTCTCATGCTGCCTCCTGTTTCCCGGGACGCCTTGGCTAGCCTCATGCCTCGCCGTGGCCACGGCCATCGCGCTCATGCATCTCACCAAGACCCTGCACCCTCCCGGGGGTGCGACGGCGCTCATCGCGGTCACGGGCGGGGAGGGCATCCATCAGCTCGGCTATCTGTATGCGTTCGTCCCGTGCCTGCTGGGGGCGCTGATCATGCTCGCCATCGCCCTTATCATGAACAATATCCCGAAGGCGCAGCGCTACCCCCAGTTCTGGTGGTAAAGGCCGGGGCGCGGGGCCGTGGAATAGGGCGGGCGTGCCCCTTTTCCCTCCGCTGGCAGCGCCGGAAGCTCGGGGCGCGTCGGCAACCCATTGTCCGCACCGCCTTTCCCTCGGGCAGCGCCGGGCGCGTGGGAAAGGCTGCGCGCCGTACAGATGTGCCCGCGGTGCGCCGGGCGTGCGGGGAACCGCGGTTGGCGGGAAGCCCGGGCAGGGCTGCTCCGGCGGAGGGCCGGGGCGCGGGAGGCCGCCGGGGAATCTGAAAGGCCAAGGCCAAGGCCGGGGGCCGTATCCATTTGCTTGAAAGGCTGCCTCCGTGATCCCATTCCGCCCGGTGCGGACAGGATTGTGGGGCATGCGGGAAATCCCCGTCCGGCATCCTTATACCCTGCTGAAGGGGCGTTTCACGCGGAACGCCCCTTTTTTCATGCCTGTTTCCCGGCTGCATGCCGGGGGCGTCTGCGGGGCTGGGGAGGCCCAAAAGAAGAGGGGGCGGGCCGCTTGACAGCCCGGAATGTTAGTTATACTAACTCACACGCCGGGCCTCCCCCGCATGGGGCACGGCGGGGCTGCGCAAGGGGTTCGTACAGGAATCCCGGCCCCGCTTCGCAAGCCCCGCCCGATTTCACCCGGTTTCACCCGGCTCCGCCCTCCGGTTTCCGCAGGGTTCCCCCGTCTCCCCGTCCCGGCCCCGCCGCCGCGCCGGGGAGGGCGTTCCTTTTCGGGGCGGAGGCGCAAAACGTTTTACAGGACGGATGGTATGACGCCGAAACCATGTTCCACGCCCGACCGCATCCTTGATGCGGCCATCGGGCTCATGAATACAAAAGGATACAACCCCGTAACGGTACGCGAGATAGCCAAGGCCGCCGGCCTCAGCGAGATGACGGTGTTCCGGCATTTCCCGTCCAAGTACGCCATGCTGATGGCGGCCATGCGCCGCACGCCGTATACGGAAATGATCGAAGAGGTCTTCACCACCCATGTCTGCTGGGATCTGGAGCCGGATCTGCGCCGCTTCATGCGCTGCTACATGGACATCGCCGAGCAGCGTATCGACATCTGGCGGATTTATTTCAGCGCCATCGGGCAGATCGACGAGAACAGCACGGAGCTTGTCAGCAACGTCACCTCGTTCCGCGATCGCCTGCGGGAGTATTTCGAGGAGATGATCCGGCGCGGGCACATCCGGCAACTGGACAGCCTGTATGTTTCCTCACTGTTCTACAATCTGATCTTCGGCTTCGTCATGACGCTTGTGATCAGGCGAAAGCGCCCGGGGCTGGTCCGGGACGAATACATCGAAAACGCCGTCTCCGTGTTCATCGGCGGCGTTGTTCCAAAGGAAGGCGGAACATGTCGGTAGGCGTCAGAAAACCCGTGCTGTATGCGTTCGGCGCCGTCCTGTGCGCGGGGCTCGTCGGCGGCATCTGGCTGTGGTACCGCACCCATTGCATCCTGATCACCAACGACTCGCGCATCGAGGGGACGCTCGTCAGCGTGGCTTCCCGCCTGCCCGACCGGGTGGTGCAGGTGATGGTGGGCGAGGGCGACGCCGTGCGCAAGGGGCAGGCCCTCGTCCGCATCGACAGCCGCAGCGTGATGGCCCGCAAGGCGAGGGCCGAGGCCGCGCTCGAGCTTGCCAAGGCCCGCTGGGAGGACGCCAAGGCCGGGTTCCGGCGGCAGGAGATCATGGCGGCGCAGGCGCATCTCGATCAGGCGCAGGCCATGCTGGAGCGGGCGGGGCGCGACTTCCGGCGCATGGAGCAGCTCGCCCGCAACGACGGCGGCGTGACGCAGGCTGACCGGGACGCCGCGAGCTCCTCCTACCGGGCGGCGCAGGCCAATGCCGCCGCCGCGCGGGAGGAGCTGGCCCTCAGGAAGGAAGGCTCGCGCCCGGAAGTCATCCGGGCCGCCGAGGCGCAGGTCATGCAGGCGCAGGCCGAGCTCGACGAGATCAACGTGCTGTGTCAGGACAGCGTGATCCCTTCCCCGGTCAACGGCGTCGTGGCGCAAAAGCTCGTGAGCGCGGGGGAACTGGTGGCGGCGGGGCAGAAGCTGTTCACCCTCGTCAACACCGACGACATCTGGCTCAACGCCCGCATCGAGGAAACCCGCATCGGGCAGATCCGCGTGGGGCAGGACGTGCGGTTCCGCATCGACGGCTACCCGGGGCGCACGTTCACCGGGCGCATCTATGAGATCAACCCGGCGGCGTGCTCCGTGTTTTCCCTGATCTCCACCGAGAACGTCGCGGGCTATTTCACCAAAATCATGCAGCGCATCCCGGTGAAGATCTCCCTGCCGCGCCTTGCGGACACCGGAACTGGCACTGGAACGGTCGCCGGAACGGAACCGGGCGCGCCCGGGGTGGTGTTCCGCATCGGCATGCAGGGGACCATCGAGATCCAGCTCTAACGCGGCGTGGCCGGAAGGTGACGATATGCCTGCTTCCTTGACTGCGGCGGGGGATGCCCTCGCCCGCCTTTTCGCCGCGCCGGAAAAAGGCTCCGTCCCGCACCGCAGCGTGCGGCAGGGGGTTCTGATCCTTGTGGCCTTCATCGGCGGGATGCTGCCGATTTCCAACATGGCGATGCTCAGTTCGGCCTATCTGGCCCTTTCCGGCGACTTCAACGCGGATCTCATCGACCTCGGGCGGCTGGCGCTCGGCAACCTCCTGATCATGGGGCTGGTGCAGCCGCTGGTCAACTACATCCATGCCGGGCTCGGCCTGCGCGGGGCGCTCTTCCTCGCGCTCTGCGTGCTGACCGTGGCCGGGGTGGGGGCCGCCTCGTCCGGGTCGCTCTCCGAGATGACCCTGTGGTACGCGCTGGCGGGGTTCGGGGGCGGGATGTTCCTGAGCCTCTCCGCCCGCATCCTTTTCGTCGCCGTGCCCCCGGAATCGCGCAGGCTCATGATGGCGGTCTGGAGCTTCTTCATCGGGTTCGGCTCCAACCTGAGCCCGCTGCTCGGCGGGTTCCTCGTGGAGTTCTTTACGTGGCACTCGCTGTTCCTGCTCTCGCCGCTGGTGGCGCTGCCGTGCCTCGTGATCCTGTTCTTCCTGCTGCCGGACAACCGGCCCGCAGGCATGCCGCCGTTCGACTGGTGCTCGTTCGCCTTCCTCGTGGCCTTCGCCGTGCCGACGCTCATCGTGGTCTGCTACGGGCAGACCTTCGGCTGGAACTCCTCGTTCATCCTGATCATGATCTTCTGCGCCGCGTCCGCGCTGTTCCTGTTCCTCGTGTCCTGCTTCAGCGCCGAGGCCCCGCTCCTGCACCTGCGCAACCTCCGGATCAAGGGGGTGGGGCTCGCAGTGGCGGCCGCGCTCCTGCTCGTGATCAGCCATGTGGGGATGCGCATCCAGATGATCCTGTTCATGCGCAACGTGCTCGGCTACCCGCCCTCGGAAATCGGGCTCATGTTCCTGCTGCCGCTGTGCGTGTTCGTGCTGACGGTCGTCCCGACGGGCATCATCGTGGCCACGCACGGCAACCCGAAGCCCTTCCTCCTGACCGGGATCGCGTGCATCGCGGGGGCGGGGCTGCTGCTTTCCCGGCTCGACGCCAACGCGGACTGGTGGCACATGGCGGTGCCGCTGGCCCTGCGGAGCTTCGGCTACGCGATGGGCAGCGCCTCGGCCACGCCCTTCCTCCTGCGCAACGTCCCGCCCGAGAAGCAGCCGCAGACGCTCCCGGCCATCAACAGCGTGCGGTTCTTCAGCATGTGCGTATGCATGGGGTCGATCACGACCCTGAGCGTGCTGCTCAACAAGTGGTACTTCGCCCTCATCGCCGCGCAGGTGACGCAGGGCTCCTCGGCGGCCTCGGCCTCCATCGCCCGCTGGTCGGCGCTGTTCGCGGGGCAGGGGCTTTCGCCCTCGCAGTCCCGGCATGACGCGCTCCTCATCGTTTCCTCATCCATCAAAAAGCAGGCATCCGTGTTTACGTTCGACCATCTCTTCCTCATCCTGTCGCTGGTGGCGTGCACGGCTTTCGTGTGCGCCCTCCTGAGCCGCCGCGTCGACCCGCACCCCCACGCCATGCGCGCCCATGCCCGGAACGCCCTGTCCCGCCTGTGGGGATTTGTCCGGTCGCGGCTGCCCCGTCCCGCCTTCCCGCTGGCGGGATTGCTCCTGTGCTGCCTGCTGGCGGCGGGGTGCACCCTCGGGCCGGACTACAGGCGCCCGGATCTGGAGCTGCCCGCCGTTTCCGACGCGGCGGATCAGCCGGGGCCGCTGTTCACCCGCGAGCGCTGGTGGGAAGTCTTCCACGACGACGCCCTGAACCGCCTTGAGGACGCCGCGCTCGCCCACAACGCCAATCTGGCGCAGGCGATGGCCCGCGTCGAAGGGGCCCGGGCGGCGGCGGGCGTCGCCTTCGCCGACCGGCTGCCTTCCGTGGGCCTGCGCAGCCAGGACGGCAAGCGCCTGATGACGGAAGGGGAGGAGCTGACGCACCATTACGCCTCGCGGACGCAGGAGGCGTACAAGGCCGTCGGGTTTTTGAGCTTCGAGCTTGACCTGTGGGGCAGTTACCGCCGTCTGGACGAGGCCGCCCGCGCCGAGCTGCTCGGCACCAAGGCCGCCCGGGACACGATCCGGCTGTCGGTGGCCTCGGAAACGGCGCTGACGTATTTCCAGCTCCGCACCTTGCAGGAACAGGGGCGGATCGCCGCCGACATGCTCCAGTCCTACGAGCGGACGTGCAAGGTCTACGAGACGCGCTACCGCCTCGGGCAGTCGCCGGAAACCACGCTGCGCCGGTTCGCGGCGGAACGCGACAAGACGCAGGCGCAGCTTTACGCCCTCGAGGAGCGGCGCATCCGCTGCGAAGGCGCGCTGGCCGTGCTGGCGGGCTTCAGCCCCGCCGGGATCATCGGGAAGGCCGGGGACGCGTTTCAGGAAGGCCGTACCCTTGAGGAGCTGGCCCCGCCGCCGGACGTGCCTTCCGGCATCCCTTCGGATCTTTTGCAGCGCCGCCCGGACGTGCGTTC
>USCL01000241.1 GCA_900553145.1 uncultured Desulfovibrio sp.
GGGAGGGGAAACCTTTCTGAAGAAAGGTTTCCCCTCCCCCTCCAATATTTCTCCCCAAAACGATTATTCTACCTTCTGCCCATCATTTCTTGGGTGTTGAAGGTGAGGAGGAGTTCCTGCTGATCGGGCGTGGGAGGCGCGGGAAGCACTTTGGTCCTGATGACCGCGTTGACCGCCGAGGCGTCGACTTCGGCCCTGCCGGAGCTGCGGGCCACCGTGCAGCTGAGGACCTTGCCGCTCGGGTCGAGCTTCACGTTGACCTGCACGGAAAGGTTCGCGCGGGAGTAGGTCGGCATGCTCCAGTTCGGCCGCACGGCAAGGATGACCTGCCCCATGTACACGTCGTAAATGCCGCCGCCACCGGGGCCGTCGCCTTCGCCGCCGCCACCGCCGCCTGCGCCGCCCGCGCTCTTCTTGAAATCGGCGAGGGCGCCCGCAACGGACGACTTGCCGCCCTTTTCCTTGGAGCCCTGCGACGTTCCGGCCTTCTTTTTGGCGTCGTTCAGCGCGTCGGCAAGGGCCTTGCTCGGGTCCACGCCGTCCTTCTTCTTGTCGGATTCCTTGGCGGGCTTGGCCTTGTCGTCGGACTTTTTGGCGTTCTCCGAAGCTTCCTTCTTGTCCTTCTTGCCGTCGTCCTTCGGTTTTTCTTTCGGCTTTTCCTTGGACTCTTCCTCTTCCTCGTCCTTGGGCTTCTTGGGTTCCTTTTTCTGCGCCAGCGCGACCTCGTCCGGCTTGGGCTCGGGCTTTGGTTTGGGCTTGGGCTGCGATTCCTTCTTGGGCTCGGCCTTGGGCTGCACGGTATCCTCGCGGGCTACGGGGACGGCGCTGGCCGCCTGTTCCGCCGGGGCGGGCTGAGGCGCGGCCTTCGTCGGCATGGGCTTGCCCTGCGGCCCGAGCACGGGCGAAGCCATCCGGTTGCCGCCCGGAGCGCCCATGTTCACGCTGATCTGCATCATGGGCTGATCGAGCTTCACGGGCGGAGAACTCGGCCACAGGAAGATCAGCAGCGCCAGAGCGAGGTGCAGGAGGATTGAAAAGAAATAACTGCCAAACATTGGTGGGTCTGCCTTTTTCCCCGGGCTGCGGAAGCCGGGGCCCTTCTATCCGTTGTGCGCGACCGGCGGAAAGCCGGGGCTTTACTTCTTGCCCTTCTTTTCCGGGACGGCGGGGGTATCTTCCCGCAAGGCCACCACGCCGAGCTTGTCCACGCCGGCTTCACGGATGCGCCCCATCACGTCCACGACAAGGCCGTAGGCCACGTCCTTGTCGGCCTGAAGGAACAATTGCTTGTTCTGCTGCTTGACGAGCAGGTTGATCTTGTCCTGCAGCTCGTCCAGCCCCACCTCGTACGAGTCGAGGAAAATGGCGCCGTCCTTGCGGACCGTCAGGATCATGTTGTCCGATTCGGTGGGCAGGGTTTCGACGGCCCGCGTCTGGGGCAGGTCGACGTCGAGCCCTTCCGTCATCATCGGCGCCGTGACCATGAAGATGATGAGCAGGACCAGCATGACGTCGACGAACGGCGTCACGTTGATTTCCGACACGAATCCTTTATTGCCGCCGACAGAAGCTCCCATGCGGCACCCCTATTCGGCCTGTCCGCTTCTGGACACGGCGCGGTGGGCGTTCAGCTCGCGCTGGACCCGGTTGAGGAACATGCCGGCGAAGTTGACGAGGCGGGTTTCGAGCACGCCGAGGCGGCCGTGGAACGTGTTGTAGCCGATGGTCGCCGGGATGGCCACGAGAAGGCCCATGGCCGTGGCGATGAGGGCTTCGGAGATGCCGGGCGCGACGGTGGCGAGCGAGGCCGACTTCATGGCGCCGATGGCGTGGAAGGTGTTCATGATGCCCCATACGGTGCCGAACAGGCCGATGAACGGGGCCGTGTTCGCGGAGGTCGCCAGGAAGGACAGGGAACTCGTCAGGCGGGTCATTTCCATGTCCACGCCGTGCCGGAGCGCGCGGCGCACGTTGTCGACCACGACGTCTTCGGAGTTCCCGGCTTCCTTCGAGCGGTTGAACTCGGTCACGCCTTCGTGGGCGACGGTGTACAGCGGGGAGTCGGGATCGCCGCCGAGGGACTGCACGGCCTCGCGCAGATCCCGGGCGTGGTTGAAGCGGTCCATGCCGTCGGAGGCCTTTTTGAGTGCCGCCCGGATGTTCAGCCATTTACGGAACATCAGGGCCCAGCTGAATACGCTCATGAAAAGCAGGGCCACGAGGACCGCTTTGGCTACCAGCGTGGCTTGGGCAAGAAGGGAAAGAATGCTCAAATCCATAACGTCACACCTTGGTACGTCTGTATTTTTGGGAAAGACGCCGTAACGGCGTTGCCGCCCCGGGCATGCCCCGCCGGGCTCCTGCCATAACAAAAGTCCCGACAGCACCGGAGCGCTGTCGGAAAAAACGCTTGTTCACTCGCCCGGTAATAAGCGTCTCCGCCCGAGGATGCAACGAGAAATTGAACCTTTCCCCCGTGCCTCCGCAAATGGGCTTTGGCGAAAAAATGCGGGCTGTTTGACAGTTCTATTCATTCCGCCGATAATATGCAATCCAAAAAACTTGACATTTTTTAAAGGTAACAGTAATTCTTCTCAAAGAGGTATGAATATGTCACAGCCACAGACTCGTATGACTAGGCAACGTATGGTCATTCTTGAGGAATTGAGAAAGGTCAAGACTCACCCCACGGCTGACGAGCTGTACGCGATAGTTCGTACCCGCATGCCGCGTATCAGCCTTGGGACTGTCTACCGCAACCTCGATTTTCTGACGGAGTCCAGAGAAATCCTTAAATTGGAGTCCGCTGGCTCCATCCGTCGTTTCGACGGCGATACCCGCCCCCATCAGCACGTGCGCTGCCGGGTTTGCGGCAAGATCGGGGATGTCATCCCGCCCGTGCCGGCGCCTTCCGTCGAAGGCGTTTCCGTTGAGGGCTTCACGATCACTGAAGCGCGCGTCGAGTATGAAGGCATTTGCGAAGAGTGCGCCCAAAAGGCTTCCTAAAATCATGAGGGGATCCCATTGCCGTTATAGTGGGGTTCCCTCATGCGTTTTTTAGCGTTATTGGTCTTACGGATTTAACGGATGCGCCCTGTGCGCCCGAGCGGTTCAGAGGGGCTTATCCCCCTTCATTTCTTACCAAAAGGAGAGATTGTATGAAATCTTTGAAGGGTACGCAGACCGAAAGGAATATCCTCACCGCTTTCGCCGGTGAGTCCCAGGCCCGCAACCGCTATGATTATTTCGCCGGCGCCGCCAAGAAGGACGGCTTCGTGCAGATCGCCGATATCTTCACCGAAACCGCGCTTCAGGAAAAAGAGCACGCCAAACGCCTGTTCAAGTTCCTTGAAGGCGGCGACGTGGAAATCACCGCGGCTTTCCCCGCGGGCATCATCACGGGCACGGAAGCCAACCTGTACGCCGCCGCTGCCGGTGAGCATCACGAATACACCGAAATGTATCCCTCTTTTGCGAAAATTGCCGACTCCGAAGGCTTTTCCGAAATCGCCTGTGTGATGCGCAGCATCGCCATCGCGGAACAGTACCACGAGGAACGTTTCCTCGCCTTTGCCAAGAACATCAAGGAAGGCCGCGTGTTCGTGCGCGAAACCCCTGTGGTGTGGCGCTGCCGCAACTGCGGCTGCCTCGTGACCGGTACGCACGCCCCGGCCCTGTGCCCGGCCTGTGCGCATCCCACCGCGCACTTCGAAGTGCTCCATAATCCGTGGTAAACCGGTAAAAGGTGGTGCATCATGGCTGATCCGAAAGACATGTATCGTTGTCCAGTGAGCAACTGCGGCTACGTTTACGACCCCGACCGGGGCGACAAGCGCCGCAAAATCCCCGCCGGCACCCGTTTTGAAGACCTTCCCGAAGACTGGACCTGTCCCGTGTGCGGGGCGTCCAAGAAGAACTTCAAGCCCCTGAGCGAGGCTTAGGGCTGAGGGGCTTTGAAAAAGCATAGAGGCATTGGGAAGGGAGGGAAAACCTTTCTGAAGAAAGAGGGGGCATCCCCGCGCGTTTCCCTCCCCTCCCCAAAACGCCAGAGCGGAGCCCATCCTTTTCCAAAGGCTCCTGACTTCACCGGCTCCCCGTTCCCGGTTCTTCTGAAACAGGCTGTTTTGGGAACAATGCGGATTTAAAGCGGAAAAGCTTATGGTGCGGGCTGGAGGCTCCTTTTTTCAGGTGCGTCCTTTCCGCCCCTTTTCCCGTTTTCCCCGAACGAAGCGAAGAGTGATTCCTGTCGAGAAAAGCCCGGACAGTCGTCCGGGCTTTTCTCGTCTCTTGTGCGGGCAGGGGACACGGGATACTGTGCCGTTGCGGGAGAGGAACGGCGGGTCCTCGCGCAGGAGATGGCCATCTGACCGAAAGGAGGCGCCTTATGAAGCGGATCGCGGTATGGAATACGGCTTTTTTGGGGGATGCGGTGCTGACGTTGCCGTTGATCCAGACGCTGGCGGACGCGTTTCCCGGTTCGGAGATCGATTTTTACGTGCGCCGGGGGCTGGCCTCGTTGTTTGAGGCCCACCCGGCCCTTCATGCCGTCTACGAGTATGACAAGCGCCGCATCTCCGGGAACAATCGCTTGTCCGCGCTGCTCAAGAGCGGGCGCATCCTCGGGGGGCGGCGTTATGATATCTGGATTGGGGCGCATCCAAGCCCGCGTTCCGCGCTGCTGGCCCGGCTGAGCGGCGCCCCGTTGCGCGTGGGCTATACCGGCGGGCCCGTTGCGGCGCTTTGCTATAACCGGCGCGTATCCCGGCGTTTCTCCGAGCTGCACGAGATCGAGCGCCTCCTTGAGCTGCTGAATCCCATACTGCCCCCCTCGGCCCCGCGTCAGCACTGGCCCGAGCTGGCCCTTCCCCCTCCGGCGCTGGAGAAGGCCGCCGCCTTCCGCGATGCGCTCCGGCAAGGGGGTGAGGCCCCCGTTTTGCTCGGCCTGCACCCAGGTTCGGTTTGGGGCACGAAACGCTGGCTGCCGTCCGGGTTCGCGGAGATCGCCCGCCGCGCCGCCTCCAGAGGCGCCCATGTGCTTGTCTTTGCCGGGCCCGGCGAGGAAGGCGTGGCCCGTGACGTGATCGCCCTTTCGGAACTGAAGGGCAATCCGCTTCTGCACGATCTGTCCTGCGCCCTGACGCTGCCCGAGCTGGCCGCCTATCTGGGCATGTTGGACTGTTACGTTTCCAACGACTCCGGCCCGATGCATCTGGCTTGGGCGCAGCACACGCCGGTCACGGCCCTGTTCGGGCCGACGGTGCGCGGGCTCGGCTTTTTCCCGCGCGGCGATTCCGCCAAGGTCTTTGAGGTTTCCCTCGACTGCCGCCCCTGCGGCCTGCACGGCCCCCACCACTGCCCGAAAAAGCACCATCGCTGCATGGTCGACATCGACGTCGAAGCCGTATGGCGCGATGTGGCGGGAAAGCTGGGGGTGTAGAGAGGAACTTGGGGAGGGGGAGGAGAAGCTTTCTAAAGAAGAGGGGGAGCACCCCCCTTGTTTCTCCTCTCCCTCCCCAAACCTGCCAGCGCGGCTCGCGCCCATCCCTCCCTCTTCAAAGGCTTTTGACCTTATCGAATCCCTGCCGTCGGCTTTCCCGGCAACAAGCGGCCCCGCCTGAATGATTCTTATTCAGGCGGGGCCGCTTGCTGAAAAATCCTCTCTCAAGGAGCGTCCCCCACGTTTCAGCTTCCCGCCGGAACGAACTCCCTTCGCGCGGCCTCCCCACCAGTCAAAGTTTTTGCGGGTGGGGGTCCGGGGGAGGGAGCTTTTTTTAAAAAGCTCCCTCC
>USCL01000242.1 GCA_900553145.1 uncultured Desulfovibrio sp.
TTTCGGGAAGGCAACGCCTCCCGCGCAAAACCTCATGAGCCGCATCGTCCGCCGCATCACACTGCAAATACACGGAATCCAAACCAGCCTCACGCAATGCCGTCGCGTAGCCGGGCTCAGCCCCCAAACGCAGCCCATTGGTATTGCACTGGATCAAAGCGAATCCGCGGGCCTTGGCCATGCGGACGATCTCGGGCAAATCGTCACGCACCGTCGGCTCACCGCCGGAAAGCTGCACATTGCAGGCCCCGGAAGCCATCTTGAGGCGATCCATCTGGAAGGCGATGCGCTCAAGGGACGGGTCCGGCGCGACGTGTTCCCCTGCACCGGCATAGCAGACGGGGCACCGCAGATTGCACCGCCCGGTCACTTCAATGAGCCCCGTACAGGTATGCTGGGCGTGTTCCGGGCACAGGCCGCAATCGAATGGGCACCCCCGCGCCTTTTCCACAAACGGATGGCGCGGATAGGATGGCGTCTTGTCCCGTACCCAAGACCGGAAATCCGGCATGCCGCGCCAAACGGGGACGGAAAACGCGCCGTGCTCAGGGCACATTTTACGGAGAACGACAGCCGTGCCGTCCGCTTCAGCCGGATCAAGGGCATATTCGGCGGGAATACGCCGCAAACAGACGGGGCAAACGCTCTCTGTGGCTTGCGGCAAGGAACGGCCGGACGGCGTCATCGGGGCTCCAGCATGTCGATTTCGTATGCGGCGCACAAGTCGATGAGCTTGTCCCAACAGTCGGCGAGCAGATCCCCGCACAGGGCCATGTCCGCGCCGCCGCCCGTCTTCTCCTGAATGGAAGGGCAGGAAACGTCCCGGCACCCTCCGGTGCAGACATGCTGCGTGAACCACACCGCATAGTCGTTGATCAGGGGTTCGGCCATAGGGTGGGCCGTTTCGCCGTCGGCCCCCTTGCACGCCAGATACCCGAGCGCCGCCGCGCCGCCCGTGAGCAGCCCGCACGCGCCGCCGCTCTGCCCCATTCCGTGGCAGAGGCCTCCGGCGGCCCGGACGAGCCCCGGATTCTTCACGCCCTGCTGCCGCAATACGAGCAGGATAAGGAGTTGGCTACAGCAATACCCTTCCCGGATCAGCGGTACGAGTTCCAGCATCAATGCGTTCATATTTTCCCCTTTTCCGCGACGAACAACCCATATCCGAACCGTTTTCCCGAGCATGCCGAACCGCCGTCCGGGCATGCCCCCATCCACGCAAGCAGCGCCGAACGGGGAACCCCCTGAAACAGGAGCCTGCCCGCCAGTTCGGCGAGCAACCGGGAATGGTCTTCGGAAACCAAAACCCGAAATCCCTGCCGCGCCAGCCGTTCCGCCACGACGTCCGCAGGCACGGCGCCGCGCGCGCAACCTTGCCCGGCCGCCCCTCCGCCTTCGCGGACGGTAATGTCCGTGAGCAGCAGACGCCCCCCGGGCCGCAAGATACGCGCGATCGCACTCAACGCCCGTTCGGGATACGGCGACAGGGAGAGGGCGCATTCGCACACCGCCCCGTCCATACACCCATCCTTCAGAGGAAGGCATTCGAGCAGCCCCGCGGCGAGCGCAACGCCGGGCAGCCTCCGCCCTGCTTCCTGAAGCATGGCGGGGGAACGATCCACGCCCACAGGCCGCAAACCCCGTTCCGCCAGCAGGGCCAGCGTCACGCCCGGGCCGCATCCCAAATCCGCCACCCGATCGCCGGGGTTGAAAGCGCATTGCGCGAGCCCTTGCGCGGTAAGCTCCGCACCGCCGGGGCGCAGGCAATCCCCCGTCGCCAACCGGAAAGGTTCCCGCTGATACAACGGGTTCATTTGTCTTCCAACAACGCTTCCACTTCCGCCATCTTCCCTTCGGCCAGCGATTTGGGGATCAACGTCAGCCCGCAGGAGGGGCAACGGGGCAGGGACACATCAAACGCGCTGCCGAGATAACCGACCTGCACCTTGACCTGTTCCAGCGGGCGGCTGCAGCGGGCGCACACCCAATCGCCGGGATCCGGCGCGTAATTCGGTTCCATAGCCATAACGGGCCTCCTGCCTAGAGATGAAACGGATTGCGGGCCGCTTCATAGCGGCCTTCCGGGGTCGACGTGCCGGGCACTTCCATCCGATGGCAATAGGCATCGTGGACGACATACACGCCGCCCTCCACGCTGTACTCCACCCAGAACGTCACCCGCAAGGGCCGCAGCGACGCGAGGAAATGCCCGTTGTCCCGGTTCAGGAACGCGTCGCCGGAGTTTTCGGCATGGCGCACGACGCGCACGGCGTCCTCCCGCAGGATGTGCCGTTCTTCCATCTTTTCCAGCACATCCGGCGCAATGAAAACGCCGTCGTCGGGCGCTTCCGCGACCGGCTCGCCGCGATACCGCCGGAGCACCTCGGCCCGCAGCGCGGCGCGCCCCGCCCGCCGGGCCGACAGCCCGCTTGCTTTGGCGGTCGCCGCCGCGTGCAGGGAACCGCTGGGGTACAGCAGATCGAGCATATGCAGGGAAGACTTGCCTTCAGCGGCCAGACGCTCCCGGCACATGATGCAGGACGTGACGGCATCGTGTGCAAGCTGCCCGGCCCGATCCGCCGCGATGTCCGAGGCAAGCCGGGGATCGACATTCCACGTCAGCCCTCCGTACCCGCAACAGGGCGTCGTTTCGCCGGACAAACGCGGCTCCTCAAACGCAATGCCTCGCTTGGAGAGGAGGCTCCGCACCGAACGCAGCCACGCTTCATCATGGCGGGCGGAACAAGGATCATGAATGCTCAGCGTGGGAACGCCGCCGCAACAGGCTTCCTGACAAGGCGGCAAGGTAGCGCACTCTTCATCAAGCACTTCCCAAAGCGACACCACCGGCATCTCCGGCAGGGCCTCGCGCAAGGTCTTGCAGCAGGAGGCGCAGGCGGCGATCACGCGGGGCCGTCCGAGCGACTCCCATGCGGCCTTGAGTGCCCCGACGGTTTCCGCAAACAGCTTTTCCTCGCCCGCCCATTGCGCGGGAACGCCGCAGCACTGCAACAGGAGGCCGACATCGCCAAGCCCTTTACGCAGCGTTTCATACACGGCCAAAACCTGCTCCCCGCGCGCGCCCGCAAGCTGGCAGCCGGGGAAAAACACATGCGCGCACCGCTCCGCATCAACGCCCGCAAAGGCAAGCGCGCATTCCGGGCCATTGCTGGCGGCCATGTCCTCCAGCGCGAACTCGTGCGCCGAAGGCGGCATCATGCCGCGCCGCACCATATCCTGCCGGAACGACAGGCACAGATCCGCCATCGAAAACCCTTCGGGGCACAGGACCTCGCACTGCCCGCACAGCGTGCAGCTGTTGATCATCGTGTTGGCCTGATGGTGGCCCTTCACTATCGCGGCGTTGTTGTACATCTGCCGGGCGTAGACACGGGGATAGCCCTTGTATTTCTGCATGTACAGGCACTCGCGCACGCAAATGAGGCATTCGCACTGCAAGCACCTTCCGGCTTCGGCCTTGGCTTCCTCAAGGGAGTATCCATCGCCGGGCCGTTCCGGCTCCAGCCGCTGCAGGGGGGCCAGCCCCTCAATGGGGGTGTGCAGCCGGGTCGCGCTCGCGCCTTCATTCTCGCGCGAGGCCGTCAGGGAAACGCCGGTCATGAACCGCTCAAGCGTCATGGCGGCGCGGCGCCCTTCCGCCGCCCACGCGGCGGGAACGGGCATTCCGCCCTGCGACGGCCAGCCGCCGAAACAAACGCGTTCCGAGCCTCCCGCCGCGTTCAGGGTCACGGAATCCACGGCATCCCGCGAGGCCGGGGCCAAGCCCGGAGCACTGGAAACATCCACGAAAACCGCGTCATAGGCTTGGGCTTCTTGAAAAAGGGCGGCATCCAATTCCCGGCGGATCAACGTCACCCCGCTTTTCCGCATGGCCTCAAGTTCGCCGTCCAGCGCCTCCGGCGGCAGCGCGGCGAACGCGGCAAGCAGGGCTTCCCCCGGATGCCCGCCGGAATAAAACAACTCGACCGGATACGCCTTCCGGGAAAGATCCCACGCCGCAACCAGCCCCGCCATGCCGTCGCCAAGCACAGCGACCTTTTTGTTTTTGGGAGGGCGCGGCAGGTTCCGCGTCTGCTGCGCGCACCGCGACACGCAGGCCCGTTCCAGCGCGCCCACGGCAAGCGCCCCGCCGAGCTCCTGCCGGACACAGGCCGTTTCGCAGGGGTGCTCGCAAATCCGGCCCAAAACGCCGGGCAGAGGCAGGTGCCGCTCAAGCACCTTGCGGGCCCCGGGCACATCCCCGTGCGCCATACGTTCAAGAAACGGCCTCACGTCCATCTGCAACGGGCAAGCCGCCCGGCATTTGGGCATATCATCCTGAGAGCACTGCCGTTCCCAGCTTCGCAGATCCGCCTGTTCCATAGAGCCTCCCGAAAGCCGTCACAACCAAACGGCCCCCCCGGCCCGCATAACGCATTTCGCTACACACCGGGAGGGCCTTTGAAGCCCGGCCTTCATGAAAGGCCGGGCGCGTCACATCTTGCTATCCCTTACTTCTTCAGAGCGGCCAGCACCTTTTCAGGCCGCGCGGGCAGATGCGTCACGCGGGCGCCGCAAGCCTGATAGATGGCGTTGATGATGGCGGCATGCGGAGCGGTGAGCGGAAGCTCGCCCACGCCGGACGCGCCGAACGGGCCGTCCTTACGGGAGTTTTCGAGGTAGATCAGCTCAATGTCGTCCGGGATGTCCTTGATGTAGGGCAGGCCCGCGCCGATGAGCGTGGAATGCTTCTTGATGTCCTCATAGTCTTCGGTCAGGGCCAGGCCCACGCCCTGCGCCAAGCCGCCGTACAGCTGGCCGTCGGTCACGAGGCGGTTGTTCACCTTGCCGATGTCGGCGATCATGGTCAGTTTTTCCACGGCGGTCTTGCCGGTCGTGACGTCCACGGCCACTTCAGCCATGAACAGGCCGTACATGTAGCAGCAGAAGGGTTCGCCCTGCGCGTTTTCGTCCGGAGACGTACACGGGGTGGTCCACTTGCCGTACTGACGGACTTCGCGGCCTTCGGCCTTCATTTCGTCATAGGTGTAAAAACCGCCGCCGGGCTTCTTCATGGCCTCGATCAGGGTTTCGCAAGCCACGCGGATGGCGTTGCCCACCACGAGCTGCGAACGCGAGCCGCCGGCCGGGCCGCCCACCGGGGCCTTGGAGGTGTCGTTCATGACAAGGCGGATCTTGTCGGCGGCGATGTTCAGGGGGCGCAGGGCTTCGTGGGCCGTGCCGAGCGCGCCGGCGTCGGCTCCCTGACCGTGATCGCCCCAGCATACGCCGATGGTGACCGTGCCGTCTTCATTGTACTGCGCCCAGCTTTCCGCCGAGTCCGGGCCGTCAAGGCCGCAGCCGTAGATGCCGATGGCCACGCCCGCGCCGCGCTTCACGGTGTCGGTGGAGTTCGCGGCGGCCTTTTCCTTCGCGGCCTTGAACTTGGGACGCATGATCTCGATCATGTCCGGCAGGCTGAACACTTCGGGGGCCTGACCGGAAGGATTGGTGTCCCCGGGCTTGTAGCAGTTGACCGCGCGCAGTTCCAGCGGGTCCATGCCGAGCTTTTCGGCCAGTTCGTCAATGAGCACTTCGGAGGGGAATTCACTTTCCGGTGCGCCGTAGCCGCGGAACGCCGCACCCCAGCCGTGGTTCGTGCAGACCGTTTTGCCGAGGCCGCGAATGTTTTCGATGCCGTAGCCAGCGCCGATGTACTGGGCGCCGCGCAGGGTCAGCAGGTCGCCGAATTCCGAATACGGGCCGTGGTCGACGATCCAGT
>USCL01000243.1 GCA_900553145.1 uncultured Desulfovibrio sp.
TCCTGCCGAAATGGGCGCGGATCAGTCCGTAGAGCACTACGAAAGGCAAAATGACGGCCGCGAGATACAGACATACCGGCACGGCGAACAGGACGAGCTGCCCCCATGCTTCGATCAGGCCCGGCGGCAAGGCGGGCAACAGTTCGGACAAACGCTCCAACACAGACATCGATTCCATGCCATATCCTCATTACAGGGCAGAAAGTGAAGCGCGCTCCGCCGCGTCCCGCTGGCAGACGAAACGCCCGTCGGAGGCGCGCGCAACGATTCAGGCATCAACATGGGGTCACCAATACCAAAAGTAAACCCTGTCCGTACACTTTTTTTATACTGCGGAGGGAATATTTCGGAAAGAGCCATTCCAACCGGAAGCCCGCCTATGCAAAAAGGCTACCGTTTTCCGAAAAAATCTTGAATCCCCCGGCAGGGCGATTGCTAACGGCCCTGATTTAGGCGATACTGTCAGACCCGCAGGAGCTGTCCGCCCCTGCAAACTGGAGACGGAGCAGGAAAATCCCACAGGGCCACGTACGTCCACGTCAGGAAAAGCGCCGCCCCAGAGCCTACAAATCATGCATGAGGTACAACGGTGGAGAAAACAGAACATAAAGTCCTCGTAGCCAACCGAGGAGAAATCGCCGTGCGCATCGTTCAGGCCTGCCGCAAATTGGGCCTGCAATTTGTTTGCGTGCATACGGCCGAGGACGCCCATTCCGGTCACGTACGCATCGCCAAAGAACTTGGTGGGGAAAAATCCCTCTATCAGGTGTCCTCTTACCACGACGCCAACGAAATCCTGTCCGTAGCCGACGACGCCGGCGCCACGGCCATCCACCCCGGCTACGGCTTCTTCGCGGAAGACTTCCGTTTCGCCCGCCGGGTCACGACCAGAGAACGCAAGCTGATCTTCATCGGCCCCTCATGGAGGGTCATCCGGGAACTCGGCGACAAGATCAATACGAAACGCCTCGCCCGCAGCCTCGGCGTGCCCACGGTCCCCGGTTCCGACCGCCCCATCTACGACGAAATGGAAGCCGAAAAAATCGCTCGGAACCTCTATGATTTCCAGCTCCAGCAGGGCATCGCCCGCCCGCTGGTCCTCGTCAAGGCTTCCGCGGGCGGCGGCGGCATGGGCATTGAGGAAGTGTACGACATCGATCAGTTCCGCTCCGTCTACCGGCGTATCCGCAACTACGCGCTCCGCCAGTTCAAGGACGAAGGCGTGCTCATCGAACAGCGCATCTGCGGCTTCAACCATCTCGAAGTGCAGATCGTTTCCGACCGGAGCGGCAAAAACCCGGTCCACTTCGGCACCCGTAACTGCTCGATCCAGTCCACCGGCCTCCAGAAGCGCATCGAAGTCGCGCCCGGCTTCGACTCCTCGTCCATCGAGTACGACTTCGACGCCGACAAGCTGCTGGAAGACATCACCAAGCACTCGCTCGCGCTGGCCCGCAAGGTCGGCTACGACAACGTGGGGACGTGGGAATGGATCGTCACCAAGGACGGCAGCCCCTTCCTTATGGAAGTAAACACCCGCATCCAAGTGGAAAACGGCGTCTCCGCCCGCATTTCCAAAGTCCGCGGGCAGGGCGACGTCGACATCATCGCCGAGCAGATCCGCATCGGCCTTGGCGAGCCCCTCGGCTACACGCAGGAAGACATCACCTTTGAAGGCGTGGGCATCGAATACCGCCTCATCGCCGAAGATCCGGACAACCGCTTCACCCCGTGGGTCGGCCGCATCGACGCCTTCGGCTGGCCGAGCCACCCGTGGCTCAAGATGCATACGCACGTGCCCACCGACGAGTCGTATGAGATCCCCACGGAATTCGACCCGAACCTCGCGCTTGCCATCATCTGGGGCGAAAACCTCGAACAGGCCAAGGAACGGGGCATGCAGTTCCTCGACGAGCTGACCCTGCAGGGCGAGAACCAGTCCGGCGAACTGAAGTCCAACATCAACTTCCTCCGGGCCAATACGGGCCGCATTCTCCGCTTCTAGCGGATCATTGGATACAGCATGGATATCGAAAAAAGAGCACATCATCTGAGCGAACGCCTCAATTATATCCGGGATATCTTTGACGGCAAGCACCCGGAAGACATCGAGCTGCTGCACAACCGCCTGAACGAATTCTTCCGCCGCGCCACGGAGGGCATCCAGTCCGACCCGGACGCCGAGCTCACCACGCTGGAAGAACTGTTCACGTTCATGGAGCGCAAGCTGGAAACGAAAGTCCAGCCGATGGACAAGGTGCGCATCGTCCGCCACCCGCAGCGCGTCTGCCTGCGCGACATCCTTGAGAACGTGTACGACAACTTCACGGAAATCGGCGGCCAGGAAGAGCACAGCATCGACCCGAGCATGCTCATCGCCCGCGCCACCATCACCCGCCGCCGCGGCAAGAAGACCTACAACCAGCTCATCATGGTCATCGGCCAGGAAAAGGGCCACGGCGAGGAATTCCGCAACGGCGGCTCCGTCAAGCCATGGGGCAACTCCAAGGCCCTCCAGTACATGAAGGTCGCGGAAACCGAAGGCATCCCGATCCATACCTACGTTTTCACCCCCGGCTCCTTCCCCGTCGAGGACACGCCCGGCGCGGCCCAGCAGATTGCGAAGAACCTCTATGAGATGGCCGGGCTCACCGTGCCCATGGTCGCCGTATTCTCCGAAGGCGGCTCGGGCGGCGCGGAAGCCATCTCGCTGGCGGATCGCCGCCTCATGCTCTCGCACGGCTACTATTCGGTCATTTCCCCCGAAGGCGCGGCGGCCATCGAAGGCCGCCTGAAGCCCGGCCAGCGCGCCACGCCCGAACTCATCGAACGCTGCGCCACCCAGCTGCACATCACCGCCGAGGACAACCTCCAGTTCGGCTACATCGACAGGGTCATCCAGGAACCCAGCCTCGGCGCCCGCCCGTACCACTACGACTTCTTCCGCACCCTGCGGCAGGAAATCATCCGGGCCACCGACGAGACCGTCCTGTCCGTGCGCTCGGGCATGTTCCGCGGCGCGCTGCTCCGCCGCATGAGCCGCGACGACATCAATCTCGACGAGATGTATATCCGCTGGCACCTCAGCCAGGGGGCCCGCGAACGCCTTGTCCTGCGCCGCCAGAAAAAGTTCCTCCGCCTGTCGCGCGGGGCGTACGTCGACCGCCGCCCCTTCCTCAACAAGATGCGCAACAGCATGCGCGAGTCGTGGGGCAACATTTCCGCCCGTATCAAATACGCGCTCATCACCAAGCATCAACGCAAGTTCGCCTACCTGATGGACGAAATGACTTCCGAGATGCACCTGCTGAAACGCCGCCTGACCGCGCCCTTCTGCCGCATCCCGCGTGATCAGCGCCCCTCCATCGAACCGGAAACCGTACGCAACCTGACCACGCTTTCCGACTGGGACGAGGAAAGCGAATCCCGCAAGGGCAAATGGTCCTACATCAGCCCGCGCGCCAAGGAAGACCGCGCCGTCACCTGCCCGAACGCCTCCACGCACGGCTGCCTCGACTTGTGGTCCCCGGACCTGTACGGGGAATTCGCGGGCGTCTGCACGTGGTGCGGCCACCATTTCCCGATGGAATACCAGTGGTTCGTCAAAAACGTGTTCGACGAGGATTCCGTCCGCGAATTCAACGGCGAAGTGGAAGCCGCCAACCCCCTGCATTTTGAAGGCTTCGACTCCCGCCTCGCCGAAGCGCGGGAACGCACCAAGCTCAAGAGCGGCTGCATCACCTTCGAAGCCAAGCTGGACGGCACCAAGATGATCGTCGCCCTGTTCGCGGGCACCTTCCGAGGCGGCTCCGTGGGTTCCGCCGAAGGCACCAAGTTCGTGGAAGCCGCCGAGCTGGCCATGAAGAAGCGCTACCCGCTCCTCGCCTACGTGCACGGCACGGCGGGCATCCGTATCCAGGAAGGCACGCACGGCGTTATCCAGATGCCCCGCTGCACGGTGGCGGTGCGCCGCTACATCAATGCCGGGGGCCTGTACACGGTCCTGTACGACACCAATTCCTACGCCGGGCCGGTGGCGAGCTTCCTCGGCTGCTCGCCCTACCAGTACGCCATGCGCTCCTCGAACCTCGGGTTCGCCGGACGCGGCGTCATCAAGGAAACCACGGGCATAGACATCGAACCCCACTACCACAGCGCGTATAAGGCTCTGGCGCGGGGGCACATTCAGGGTGTATGGGATCGCCGTGAGGCGCGCGCCAATCTAAAGCAGGTCCTGCTGACGATGGGCGGCCGCAACCTGTACTACCGTTAACCGCCGCGGGGCTTTGGGGCCGGGGCTTCCCGGTCCCCGCCTTTCCCCTTTGCAAGAAGAGAGTCAACAGCATGTTAGATGTCACGAGCCTTCTCGAAGAAATCAAGGCTTCCCCTTTTGAGGAACAGGAAATCGTCGCCCCGCATACCGGCGTGGTGACCTTCGGTTCGCTCAAGCTGGGAGACAAGGTCATCGGCCCGAACGGCACATGGAAGGAACGGCCCGGCACGCTCATCGCCACCATCACGCGCGAACGCAACCCGAAGCCGCTCAACGCGGTTCAGAAGGGCGAAGTCTGCGCCATCCATACGGAATTGGAAGGGGCCTATGTGCAGGCGGGGACCCCGCTCGCCACCATCCGCCACTTCTTGTCCAAAGACGAGGTGCTGCGCATCCTGCTCAAGCAGGCGCTCAACCTCTTTGCGGCTCCCGAGCGGGCCAAGTACTACTTCGTCCCCCAGATCGACACCAAGATCAAGGTGTCGGGCTGCCGCTCCGTCTCCGTCTACGAGGGCATGGAACTGTTCATCGTTTCGCGGATGAAGCGGGAAATGCCCCTCTACTACACCGGCCCGGACGGGCTCATCTATACGGTGTACTTCGAACACAACGAAAACGTGGACGCGGGAAGCCCGCTGATCGGCATCTGCCCCCCGGATCAGCTCCAGCAGATCGAAGAGGTCGTGCTGAAAGTCCAGACCGAATGGCAGGAGCAGGAATAACATGGGCAAACTCCTCCAGATCCGGGTCAGCGCATGGACGTACAGCGAAGAGGACGTAATCCGGGCATGGCCCGCCCTGACGGCTCTGGCATGGCCCCGCCCCCAGTTCCCGGGCGAACAGCGCGGCGTGCTGGAACTGGTGACCGCGCTTGAAAACGGCCTTTCGTTTGAAGATTGGCCCAAGGCCGTCGCCGCGGATCTCAGGGAAGGCATCGGACGTGCCGCCGCCATCAAAAAGGATCTGGAGGAAGCGCTTTTCCAGTGGGAACCGCGCAAGGCCAACGGGCTGAGCGAAACGCTGGAAGAGGAACTTGCCACATTGAACGAACGGGCGCCCAAGCCTTAACCGGGCGTCCTGCAAGGAGTTGCTATGCTGAATAAGGTTATGATCATCGGCAGGCTCGGCCGCGATCCCGAACTGCGTTACTCCCAAAGCGGCAGCCCGGTCTGCACGCTCAACATCGCCACCGACGAATCCTATACGGACCGCGACGGCAACCGCGTGGACCGCGCCGAATGGCACCGCGTCGTCGTGTTCCAGAAAGCGGCGGAAAACTGCTCCCAGTACCTGACCAAGGGCAGCCTCGTGTTCGTGGAAGGCAGCCTCCAGACCCGCAAATGGCAGGATCAGCAGGGACAGGACCGCTACACTACCGAAATCAAGGCGCAGCGCGTCCAGTTCCTCGACAAGCGCGGCGGCGAACAGGGCATGGCCGGCGGCACGGGCGGAAGCGAAGGCGGCTATAGCGCCCCCCGCCGTCCCGCGGCGGCCCCGCAGGCA
>USCL01000244.1 GCA_900553145.1 uncultured Desulfovibrio sp.
ATTCAACAGGCCGGGCAGCGCTTCCAAGGGATGGTTCGCCGCCACGAGTTCCCCGCGGGACGAGAAATTGATCCCGTAGAAACAGGGATGGCGCAACGGCGGGCAGCTCACGCGGAAATGCACTTCCCGCGCCCCCAATTCGCGCAGCTTGACCACGCGGGTGCGAACCGTCGTGCCGCGCACAATGGAGTCGTCCACGATGCAGATGCGACGGTTCTTGATCAGGGAGCGTACCGGGTTCAGCTTCACGCGAACCCCAAAGTTGCGCATGGTCTGGGACGGCTGGATGAAGGTACGGCCCACATAGTGGTTGCGGATGTACGCCTGCTCGTAGGGCACGCCCGCGGCATGGGCGAAGCCGATGGCCGCGTACACGCCGGAATCGGGGAACGGCATGACCAGTTCGGCGTCGGTGGGCGCCTCCTTGGCCATTTCGTAACCCATGTGCTTGCGGCACTGATACACGTCTTCGCCGAACACGATGGAGTCCGGACGCGCGAAGTAGACCAGCTCGAAAATGCACTGGCGGACCGGCACTTTGCCCGCATCGTTGAGCTGGCGGCTGGTGACCTTGTCGTTTTCGACGATCACCATTTCGCCGGGCTCCACTTCGCGGAGATATTCGGCTTCCAACAGGTCGAAGGCGCACGTTTCGGAAGCAAACACATAGGCGTCGTCCACCTTGCCCATCGCCAGCGGATGGAAGCCGTGGGCATCGCGCAGCGCAATGATGCGGCCCTCGGACAGGATGATGAGGGAGTACGCCCCGCGCACGCGATCACAGGCGGCGAGGATGGCCTCCTCAAGGCTTTTCTTTTTGGCAAGGCCACGCGCAATCAGGTGCACAAAAATTTCACTGTCGCTGCTGGTCTGGAAGATGGCGCCTTCGCTTTCCAGTTCGCTGCGGAGTTCCGAGGCATTGGTCAGGTTGCCGTTGTGGGCCAGCGCGATCTCTATGCCGCAAATACGGACGACCAGCGGCTGGGCGTTCTTGCGGACCGACACCCCCGAGGTGGAGTAACGCACGTGCCCGATAGCCTTGTTGCCCTGCAACTCCTGACCAAGGGTGGCTTCATCGTACACGTCCGGCACGAGCCCCATGCCCGCATGCAGACGGATATGCTTGCCGTCGTAGCTTGCGATGCCCGTGCTTTCCTGTCCGCGGTGCTGGAGGGCGTACAGGCCGAAATAGGCCATTCTAGCAGCTTCAGGGTGCCCAGAAATACCAAAAATTCCGCACATACAATACCTTTTCGTCACGAAGAGGGCGGAAAAAGCCCTTTGAAGAAAGGCTCCTTCCGCCCTCTTCAGGCTTTCCTTCCGCTCCGTCGACCTTTGTTATGGTCAGTGGATAACGCCCGCGGAGGCAGGCCGTTTGCTTTGCGTTCCTTCCGATCAACAGGGGCGCCGCCCCAGAGCCCGACAGATTTTTCCCCGCCCCCGGAACAGGGGACAACGCCCCCGAACGTCCCCACTGTGGCGGGGCCGGATTTTCCGCCAACGCGCTTCCGCAAGAAGCCGCGGGCAATCCGAAACAGGCAAGCCTTCCGGTACAACAGCCGTCGCGGCCTCACGCCGCTCCCGCCGCCGTCCCGGAAGGCCGGGCATCTTCTCAAAAAAGAAGATGGAATGATAAAAGAAACTTCCGGTTCTTGCAACTCATGGCGAGCGCCTCCCCATCCCGTAAACGACTGGGGAGGCCGGGAGAACGCTTTGCAAACGCCCTCCCGGATTCCTACTCGCCCTTGTAATATTCCTGAAGGCTTTTCACGCGCACCTTGGTGGTCCGGGCCGCGCCGATAGCGCGGGCGATGGCCTTTGCGCCGGACAGCGTGGTGCTGTAGGGCACGCCATAGTGAAGCGTGGCCTGCCGGATGGCCTTGGAGTCATGCGCGGTGCGCTTGCCGGAGGCCGTGTTGATGACCAGCGACACTTCACCGTTCTTGATAAGGTCGACGATGTTCGGACGGCCTTCGTAAACCTTGAGCACGCGGGTGGACGGGATGCCCTGCCCCGCCAACAGGCCGGCGGTGCCGGACGTGGCGAGCAGCTCAAAGCCGAGTTCCACGTACTGGCGGGCGACTTCAGCCACAAAACGCTTGTCGCGGTCGTTCACGGACAGGAACACCTTGCCGCCTTCCGGCAGCTTCTGGCCCGCGCCCCACTGCCCCTTGAGGAAGGCTTCCTCAAAGGTCGGAGCGATGCCCATGACTTCGCCGGTGGACCGCATTTCAGGTCCGAGCAGGATATCCACGCCGGGGAAGCGGCGGAACGGGAAGACCGACTCCTTGACGGAGACATACCCGGAACGGCGCATGGACCAAGGATCCAGTTCCTTGAGGGTCTTGCCGAGCATGACCTGCGTGGCGAGGCGCGGCAGGGGAACGCCCGTGGCCTTGGAGACGAACGGCGCGGTACGGGAGGCGCGGGGGTTCACTTCGAGGATGAACACGACCCCGTCCTTGACCGCGAACTGGATGTTCATGAGGCCGACGACGCGCAGTTCCTTGGCGAGGGCCACGGTCTGGCGCTCGATTTCGGCAACGGTTTCGGCGGGCAGCGAATAGGGGGGCAGCACGCAGGAGGAGTCGCCCGAGTGGATGCCCGCTTCTTCGATGTGCTCCATGACCCCGGCGACATACACGTCCACGCCGTCGGACAGCGCGTCCACGTCCACCTCGATGGCGTTTTCAAGGAACTTGTCGATGAGCACGGGATGCTCAAGCTTCTGCTTGCCCACATGCAGCGCGAAGTACTCAGCCATCTCCTCGTCATCATACACGATCATCATGGCCCGGCCGCCAAGCACGTAGCTCGGGCGGATCACGATGGGATAGCCGATGCGGTGGGCGATTTCGCGGGATTCCTCCAGCGTGGTCGCCGTGCCGTTGGCGGGCTGAAGGAGGGACAGCTTCTGGAGCAGGGCCTGAAAACGCTCGCGATCTTCGGCGCGGTCGATGGCGTCCGGGCTGGTGCCGAGGATGGGCACGCCAGCGCGCAGCAGCGGCACAGCAAGGTTCAGCGGCGTCTGGCCGCCGAACTGGACGATCACGCCGTCGGGACGTTCCTTTTCCACGATGTGCATCACGTCTTCAAACGTCAGCGGCTCGAAGTAGAGGCGGTCGGAGGTGTCGTAGTCGGTGGAGACGGTTTCGGGGTTGGAGTTGACCATGATGGCCTGAACCCCGGCGTCCTTGAGCGCAAAGGAAGCGTGGCAGCAGCAGTAGTCGAACTCGATGCCCTGCCCGATGCGGTTGGGGCCGCCGCCAAGGATGATGACTTTTTTGCGGTCGGCGGGGACCACTTCCTGACCCGTTTCATAGGTCGAATAGAAATAGGGGGTATAGGCCTCGAATTCCGCGGCGCAGGTATCCACCAGATAATAGGTGGGCACAGTGCCGGTCTCGCGGCGCAGGGCACGGATGTCGCCTTCGGGCTTCTTCCACATTTCCGCGAGCTGGCGGTCGGAGAAGCCGAATGCCTTGGCCTTGCGGAGCACGGCGACCATTTCCGGGTTATCGGGCGTCATGGAGTTGGCCAGCGCGAAGTCGCGGATCTGGGCTTCCATGTCCACAATTTCCTTGATCTGGCGCAGGAACCACGGGTCGATCAGCGTGATCTCGTGGAGTTCCTCCAGCGTGAACCCGACGAGCATGGCCTGACGGATGGCGAACAGGCGGCGGGAGTTGGGCGTGCGGAGCTTGCCCATAAGGTCTTCACGCGCGGGTAGCGGGGCGCGGAAGTCGCCGCCAAGGCCGATAGCCCCGATTTCCAGCGAGCGCAGCCCTTTCTGGAGCGATTCCTTGAACGTCCGGCCGATAGCCATGGTCTCGCCCACACTCTTCATGGAGGTGGTCAGTTCGTCCCTGGCGCCGGGGAATTTTTCAAAGGTAAAGCGGGGAATCTTGACCACGCAGTAGTCGATGGTGGGCTCAAAGGATGCGGAGGTCTCGCGGGTGATGTCGTTGCGGAGTTCGTCCAGCGTATAGCCGACGGCGAGCTTGGCCGCGATCTTGGCGATGGGGAAGCCCGTCGCCTTGGAGGCCAGCGCGGAGGAACGGGACACGCGGGGGTTCATTTCGATGACCACGAGGTCGCCGTCAGCGGGGTTGACGCCGAACTGCACGTTCGAGCCGCCGGTTTCCACGCCGATCTCACGCATGATGGCGATGGAAGCGTCGCGCATCTTCTGGTATTCGCGGTCCGTGAGGGTCTGGGCCGGGGCCACGGTGATGGAGTCGCCCGTATGCACGCCCATGGCGTCCACGTTTTCGATGGAACACACGATCACGCAGTTGTCGGCGGTATCGCGCATGACTTCCATTTCAAATTCTTTCCAGCCGATGACCGACTGCTCGATCATGACTTCGCTCACCGGGCTGGCGGTAAGGCCGTCGCCCGAGATTTCCTCGAGATCTTCCATATTATAGGCGATGCCGCCGCCCGTTCCGCCGAGCGTGAAGGCGGGGCGGATGATCATCGGGAAGGGCATGGAGGAACCGATCCGGCGCACGTCGTCCATGTTGTGGGCGATGGCGCTCAGAGGCACCTTGAGGCCGATGTTTTCCATGGCCTGACGGAACAGCTCACGGCTTTCGGCCTTTTCGATGACTTCGGCCCGCGCGCCGATGAGCTCCGTGCCGCACTCGGCCAGCACGCCGGACTTCGCCAGCGTAAGCGCCGTGTTCAGGCCCGTCTGCCCGCCGAGCGTGGGCAGGATGGCGCACGGGCGCTCCTTGCGCACGATGGCGGCGACCGTTTCCGGTTCGATGGGTTCGATATAGGTGCGATCCGCAAGCCCGGGGTCGGTCATGATGGTCGCCGGGTTGGAGTTCACCAGTACGACCTCGTACCCCTCTTCCTTCAGAGCCTTGATGCCCTGAGTTCCGGAATAGTCGAATTCGCACGCTTGGCCGATGACGATCGGGCCAGAACCGATTACCATGATCTTCTTGAGATCTGTACGCTTGGGCATATCGCTCCCCGCTGGGCAAGGGTAGATTTGTTTCGTCCGCAACCGGCCTCTCCACCGGCTGACACCAATGGCCGCACGCCGAAACAGGCGGCACTCCATAAATAAGGGAATGAAGAATGATGAATCCCTCAGTTCCTACACGCCATTGTTCCCGCTGGCAAGAGAAAGAAGCGCACCTTTTCCGGAAATCCCGCCGCCCTTCTTCCTTCCCAAGCATCGGGCGGCGGAGACCCAACCAGCCGTTTCGCGCGAAAAACGAGGGTTACCTCTTGCGTTTTTTTTAGAGAGCGTATATGAAACGAGTCTTTGGTGCGGACAGTCCGTGCCCCTAGTAAAGATTTCTTCGGGCGACCGTCCGAATATATGGAGGATGTCATGTCCAAGCAGTGCGAATTTTGCGGCAAGAAGCCCCAGACCGGCAACTATGTGAGCCACTCCAACATCAAGACCAAGCGCGTGTTCAACCCCAACCTCCAGAATGTGCGCCACCAGTTCGCCAACGGCGAAGTCCGCACGGTTTCCGTGTGTACCCGCTGCCTGCGCTCCGGCCTGGTCACGAAGCCCGTTGTCCGCAAGGCCGACTGATTCCGTGTCCGCGGCACGTTTTTCCGAAAATCCCCGGTTGTCCGCAGCCGGGGATTTTTTTGCCTTTCGGGAAACAAGCCTTACCTCAAGGACATGACACCGCCACCACGCCCTCTCGCATCCGCACGGCAGACCCCGTCCGTTCCTTTACGCCGCCCTCCCCTGCGCAGGCGCAAGGCCCGCCTGTGGGCGCGCCCCTGCACC
>USCL01000245.1 GCA_900553145.1 uncultured Desulfovibrio sp.
TTGCCGTGGTCGGTGATGACCGCGACGTGGGCGTGCGTGCCGCCGACGCCCGAGGTGACGCAGGGCAGGCTCAGTGTCCGGCAGAAACGGTTGATCAGCAGCTTGTTGGCGAAGCCGTCCACGCAGTCGATGACCAGATCGGCCCCGGCGAAGCATTCCCGGAAGTTGGCTTCGGACACGAATTGGGGAACGCCGGTGATCCGGGCGTCGGCGTTGATGTCCTTCAGGTGCGCTTCGAGCACGCGGGCCTTGTGCCGGCCGAGGGTTGAGTCGAGTGCGCCGAGCTGGCGGTTTTTGTTGGACGCCTCGAACGTGTCGCCGTCGATGACGGTCAGCGCGCCGACGCCCATGCGGACGAGCGTCGCCGCGACGTATCCGCCGACGCCTCCCACGCCGCATACGGCGACGTGCGCGGCGTCGAGCCGGGCCATGTCCTTTTCGGTGAAGTAGCGTTGCTGGATCATGCTTTTTTGCCTGTTAGAGGGTTGTAACGGTGGCCACGGAACGGAGTTGCGCGAGGAGGTCCTGCACGGCCTGTTCGCGGGACGGTTCGTAGGCGACGGAGAGGATCAGGGTCGTGGTGACCGGGGGGGCCGTGGGGAAGTCGTCCTCGTCGATGAAGGGGGCTGCGGGCGGTGGCGTCGGCACGGCCTGCCGGGGCTGCCGGGCTTCCTCGGCTGCGGCTTCGCGCGCGGCCTTGTCCTTTGCCTGCTGCTCGCGCAGGCTGGCCTCCGCCGCGAAGACCTGCCCGATGACGCCCGCGGCTTCTTCGCTGGTGATGTCCAGCGAGAGGCAGGGCGCGAACTTGCCCATCGGGAGACTGAATCCGTACTCTTCGGCCTTGGCCTTCAACGCGGCTTCAACCATCGTGGCGCGGTCGGCCTTGGCCCGCTCAAGCTGTTCGGCGGCGGCCTTGTCCTGCTTGTGCTTGAGGATGAGGTTCTGGATTTCGACATGCAGCTGGGCCTGCTTGATGCTTTTGTTGAGCCACGGTTCCTTGATGGGGATGTCGAGTTCCGGCACGCCTTCGTTGGTTTTCAGGGCGTCGATGACGAACTGGACGCTCTGGCGGCGGCCTTCGCGGTCGCGCTGCTCGAACGCCTTGACCTGCCTGTTCAGGCCTTCGCGGACTTCGACGACGCGGGCGACCAGCGTTTTGGCTTCGGCGTCGAACGCGTCCAGCGGCCCGGCGATTTGGCGGGTGATCTCCTTGCGGGCGTTGTCGAGCCTGTCACGAAGTTTGTTCAGCCCCGCCATTTCGGACTTGATGCCCGGCACGTCCTCTTCCTGCACCACCAGCCCCTCGTACTGCTCCAGCGTGGCGTCGAGCAGGGCGGACACGGCGTCCCGGTTCCAGTTGATGGCCAGCGACGTCGCGGTGACGGCAAGGTCGAACTGCGCCAGCCCGGTGGGTTGTACCTGCGCGGGCGGGAGGGATTCCAGTATTTCTGCGGTCTGTGTCATGGTTGTATCCTGTTGGTTTTGCTAGAACGGAACATCGTCCATGCCGGAGGCCTCGGACGGGAAGGCGGGGCCGAGGTCTTCATAGTCGGATTGAGGAGGCGCGTGGCGTTGGCCGTGTTGCCTGCGCCCGCCTTCCTGTTGCCCGCCGGGTTGCCCGTCCGCCTTGCGGTCGAGGAACTGGACGCGCTGCGCCTTGATTTCCGTGACGAAACGGTCCTGCCCCTGCTGATCCTGCCACTTGCGGGTTTCGAGCTTGCCTTCGATGAAGACGAGGCTGCCCTTGCCGAGGTACTGCGAACAGTTTTCCGCCGCCTTCTGGAATACGACGATGCGGTGCCACTCGGCCTTTTCGACCTTCTGCCCGCTGTTGTCCGTGTAGGATTCGTCCGTGGCGACGCTGAACGTGCAGACGGGGCTGCCGCTCTGCGAATATTTCAACTCGGGATCGCGTCCGAGGCGACCGATGACTATCACTTTGTTGAGGCTCATGGATTCTCCTGCTGGTGGGATAAAAGAAAGCCCCGTCCGATGGTCGGGCGGGGCACGGATTACGCGGCGCGGGTCTGGCCCGCTTCAATCTGCTTCCGGCGTACCCGGAAGGCTTCACGGATGGCGGCAATCTCCGGGTGGTTTTCCGGGACGGCAAGGCGGGTTGCGGCCGCGTACAGGGCCGTAACCGTCTCGCAGGCGTTGAACTCGGCAATGACCTGATCCGCCGGGATGATGTTCGGGATGGAGGACGTGGGGCGGGGCTTTTCGGGAGGCGGCGTTTCCCGCTTCGGCGCAACTTCCTTGCGACGGTCGATGAACAGCCGGGAAAGCTGGCTGAAGTGGCGGTGTTCCTTTTCAACCCGCACCTTCTTCCAGTATTCCTGCAGTTCCTCTTCCGTGGTCATGCGGGCGAGTTCCGCGCGTACCTTGTCGAAGTCCACGGGGCCGCTCATGACCTGCGGGCGGGCGTCCTGCCTCGGCTGCACGGGCTCAGGCGTCTCGGCGTCGGGGTCGTCCTGTCCGATGTCCTCGGTGGGGATGCAGAACGTCTGGAGCAGGGCATACTTGTGGGCCACAGCCATAGCCTTGTTGGTGGCCTTGTCCGAAGTGTCTCGGCCCTCGCCCATGACCGTGCAGGAAATGGACGAGCCGTCCGCATGGAAGAAGCGGTACTCCACGGAAAGGGTCACGCACTGCATCGCACCGCCCTTTGCGGTCGTGCGGTCTTCGCTGGCCCGGGAGAGCACTGTGGGGGCCATGAATACCTTGTGCTTTGCCAGAAGCGGGTGCAGCGCGTTGTACACGTCGTCGATGCCGCGGTACTTGAACCCCTGTTCCTTGTTCTTGTTGTCCTTCCCGATGGACGGGATCTCCGCGAGGATTTCCGCCATAGCCTGATAGATGCCCGTGGGCTGCGGCTGGTCACACATCGTCGTCTCCTTCCGTCATTCCCCGGCGCAGGGCCTTGCGCCGTGCGGCATTGCCCGCCGCGATCATGAGTTCCTCATCCGTCCAAGGGCCGTATTCCTCGTTGTAGGCGTCGTCCGTCCAGTTCATCGCAGGGCCTCCTTGATCAGCGGCTCGATAATGGGGCGCATACCGAGGGCGAGATAACAGCCGCCGAGCAAGGCGGCGACCAGCACCGGAGCCAGTATCCGTTCTGGGATGTGCCAGTGGCGCACGTTGTCGGGATCGGGGAGGGGGTATTTGTGGGCCGAGGGTACGCGCTGTTCCTTCATGGGCTGCTTCCTCACTTTCGCGGCGGCTTCGGCAAAGGCGCGCGCCGCGTTTTCGTAGATCATGGCGATCTCCTCGCGGGTGTAGGTGTGGCCGCAGTGATGGCATTTGAGCCTGTCGCCGGAGGTTTCCGTCAGGCGAATCAGGCGGCCTTGCACCTTGCAGTGGGGGCAGAGAACACGGGCTTTCATGCGGCCACCTCCAGCCGTTCGAGTATGGCGTCGATTCCGCCGTCCTCGTCGACAAGGCGGCAGTCCGTAATGGGCCGCGTGGGGACGAGTTCCCCATCGTCCCACTCCGCCGCCCGGAGGTTCCAGCCATCCCGTGTCGCCTTGAGGAACGACATCACGGCTGCGGGTGAATTGAAAAAGTGCCTGACCGTTCCGCCGCAGAGCGAGTTTCCGGTTTCGATGCAGAAGATGGTGGTGGTCATGCAACCCTCCTCTTTTCCTGCTTGGCTTCGTACAGGGCATTGCGGTCCAAAATCTGGCTGCTCACCCATTCCGTGCAGTCGGTGATCTTGTCCGGTTCGATGGCGATTTCCGAATCGGCCAGTGCTATGCCGAACTGTTCCTTCATGGCCTTCACCACGGTTTCCGGCACGTTGCACACCTGATCGAACTCGAAGAAACGGGCGCAGGTGGCGCATACGCGGGGCTCATCTTCCGGGTCATATTCGTAGGGGTTACGCATGGCTGTATCCTCTCGGTTGAAGTTCGTTCCGGCGTCCCAGAACCAATGAAAAAGCCCGGCACATGTCCGGGCTTCGATGATTCAAGGCGTTTTATCCCATACAGGGTGTTCTTTCTCTCCCTCCACTCCGGTTCACGCCGCGAGCGATCTCCACCGTGCTTCGTAGGGGTTGGCCTCTTCGCCTTCCTGTTGGTGAAGTTATAATAAGAAAAATCCTTATTTTCTGTCAATAGAAAATAAGGATTTTTCTTATAAAAGGATAAGCGCAAAATTTACAAAGAGTCTTCCCACGCCCTTATCAGTACTCTGATGGGGTCTTCATCAAGGGCAACGCAGAGGGCTCTAAAATCGCCGAGGCGAAGGCGTTGCTTTTTGCCGTTCTTTTCGACTCGAAGAGCCCGCATTCTCATATGAGGTGCCGCATCATCTGGAAAGGCCCGTCTTCCAAGCTCGGCTTGGGTAATTCCTTTGCTTTCCCGTATGGCGTCAAGAACATCCAGAGCTCTCTGTTCGGATTCCACTTTCAGTTCCTCTTTCATAGGATGACCTCCTTCTCTATTGATAGCAAGAATTTTGCTTTCATGAAGGAGGATAAATTTCCGCTTGTGATAATCAGAAATTTACTGTAAGCAAAATCCATACACAGTGCAACATCAGCCCGTGACAATCCGTAATCGACTGCTCTCTGACAACCAGCCCCGACGAACCCGCCACCGACGCCGCGCCACCTGCCCATGCAGGCCTCGCCGCCGGGGGAACAGGGGGAGGGATGCGGGATAGAATCCCGTCGCGCCTGTGATGCCGTTTTCGAGCTGGGCGCGAAACCTCATGTTGATGATTCGTTCCGGTGTCCCAGAACCGACAGAAGCCCGGTACATGTCCGGGCTTCGATGGTTCAAGGTATGCTCACAATGCGGTAGGCCCCGGATTCGCACCGGGCGGCAATGACACACGGTTTACAGTGTCAGTTTTCGTTGCTTTTCAGCATGGGTCGCCCATGCCGCACCTGCCATGCACGGCTACTTTCTGGACTGAAGCACGTAGCCGAGTTCCTGCACCATGAGTTCAAGCGGTCCGACGTCGCCGGTGGCCTGAATAATGGCCATGAACGTTTCCACGCCGAGTTTCGCGCCGGGGTCATAAGGATTGGTTTCACGCATGAGGGTCGTGTAGGGCTTGCCGATGGCCGACGCGATGGCCTTGGAAGGCATCTTGCCGTTGACCACGGTTTCGTGGATGGCCTTGATGACCTTTGACATGGGTTTCCCGTAAAAATAAAGTTGTTTCCTGTGTTTATTGGACGGTATTGCTCAGGGCCACCGTGGGTATCTCTGTTTTCCCAACCCCAGACAACGACGCACACGCCGATGCCGCTGGTTCCCGCCGACCCTGCGCGGCTTGTGAGGACGACGGGAATTTCCCGTGTCGTGAGCTTTTATTACCAATAGGAAATGTTGAAGTCAAGAAAGATTTCCGTTAGGAAATACATTCATAAAAAATACCGCCGACACCAGAACGGCATCGGCGGTCACACGCAGAAGGGCATGAAAAAGCCCCTCAGGGGGAGGGGCGGGAAAACAAGGAAAGGAGAAGCAATGCGAGTTGTCAGGCTGGTTTATGAGGATGGTTCAACTGTAGAATTGGAACGGGAAAGCCATGAATTAATTAATGAAATATCAAGGCTCTCGGCGATATGGAGTGTTGCGGCATATGACGGGGA
>USCL01000246.1 GCA_900553145.1 uncultured Desulfovibrio sp.
CCCTTCCCCCTCCAGTCTTCAATCACCACCAAAACGTCTCCCGCAGCACGTCCTTGCGGTAACGGTCGTACGTGGCCATCATGCCGCAGAAGACGGGAAAGGCTGCGGCGGGAAGGGCGGAAACGGGCAGGTTCAGGGGCAGGCCGATGTACCAGAGGGCGATCCCGTCGATGAGGATGGCGGCAAGGCCCGGCCAGTACCGCCCGAGGACGGAAAAGAGCCCGGCTTGGAACAGTGCCTTCCAGATGATGCCCATGTTCAGCCAAGCGTAGGCGGTTCCGAATCCGAGCCCGATATACAGGCGCTCGGTGTGGAACGCTCCGTACAGGAAGACGGCGGTAAAAGCGAGAAAGGCGAGCAAGGCCCAGAAGCCCCGCCCGAGGCAGAACAGCAGCACAAAGAGCAGGGCGAGGGCTTGCAGGGCTTGATGATACGGCGTGTAGGCCTCGATGAGGATATCCGTGAGCGCGGACGTGTCCGTGGGCAGGATGAGGGGCGCGTACAGGAACAGGCCCGCGGCGAGGAGCACGATGCCTTTGCGCCATAGCCCGAAGAGGAAAAAGGCGAACGGGCCGAGCAGATAGGCCCATGCGTTGAACAGCAGGGCGGGGCTGACGGAAGGGCGGAAAAAGGGAACGCCGAAGAAGCGCCCGGCAAGGGCGCTGGAGGCGATGGCGTCGAAACGGCTGTTCCCGGGCGGGGCGTCTGCCCCGTCGGCGGGCTGGGTCATTGCCGATCCTTGCGTTTGCGCTGCCGGATGGCGAGCGTCAGGCCCGCGAGCGCGCCCCCGATCATGCCCACGCCGAAGGCTCTGGGGAGGCTGTCGGAAAAACCGGCGAGCGCGTACAGGACGCCCATCGAGCCGCCGATAAGAATGCCGCGGAGAATAAAATGTCGCATGATTTTCCTGTATCTAACGATTTATGGGTATAGGACTCTTTTCTCTGTGTACGGTACATGCTACCGTCCGACCCAACCTGATCTTTTGAGTAGTCGATGCGGAGGCGGCATGTCAATGCGCATCGGCCGGTGCGGCGTTTGGGAAACGGATAACGTAAGGAATATCTGATGAAATCTCCAGTTGGTACCCCTCTGTCGTTGATGATGTCCGTGTGCACGCTGTTTGCACTGCTGCTTGTGGGCGGGTGCAAGTCTGAAGAAAGGGGACAGACGGCCTCGCTCCCCCCGCCGCTCGTGGGCGTCATGACCGTCGAGGAACGCAACGTCCCGGTCAGCTTTACCTATGCGGGCCAGACGGAAGGCTCCCGCGCCGTCGAAGTGCGGGCGCAGGTTTCGGGCATCCTCATGCGCCGCGCCTACGAGGAGGGCCAGTACGTCAAGCAGGGCCAACTGCTGTTCGAGATTGAGCCGGATACCTACCGCGCCGCGCTCCGGCAGGCCAAGGGCGTTATGGAGCAGTCGCAGGCCAAGTTTACGCAGGCCCGCCAGAACCTGAACCGCGTCCTCCCGCTGTACAAGAAAAACGCCGTCAGCCAGAAGGACCGTGACGACGCCCAGGCCGCCTACGACAGCGCCAAGGCCGACCTCGACTCCGCCAAGGCCGCCGTGAACGAAGCGGAAATCAAGCTCAGCCATGCCTATGTGACCGCGCCCGTTGCCGGGTTCGCCAGCCGGGAGTACCGGACGGTCGGCAACCTCATCACCGCCGGTTCGCAGGAGGGCAGCCTTTTGACGATGGTGAACCAGAACGATCCCATTTACGCCAACTTCGCCATACCGAGCCCGCAGTTCATGCGCCTGCGCGCGTTGCAGGAGCAGGGCCGCCTCAAGTCCGACGGGACCGTGGCCGAGATTACCCTCGCGGACGGGACAGTCTATCAGACGAAGGGCGTGCTCACCTTCATCGACAAGCAGGTCAACACCAATACCAGCGTGGTCGCGGCCCGGGCCGAGTTCGTCAACCCGAACCTGTTCGTCCTCCCCGGCCAGTTCGTGCGCGTCACCCTCTCCGGCATGGAATTGCTCAATGCCATCCTGATCCCGCAGCAGGCCGTCATCCAGACGCAGAAGGGCAGCATGGTCGTCGTGATCGGCAAGGACAACAAGGCTGAAATGCGCCCCGTGGACCTCGGGGACAATTACGGAGACAGCTTCCTGCTGAACAAGGGCGTGAAGCCCGGCGAGCGCATCGTGGTGGAAGGCGGCAACAAGGCCGTCCCCGGCGAGCTCGTGCGGGTTCAGGACGCCCCCGTTCAGGGCGCGCAGCTGCCGGATCAGCCTGTCGGCACCGGCGCCGATTCCGGCAAGGCCGAATAGGGGAGCGACATGGAAAACAAACAAGCCCCGGCGCCGGAACAGGCTTCCGAAATCAAGGAAGGCTTTTTCCTCCGCCGTCCGATCTTTTCCACGGTCATCTCGCTCATCATCACGCTGGTGGGCGCGATCGCCATTTCGGTGCTGCCCGTCGAACAGTATCCCGACCTGACCCCGCCGCAGGTCGAAGTCAACGCGACGTACACCGGGGCGAGCGCCAACGTCATCGCCGAAACCGTGGCATCGCTGCTCGAAAGCCAGATCAACGGCGTCGACAACATGATCTACATGAACTCGGTCAGCTCCGGGACGGGAAGCATGAGCCTGACCGTATCCTTCAATGTGGGCACGGACCCGGATCAGGCGACCATCGACGTGAACAACCGGGTTCAGCTCGCGCTGGCGCAGCTTCCGCAGGAAGTGCAGCGCATGGGCGTCTCGGTGCTCAAGAAGTCGTCTTCCATGCTCCAGATCATCTTCCTGACGTCTCCGGATCAGCGGTATAATACCATTTACCTCAGCAACTACGCTTTGCTGAACATCGTCGACGAATTGAAACGCCTTCCCGGCGTGGGCGACGCCAAGAACTTCGCGGCGCAGGATTATTCCATGCGCGTGTGGCTCAAGCCCGACGTCATGAGCCAGCTTGGCGTCACCCCCGAGGACATCGCCACCGCCCTGCGCGATCAGAACGCCCAGTTCGCGGCGGGCCGCATGGGCGCGGAACCCATGGCCCCCGGCGTGGGCGTGACGTGGCAGATCACCACGCAGGGCCGTCTGACCACCCCGGAACAGTTCGGGGACGTCATCCTCCGCACGCAGCCGGACGGCTCCATCCTCCGCCTCAAGGACGTGGCGACCATCGAGCTCGGCGCGCAGAGCTACGACTTCGTGGGCAAGTACAACGGCCTCGACGCGGTCCCCATCGGCATCTACCTCTCCCCGGGCGCGAACGCGCTCGCCACCGCCGAAGTGGTCAAGGCCAAGATGGCGGAACTGTCCAAGGAGTTCCCCGTGGGCGTGGCCTACACCATCCCCTACGACACCACGACCTTCGTAAAGATATCCATCGACGAAGTGGTGAAGACGCTGTTCGAGGCGATGGTGCTGGTGTTCCTCGTGGTGTTCCTGTTCCTCCAGAACTGGCGCGCCACGCTGATCCCCTGCCTTGCCGTGCCCGTGTCCATCGTGGGCACGTTCGCGGGCATGTACGCCCTCGGCTTCTCCATCAATACGCTGACCATGTTCGGCCTTGTGCTGGCCATCGGCATCGTGGTCGACGACGCCATCGTCGTGCTTGAAAACGTGGAACGGCACATCAGCGACGGCTTGCCGCCGCGCAAGGCCACGGCCAAGGCCATGCAGGAAGTGACGGGCCCGGTCATCGCCATCGTGCTGGTGCTGTGCGCCGTGTTCATCCCCGTGGCCTTCACCGGCGGCATGGCGGGCCGCATGTACCAGCAGTTCGCCATTACCATCGCGGTGTCCGTGGTCATTTCCGGCGCGGTGGCCCTGACGTTCACCCCGGCCCTGTGCGCCCTGCTGCTCAAGCCGGGGCATGGGGAGCCCAACGTCTTTTTCCGCAAGTTCAACGAGTGGTTTGAAGGCGTCACCGGGAAATACGTCAGCATCGTGAAGATGCTGCTCCGGCGCAGCCTGCTTGCCGTGGGCTTGTTCGTGCTTGTGCTCGTGGGCATCGGCGGCGTGTTCGAGCGCGTGCCGGGCGGCCTCGTTCCCGACGAGGATCAGGGGTATCTCATCGCGCTGATGACCATGCCCGACGGCACGGCCATCAGCCGTACGGCCGCCGTGGGCGAAAAGCTCGACAAGGCCATCATGAGCGACCCGCTGGTCGCGGACGTGATGAGCTTCTCCGGCATGGACGCCGTGAGCGGCGCGGCCAAGACCAATGTGGCGACGTTCTTTTTCACCCTCAAGCCGTGGGATCAGCGCAAGGCTCCCGGGGAAAGCTCCTTTGACCTTGCCCGCAAGCTGTACGGCATGGGCTTCGGGCTGGAGCAGGGGTCGTTCATCGCCTTCAACCCGCCGCCGATCAGCGGCATGAGCAATACCGGCGGCTTTGAAATGTGGCTGCAGGACCGTACCGGCAAAGGCAGCGTGGCGCTTTCCGACGTCGCGCAGGATCTCGTGGAGGCGGCGAACAAGCGGCCTGAGCTGCAGGGCGTGAGCACGTCGTTTACGGTCAACGCGCCGCAGCTTTTCGTCGAGCTCGACCGCGAGAAGGCCCGCACCCTCGGCGTGAACGTGTCCGATGTCTTCCAGACGATGCAGGCGACGTTTGGTTCCTCCTACATCAACGACTTCAACCTGTACGGGCGGACTTTCCGCGTCTACACGCAGTCGGAAAAGGACTACCGCGCGCGGCCTGAAGATCTGGCGGAAGTCTATGTCCGCAACAACAAGGGCGAAATGATCCCCCTGACGGCCCTGATCAACGTGAAGCCCACTTCCGGGCCCCAGACCGTGGAACGGTTCAACAACTTCCAGGCCGCCAAGTTCATGGGCAGCCCCGCTACCGGATACAGTTCCGGGCAGGCCATGACGGCGATGGAGGAAGTGGCGAAGGAAGTGCTCCCCGAAGGGTACACGATCGCGTGGTCCGGCTCGTCCTATCAGGAAAAGCTGGTCAGCAGCGGCGGTTCGCTCGTTTTCGTGCTCGCGCTGGTCATGGTGTTCCTGATCCTCGCCGCGCAGTACGAAAGCTGGTCACTCCCGCTGACCGTGCTGACCGCCGTGCCGTTCGGCGTGCTCGGGGCCATCACCGCCATCTGGCTGCGCGGCATTTCCAACGACGTGTATTTTCAGGTCGCCCTCGTGACGCTGATCGGCCTGTCGGCGAAGAACGCCATCCTGATCGTGGAATTCGCCGTCGAGCAATACCGGAATGAAGGGAAGGACGCCGTGCACGCGGCCGAAGAAGCCGCCCGCCTGCGTTTCCGGCCCATCGTGATGACTTCGCTGGCCTTTATCCTCGGCTGCGTGCCCCTTGCCGTCAGCACGGGCGCCGGCGCGGCCAGCCGCCACGCCATCGGCACCAGCGTCATCGGCGGCATGCTCGTTGCGACCATCGTCGCACCGATATTCGTGCCCTTCTTCTTCCGCTGGATCATGAGGGCCTCCGAAAAGCTCATGGGCAAGGGAAAGAAGGAAGAATAAGAACGGAGGAAGAAATTTTGCTCCGGCACGTTTTCTGCCCTCCCGTTCCCCCGGCCTTTCTCTGAGGCTTTTGCACTGGAGACAAGGGGAATATAAAGGTTTATCGTTGTGTCGCACGGCGTTGCGCCGGAGAAGATTGAAGACATTCCT
>USCL01000247.1 GCA_900553145.1 uncultured Desulfovibrio sp.
GAAGTCGGGGACTTGCCCGGCCAGTTCCCGCGCCAGTTCGACGAACGGCATGACCGTTTGAGCCCGGCGGAGCAGCACGCCGTCCTCGTCCCATTTCCGGATGATGTCCCGCATGGCATCGAAAGCCCGTTCCGCATCGGGGGAGGCCTTGCCCTTGGAGGCCTTGTTCAGGCAGTCGTCCAGACAGGCCTTGCGCAGCATGGTGGAATTCGGCGGCAGGTTCGCGGGGGCGGCCTTTCGGCACGCCTCAAGAGCCTTGCTCAGATGCGCGGAGCAGGAAAGCTTTTCTTCGGCGAGCAGGCGGCGCAGAAGTTCCACTGCGTCGCGCAGGTCACGGGTCATGACGCCGAGGCGATCCGCGATTTCGGAAGGCTGCGCCAAGGCGAGGGCCTGTGCCCCCATGACCGGAAGGAGCAATTCCATGACCCGTTCGCGCAACGCTTCCCCGGCGAGGAAACCGCGCTGGCGGGAATGGAAAAAGACGTTCCGGCATGCCTCATCCAGCAGGGCGTGGAGCCGCTCGTCCTGCCGGGAACGCTCAAGCAGGCTGTCCAGCAGCGGCGCGATGGCTTCGTCCGTAGCGAACACGGGTTCGAAGTCGGGCGGCAGATCCAATTCCAGCGCGGTCAGCCTGACGATGAGGTGCAGCAGGCTGTCGATGGTGCGGACGTTGAGCGCCCCATAGCGGCGAAGGATGATCCCCACCCATTTCCGGGCTTGTTCCCGCGTCCATCCGGGGGCGGGCTTGCCCGTACCGAGGGCTGTATCTTTGAGGCGGCCGATGATGCGTTCCTGCATTTCGGCGGCGGCGCGGTTCGTGAAGGTGACGGCAAGGATTTCCGGCCAGCCGTGCGGCCCGGAATGAACCGCGCTGCACCCGGAAAACGGCCCGCCGCCGGCTTCCGCAGCCCCCGAAAGGTACTTCAGGAAACTGGTGGTCAGTTCGTACGTCTTGCCGGAGCCCGCCGAAGCGCGGATCTGTCTGAGCTGAGGCTGCTGTGAGGACATGGAGGACACGGGACGGTTACGCTTTTTCGCCTTCGGGCAGCATGCCGGTCAATTCGCCCTGTCCGGTCGATTCGAGCACGGCACGCCACAGTCCCGAACGGATGTCGAGCTTGCGGCGTTTTTTGGTGACGAGGTCCAGCGGGATATGGACATACCGGTCCATGATCTTGGCGACGACCATTTCGGTCCTGCCCGCCATGGCGGCGTGGACGGCGTGCTGGCCGAGGAAGCCGCAATAGACCCGGTCGTTGGCGTTGGCCGGGACGGAGCGGATGATGTAGCTCGGATCGATGTACTTGATGCTGATGGGCATTTTCCCTTGGAAATAGCCGACGATGGAAGTCCTCAGCAGGCTCCCCACGTCTGACAGGACGGGATTGCCGGAGGCGTCCCGGGCCTCGTTCTGCTGGAGAAGGTGCTGGCCGGCGCCTTCCGCCGCGATGATCACGGCGTGCCCGCGCAGCTTGAGGCGGCGTTCCAGCGCGGGGAGCAGCCCGCCTTCGCCCTCAAGCTGGAACGGCGCTTCGGGGATGAGCACAAAATTGGCCTCGCGCAGGGCAAGGGCGGCCTGTGCCGCGATGAACCCGGATTCGCGGCCCATGAGCTTGACGATGCCGATGCCGTTGGGGGTGCCGACGGCTTCCACGTGCGCGCAGCCGATGGCTTCCGTAGCCTTGTCCACGGCGGTGTCGAATCCAAAGGACTGAGGTACGAAATTGATGTCGTTGTCAATGGTTTTGGGGATGCCGATGATGGAAATGCGGATATTGCGTCGGCGCACTTCCTTGGCGATGGCGGAGGCGGCCTTCATGGAGCCGTCGCCGCCGATGACGAAGAGGACGCTCACGTTGAGGCGTTCAAGGGCATCGACGATTTCGGAAGGATCCTGCGGCCCTCTGGAGGAGCCGAGCAGCGTGCCGCCGAACTGGTAGATGTGTTCGACGCTGGCCGGGGTCAGCTCCATCACGTTATGGCTGTAGGAAGGGATGAACCCTTCGAGCCCGTAACGGATGCCGAGAACGGAAGGCGTGTTGTAGGCATGGTAGGCCTCAAGGACAATGGCCCGGATCACGTCGTTGAGGCCGGGGCAAAGCCCCCCGCAGGTGACGATGGCGCATTTGGTTTTGCCGGGATCGAAATACAGATCCTGCCGCGGCCCCGCCTCTTCAAAAAGCAGGGTCTGATGGGAGTCGATGTCCTCATCGTACTCGTGGCTCAGGCTCAGCATGACCTTCCCGGTATTGATCATGTTCCCGTAGGGGAGCGGGGAGGGGATTTTGGCCTGGCCGAGCGTGGCAATGGGGATTTCGCGGACCGGGATGCTGTATTCCGATGTCATGGCTATTCTCCGGACGGATTTTTTTCGAGGTGCTGGCGGGCGAAGCAGCTTGTCAGGATGCCCCCGGCTTGCGCCACATTGAGCGAATCGAACGTCCGCAGCATGGGGATATGCAGGAGGTGGTGGCAGCGTTTGGCAACCTGCGGGCGTATGCCGTGTTCTTCGTTCCCAAGGACGAGCAGGGCGGGGGTATGCAGACGGGCGGTGAAGGCGTCGAGGCTGCCTTCGCCGAATGCGGCCCCGTAAATGAGGAATCCCGCGTCCCGCGCCTCATCCAGCGCGCGGGCTATGTTCATGACCTTGGCGACCGGGAGGCGTTCCAGCGCGCCAGCTGCGGCGCGGCGGGCCCCGGCCCCCAGAAAGGTGCCGTTGTGACGGGGAATGACCAGCCCGGCTCCTCCCATCGCGTACAGCGTGCGGGCGAGGGTGCCCGCATTGCCGGGGTCCTGCACCTGATCGAGGACAAGGATAAGCGGCAGCAGCGCGTCCGCAGCGTCCGTGAGCAGATCGGCGAACTCGGTGAATCCGGCCTCAAAGAGCCGGGCGACGACGCCCTGATGCCCAGCAGGGCAAAGCCGGTCAAGGCTCTGGGCGTCCGCAAGCGTAAAGCGGACCTTGGCCGTGCGGCACAGGTCGAGGATGCGGTCCGTATCCTGAGAGCGTCTGCCCTTGCGGACGAGGACGGCATCAATGCGCTCCGGTTCTCTTTCCAGAAGCTCCAGAACCGGTTTGACGCCGGAGAGGACGGCCTGCCCCTCTTCGGAACCGGAACAGGAAGCATTTTCAAGAGGCGCGCCGTGTTCGACGGTCGACGGGGCGGGGCGGAAAGCCTTGCGGGGAGAGGTATTTTTATCTGTAATCATGAGATCCTTAACGGTTGTCATGTCTCGGAGGATTGCCAAGCACGGCCTCGTCGAGTAGACTGGATATGGATTTATGCCCCCGGAATGGCCCGGGGTAACATCACGAGGTGAGTAGAGTGTATCGTGTTGTCCTTCCCGCGTCTATGTTTCTCCGCAGGGCAATCGCAATGCGTTTGGACGGCGTTTTGCCGTCCCGTGCCGTTTTTTGCCCTTCCGGCGTTTTTGGGGTGTTGCTCCTGTGCGTCCTCGTCGCGCTGACCGGGTGCAGTTCCAAAAATATCACGAGCAAAGGGCCGTTTGTCTTGCAGGAACCCTCCAAAGGGTATCCTTCGGTATCTTCTTCCTCGGGGCAGAAAACGGGAACGGCCTACTTGCCCGCTGACGACGGCAGGCCGCTGACGAAAGCCGAGCGGGAAGCCTTTTTGTCCGAAGGGGAACTCGACAGGAACCTGACGCAGGAAGAGCTCGGCGACGTGCTGCTCCATTTCAAATACCTCGTGCATGAGGACCGTTACACCGTCGAGAAGAACCTTGAACGCGCGCATCTGTATATGCCTTTCATTTACGATACGTTGCGTTCAAAGGGGATGCCCCGTGAATTGGCCTACATAGCGTTCATCGAGAGCGGTTATAACCCGAAGGCGACCTCGAGCAGCGGGGCGGCGGGCATGTGGCAGTTTATTTCAAGCACGGGCAAGCATTACGGTATGGAGCAAGACTGGTGGATGGACGAACGCCGTGATCCGTACCAGTCCACGCGGGCGGCGGCTGATTATCTCAGTAAGCTCTATAAAATGTTTAACGACTGGCATCTGGCGGTTACGGCCTACAACGCGGGGGAAGGGAAAATCCAGCGCGGGCTCGCCGCTACGGGGGCCAAGACGTTTTTTGACCTGCGCCGCAAGAACGAGCAGATTTACAGCGTCAGGGATCGCCTGTCCGATGAGAACAAGCAGTACCTTCCCAAATTTTTGGCTGTCTGCAAAATAGCGCGCAACCTGGATAAACTGGGATTTTCCTGCGCGCCGTTCGCGGGCTCGTCACAGATTGCGGAAGTCAGGGCCAAGCCGGGGACGGATCTCATGCTGTTCTCCAAAAGCATCGGCATGAGCTGGGAAGAGTTTTCGGCGCACAATCCGGCTTATCAGCGTTATGTGAACCATCCTTCGCGTTCCACGAAAATCTATGTGCCCCGTTCGATGGCCGGCAAGGCTCAGGCCATGCTTTTCAAGCTGCCTCCGGCAAGCAGCGGCACAAGCTATGCCGGTTTGCGCAATTATAAGGTGGCGCGCGGCGACACGATGGCGAGCATTTCCCGGAAGACCGGCGTCCCGGTGGCGGAGCTCCGGCGCCTCAATCAGGTCAGCGAACCCCTGCGGGCTGGCCGTACGCTGAAGATCCCCGGAACCAACCGGATGGGCGTTGACCCCCGGGCTCTGGCTTCCGCGCAGGCCGCCCCGGCGGCAAAGAGAGTGTCCGTTGCGTCCGCCGGGCGTCAAACGGCGTCGGCACGTGTGGTTTCCGCCCCCGCGCCCGTGCGCGAGCAAATCGTAGCAAACGCTTCCGCCGCATCCCACGAAGTGAAGCAGGGCGATACCATGTACTCCATTGCGAAGCGATACGGCGTGACGCAGGAAGCGATCATCGCCGCCAACGGCATGAAGAGCCATAATATCAGCCTCGGTCAGCAGTTGCGGATTCCCGGCAAGGGAACGGCTGTGGCGTCCCAGCCCGCCAGAACGGCGCCTGCCGTTTCTACGGTTCGGCCAAAGGCCGCTCTCGCCAGTTCCAGCGTGCCCGTTTCGCGTCCTGTGGCCGAAGCTAAAGCCACCAATAAGATCGTCCAGTACACGGTTCAAAACGGGGATACCCTCTGGGCCATCGCCCGTAAGTTCAATGTGTCGCCGATTGAGTTGCTTTCGTTGAACAACATGAGCCGGAACACCGCCCTGCGCCCCGGCGATACGGTCCGCGTGGCGGTCAACTAACAGGTGCGTTCCAGAGAAATGCTTGCCTGTGCGGGGCAGCGCGTGCTGCGGTTTTTTCGGGTATGGCGCGGCGTTATCGTGTTGGCCGTCATGCTGATTGGAGCGGGGTTGGCCTTGCGCTGGCTGGCGCCTCAGGCTGAAACCGTAACGCTGTGGATGGATGCCCATATGCCGGGCGGCTATGCGGGGGGCTTTTTCTATGTCTGCTCGGTGGCGGCGCTGGTTTGCGTCGCCGTTCCCCGCCAGTTGCTGAGCTTCGCCGGAGGGTACGCATTTGGCCCGCTTTGCGGAGCCGTGCTTGCAACGTTCGGCGTGACCCTTGGCTGTGCGCTGGCGTTCGGTATGGCCCGCTCTTGCGGGCG
>USCL01000248.1 GCA_900553145.1 uncultured Desulfovibrio sp.
CGGGGTGCTGGGACCGGGGATGGAACTGCCTGTGGATCTGGAGGAGGCGTTCGGACTGGACATGCGTATACAGTTCCGTGGCGCTCATGTCCGCGTGCCCGAGGAGGATCTGCACGGACCGGAGATCCGCCCCGCCTTCGAGCAGGTGGGTGGCGAAGGAGTGCCGGAACGTGTGCGGGGAAATGGGTTTCCGGATGCCCGCTTCCAGTGCGTACCGTTTGACCAGCTTCCAGACGCCCTGCCGGGAGAGGCCGTTGCCGGAACGGTTGAGGAATACCCGATCCTCGACGGGGGTGAAGAGGGGGCGCACGATTTTGAGGTATTCGGCCATGCGCATGACCGCCGCGTCATGCAGCGGGACGAGGCGTTCCTTGCTCCCTTTGCCGAAGATGCGCACGACGCCCCGCTGGAGATCCAGATCGATGGGCTGGAGCTCGATGAGTTCGGAAACGCGCATGCCCGCGGCGTACAGCAGTTCCAGCATGGCCCGATCCCGGAGCCCGAGCTTGCTGGTGGCGTCCGGCGCGTTGAGCAGGCGGACGATTTCATCCTGCGTCAGCACGTCGGGCAGGAGGGAAGGGAGTTTGGGCGTGTCGATGAGCGCCGCCGGGTTGGAGGCCAGCTCCCCCCGCTCGACGCACCACGCGAGGAAACTGCGCAGTGACGAAATGCGCCTTGCGAGCGTGCGGGTCGCGTCGCCGCGTTTGCGCAGCCAGGCGATGAACAGCGTGATGTTTTCGTCGCCAAGGCCGCTGAGGGGCGTTTCCAGCTCGTCGAGGAAGTCGCGGAGCGCGTCCAAATCCTGCCTGTAGGCGGCGACGGTGTTGCGCGAGAGCCCCCGTTCGGCTATGAGTCCATCAAGCCAGCGGGAAGCCAGCCTGGCTGGAAAAACTGCCGAAGTATCGGGGCGTCGCCCTGCCTCGTCCGAAACGGGGGATGCGTGGGTTCGCGTGGTCGTCTTCATGTTCGCAGAATACACCAGAGCATGGGGAATCGCAAACCGGTCGCGGCTTTTGGAGTGATATGATGAATGAGCGGCATATGGCGTATGTGTGCATGGGCTCCAACATGGGAGAGCCGGAAACGAATCTGGCGCGGGCGCGGGAGGTTCTGGGATCCCTGCCCGGCTGGAAAATCGAGGCGGCGTCGCCCGTGTATTTTACGGAACCGCAGAACAGGCGCGACCAGCCTTGGTTCGCCAATCAGGTTCTCAAGGTATCCTGCGCTTTAGACATGACAGCCCCCGATTTTTTGGATATGCTGCTTGATGTGGAAAAGAGGCTGGGCCGCGTCCGGGAGACGTCGGACCCGGCGATGCGGTTCGGCCCGCGCGTTATCGATCTGGATCTGTTGATGTTCGATCACGAACGCCGGGATACGCCGCACCTCACTCTGCCCCATCCCCGCATGCCGGAACGGGCCTTTGTGCTTGTCCCTTTGCGGGATATCGAACCGAATCTGCTCCTCTCCGACGGACGGACTCCCGGAGAGGCGTTGCGTTCCCTCGCTCATGCCGTGGAAGGGAACCGCATCCGCCAGTAACGGCAATGCTGGAGTTGAACCATGTGGAAATGGCTGATCCTCATCCTTGTAGGATACGCACTGTATCGCATGTTTATGAATGACCGCAAGAAAAGCAGCCAGGACAGCAAAAAGGAAAAAGATCATCTCATCGCTACCGGGGAGATGGTGAAAGACCCGGTTTGCGGAGCCTATATCGACTCCGACAGCAACATCACCGTCCGGGACGGCAAGACGGTTCATCGTTTTTGCAGCTATGACTGCCGTGACGAATTTTTGAAGCGCATCGGAAAGCTGCCTGAGAAAACCGGCGGGGATGACGACGAATAGCCTCCCTTGCGAAGGGCGGTTGCATTCTTACTATAAGAGGAGACGGGGATTGCCCGTCTCCTCTTTTTTTGGCTCCGGCGGCAGGGCCGCACATTCCGATGCACGCCGCCCCTCTGATCAATTGCGGGGAATCTCAGGCTTTTTCCCACATCTTTGTACATAGAGGAGGGTTGTTTCCAGCGAGAGACAAGTCTGCGGCCTCCCCCTGCGAATGATTCTAGCATTAACTAATAATTGAAGAAAAGGGTATTCCGTGGTGCATCATGGAAAGCCGCCTCCACACCGGGAAGGGTCGTGGGGACGATATTTTCGGAGGTTAGTCATGGATGCAAAAGCCGTTTTGACTTCGATGCTTGCTGAGGCGGATATCCGCGTGGGGGGAGACCGCCCTTGGGACATCCAGATACACAATGAGGGCCTGTACAGGCGGGTGCTCCAGCAGGGGACGCTCGGCGCGGGCGAGGCCTATCTTGAGGGCTGGTGGGATTGCGAACAGCTGGATGTGATGTTCTGCAAGGCCCTGCACGCGCATCTGGAAGACAAGGTGCGGCGCAACCTCCCCAATGCCCTGATCGTGGCCAGCCAGCTCCTGTTCAATCTGCAGAGCGTAGCCCGGGCATCAATGGTCGCGGAGCAGCACTATAATACGGACAACGCCATGTTCGCCCGCATGCTCGGGCCCACGATGAACTACAGTTGCGGGTATTGGAAGGACGCCGAGACGCTGGACGAGGCGCAGCGCAATAAAATGGATCTGATTTGCCGGAAGCTGGATCTCAAGGAAGGCATGTCCGTGCTCGACATCGGGTGCGGCTGGGGCGGGCTGTCCTTATATATGGCCAGAGAATACGGCGTGAAGGTCACCGGGGTCACGATTTCCACGGAACAGCTGGCCTATGCGCGGGAACATGACGCCGGGCATCTCGTCAACTGGTTGCTGCAAGATTATCGCTCCATGGAAGGGCAGTTCGATCGCATCGTTTCCGTGGGCATGTTCGAGCACGTGGGCCGGAAGAACTACGACATTTTTATGAAGACGACCAAGCGGCTGTTGAAGCCCTCGGGGCTGTTCCTGCTGCATACCATCGGCAACAGCCAAAAAAAGACGGGGACCGATCCGTGGATCAACAAATATATCTTCCCCAACGGCATGCTTCCTTCTCCGGTCTGCATCGCAAAGGCCATCACTGGACGTTACGTCATGGAAGACTGGCACAATTTCGGTGCGGACTACGACAAGACGCTCATGGCATGGCACCAGCGTTTTGAGGAGGGCTACGCGGAAGGCGCCTTCCAGTGCAGCGAACGCGTGCACCGCATGTACCGGTACTACCTTTTGAGCTGCGCGGGCGCCTTCCGGGCGCGTGACATCCAGCTTTGGCAGATCGTGCTGAGCCCTGAAGGGGTGGAAGGCGGCTACTGCTGCCAGCGGTGAGGGGTGCGGCGGGGGCTCCTGCCGCGCCGGAGGCGAAAGCCTAGCCGCGACGGTTGCCGTATTCGCTGAATTTCTTTTCGCTTACGCGGCGGTTGCGGCCCAGCGCGCAGAATACCTCATAGGAAATGGTTCCCCACCATTCGGCAAGCTCTTCGGGCCGGATGGCCAGCGGGCCCGGGCCTCCCAGCAGATAGGCCGTATCGCCCGGTTCGGCTTCCGGGATATCGGTCACATCGACGATGCACATCTGCATGCACACCCGCCCAAGGATGGGCGCGCGCTGCCCCCGGATGAGGACGGACCCGCGCATGGACAGCGAACGCGGGTAGCCGTCGGCATAGCCGGCCCCGACGACGGCCGCCCTGATGTCCTTGGGGGCGGCATACAGGCAACCGTAGCTGACCGTAGCGCCTTTCATGACGGGGTGGACGGAAAGCACGGGGGCCGCCATCTCCATGACGGGAAGCAATCCCATGCCCAGTTTGGCCCTGTCCGTTCCGTGAAGCGGGTTCCCGCCGTAGAGGGTGACGCCGGGCCTTGCCAGATCCCCGACGTAGCTCGGCCAGCAGAGGAGGCCGGGCGAGTTGGTGAGGGATGTCTTGAGGCCGGGGAAAACGGCCTTCATGCTTTCCGTCGCCTCGTGGAAGCGGCGCGCCTGTTCGTGGGTAAAATCGTCAAGCGCCGGGGTATCCGAGGCGGCGAGATGCGACATGACCAGCACGGGCCGCACTTCCTTGAGCGTGCGCAGATAATCGGCCAGCTCCGCCGCTTCATCCACGCGGAACCCCAGCCGGGACATGCCGGTGTCGAATTTGATGGCAATCGTCAGCGGATTCGTCCTTCCCGTCAGGTGGCTTTGCGCGAGGATACGCTCGAGGCTTTCCCGGTTATGGACCAGCGGCGTGATGTCGTAGCTTGCGGCAAGGGCCGTGTCCTCATCCCTCGCCAGCCCCATCAGCGCAAGCAGGAAGGCCGTATGCCCTTCCTGCCTGAGCAGCGCGCCCTCGCCCACGGAACCCACCGCCATATGCTGTATCCCCTCTTCGGCCAGCACGCGCGCGACGGCGACGACGCCGTGCCCGTAGGCGTCGGCCTTGATGACCGGCATGAGGGAAGGATGGCGGGCCAGCAGCGTTTTTAAGTTATGCCGGAGGTTTTCAAGGTGGACGGTAATGATGGCACTGCTCAGAAACATGGGGCCTCCACGCTCAAGCGCGTTGCTGGTGAAAGAAACATGGGCAGGGATTGTAAAAGTGGATGAGCGTGGAAACGCCACCTCTTTCATATCTCGGGAAAGTTATAGGTGAATCGGAAAAAGAATCCTGTTTTTTTGTCAGCCTTCGGCGGCGGGGGAATAACTGAGGGTTTTTTTTGTTTGAAAAATGGGCTAGGGTACACTCCGCACGAACCAGTGCATGAAGCCTCGTTGTTTCCCCAAATGCTTTCCCGCAGAGGCGGTATGCGCCCAAGGGGCTTCGGGATAACGTCCGGCAATTGGTTCGAGTGAGACAAAAGAAACGTTGCTGCGGAGTTATCCTTTAAAACACGCTCCTGTGCGGAGCATTTTTATAGTGCGTCCGGACGCCGGATGCAACAGGAAGTTTACCGTGCCCATGATTGTGCCCCTGCCCCGCGGAATGTTCCGGCTTCTGGTAAAAACGGTTTGCGCGCCCGTGGCTTTGCTGGCGCTTTTTCTTTGTTCGCCGGTTCATTCGTATGCCGCTACGGATGTGCTCACTATACCTATGGAAGACACGAAGGAGGCTTCGTGGAATCTTGAGGCGGACAAGCTGGTCACTCTCAGCGACAATACCATTGTCGAAGCGCAGGGCGGGGTTGTCCTCCAGCGGGGAAACGACATCCTGAAGGCCGACTTTGCCCGGTATTATTCCGCAACGAACTGGGTTTATTTGAAAGGCAACGTGTTCGTCCGCATGGGCAAGGACGACATCAATTCCGACGAAGCCGAGTTCGACCTGCATTCCAAGACCGGCTGGCTGACGAACGGCCATGTTTTCATGGAAGGGCCGCACATTTACTTCAGCGGCTCACGGATTATCAAGCACTGGGGCGATCGGTATACCTTCAACAAGGCAAAAGTGACGACCTGCGACGGGGCCAGCCCCGCGTGGTCGATGAATGCCGAGCAGGCCGTTGTGGAGATCGACGGTTACGCCCAGCTTTTTCACTCGACTTTCGACGTAAAGAATACGGGCGTCTTTTACAGCCCCTT
>USCL01000249.1 GCA_900553145.1 uncultured Desulfovibrio sp.
TGATTTGTTGCCGCTTGCAGTTGCCAGACCGCAAGCTTTACTAACAAATCAAAAGGAGTTTTTATAACATATACAAAGCTGTAAGCTTTTCGGAACCTCCCGCTTTCTATGGATACCATCGCGCCCCGCGCATCAGCCTTTCATGCTGCGCTTGGAAGCCTTCAGAGGATTGACTTTCTTTTTGGCCTCTCCAGTGACCTTGGGAATGCGGTGTTGGTTCTGCTCAAGCAGGCTATCCGCATCAAGGCTCAACGCACCAAGCCGGGAAGCCACGTCTTTGCGGTTTCCGGCGTAGCGGTTCGGATCGGCAAGAGGCCGATCCACATACTCAGGCGAGGTCAGATACAGCCCCTTTTCATCAATGGCGAGGCAAGCGCATCCTTCTTTTTCCTGCACAGTCTGGATGATCATGTCCGAAGTGGTCCCGAAGCGATTGTTCATAGCTTCCTCCCGGTTTGTGCCGAGAACCGGCCAAAGCCGATCTCTTTTTGTTAATAATGAAAATCTTAATCAACTATAATCAGGTATCCGGAAATGTACATGAGATTGTCCGGTTTTGCCGCAGCGTCAACCTATCAGGGCATATCGGGGCTTCCGTTTCCGGGCGCAAATCCAGCAGATCCCGAAAGAGAGGAAATTGTACGGATTCCGCAGAACCACCTTGCGAATGCCTCACATCGGCCCCGAGAGAACAGGAAGGGAACCCCCTGAAACACAGCGCCAACGTCAATCATCCGTACTGACGGTAACGTCCTCAGCGTCCATCGATCGCAGGGCCAGCGTAGTCCCCATCACCCGCAAGGACAGGAGATCCCCCATCGGAGAACGGCCCATGACCGTAATCCCGACACCGGGAAGCAGCCCCATATCCCGAAGGCGCTGGGCCCGTTCGCCCTCGGCGGCAATGGCGGCAACAAAACCGCTCTGCCCGTTTCTCAGTTGATGCAGTTTGCGGATCATTCCGTCTTCGCCTTCCCGTCGGCCGCCGCCTCTGACGCGGAAGCATCAAGAATGTCCCCAAATTGGCGCAGCAATCGGGGGATCTCCCGCCGCGCCCGGCGCCAGTACCAGCCGATGCCCCTCGGCAGCGCCAGCGACGCCACGACCACGGCAAGAAGAAGCACGGCCAATGCCTCAATGAAGGCGACGAGGGCCCGGACAAGCAGCGCCAATCCAAGCACGGACACGGCAATCAACGTCAGTACCCGCGCACACCGTCTATACGAAAAAGCCAACCCAGCCTCCTGAAAAAGCATACTCTCCGTGAATTACAGCAGGCAACAAACCTTCACGGCACGTTTCTTCTGGAGCAGGTTATTGATTTTGAAATTTATTGTCAAATACAAAACACCGTTTCGCCGATATTCCTTTCCGCCGCAACCGAGCCTCAGGCGGGTTACCCTTCCGTAGTATAAACACGGGCCTTTCCTGGGCCTCTCGGCCTCACGGCGTTGCCTCCATACCCTTGCCCTCCGCCCGGCCGGACCGGACATCCCGAGCAATACCAATGAATGACCGTCCTAACCTCTCCCCTTCCATTCCCCTTCCATGGGCGAACCGGACGGGATTCAGGTCGTGCGACGGTTCCACGATACCCCTCTCCCTTTCGGTGGCCGGACCGGACACAGCCCGGCCCGCCAAAAACAGAAGCGGCATGAACGCCCGTCATGCCGCTTCATGATCCAGTGGAAGAAGCCGGAAAGGCTTCCTTCCGCTTCCCGCTATTATTGCTTGTCGAGCACCCGTGCGCGGTCGAAGTCGCCCTGATACGTGAGGCCCGCGCACAGGAGCATGAACGCGCCGAGCACAAAGACGAACTGCACGTAAACGATGGCGATGTTCAGGCCGAACGCGTCGGACAGGCCGCCCACAAGCATGGGGCCGAAAAAGCCGAGGCCCTGAAGGAACGTCACATAGGTCCCGTAGGCAGACGCCTTGTAGCGGGCGGGGACGAGCTCCTGCGTAGCGATATGGATGCCCGTAACCGGGATGAGGAAGAGGATGACGCCAAGCGCGATAAGGGGGAAGCTTTTCAGCATGAACCCGGAAGCGAAACAGGCCGCCAGCAGCACGAAACAGGGGACGCCGAGCCATGCGCGGGTTTTGCGGCTCCAACGACCGAGGCGGTCGGAAATAATGCCGGACAGGGGCGTGATCACGATGCCGGTGAACAGATACACCGGGCTCATGTATGCCCCCACTTCCGCGCTGGTCCAGCCCATTTCGCGGACGAGGAACATGGGGATCCACGCTACCATGCTCGAATACACCATATTGCCGAGGCCGACGCCGATGCCGAGCATCACGAGCGTCTTGTTTTTCAAGGTGACGCCGAAGGCTTCCTTCACGCTCACGTCGTTCTTTTTGGTTTCTTCAGGCTTGGCGGAAGTCCGCGGCAAGGTGATGGAGAGTACCATAAACAGCAGCGTCGCCACGCCCATCACGATGAACGGCGCGCGCCAGCCGATGCTCTGCGCCAAGATGCCCGCCACAGCCGTCCCAACGGCGAGGCCCACGGACATGGAGGAGTTGTACAGCCCGATCACAGACCCCCACTTCGACTTTTTGGTCCAGCTCGTAAGCATGGACACGGACACCGGGGCATAGCTGGCGTTGCCCATGCCGACCATGAACCGGCCGAGCAGGATGAGGAAGAAATTCGAGACGAGCCCGCACAGCAGGCACCCCAAGCCCCACAGGCCGGACATGAGGGTAATGGCCTTATTTTTTGAGGTCTTGTCCGCAATGAAGGAGAACGGCAGCACGAACAGGGTCATGCCGCAGAGCACCGCGGAACCGGCCACGCCGATCTGGGAGTCTGTCAGGCCGAGGGCCTTCTGCATGGCGGGGAACACGGAAGTCACGCCGAGGCGCGCCGAGAAGTCAAGCAAAAACAGCATGTACAGGACGACAAAGGCGAACATGAAACGGGGGCGGCTGACAGGGACGGCCGGTTCTTCCACGTGAGCCTCGATCGGGGTCGTCTGGGTGGCTTGAGACATGGGCGGATCCTCTTGTTCGTGCGGGAGCGGAGCCCGCGGTTGAGGGAAAACGGGCGCGGGCTGATGAGCACGCCCGCGCGTCAATCAAGCACGGGCGGAATACACGGTCTTCCCGCCTACGATGGTTTCCAGGACGCCGATGTCGCGCAAGGCGGCGGGGGCGGCTTCCAGCGGGTTGGCGTCAAGGACCACGAGATCGGCCAGCTTGCCGGGTTCGATGGACCCCTTGTCGCTCTCCTGCCTGTTCTGCCACGCCGGGTTGAAGGTATGGGCCCGCAGGGCTTCGAGCACGGGGATGCGCTGATCCGGCCCGAGGTCCTGGCCGGAGGACGTCAGGCGGTTGACGCTGACCCAGATGGACAGCAGCGGGTCGGCGGGGACGATGGGGGAGTCGCAGTGCGCGGTGCTCACAAGGCCGCGCTCCAGCGCGGAGCGCATGGGGTCCATGCGGGCGGCGCGTTCCGGCCCGAGGAACAGATCCCTGTGGCGGTCGCCCCAGTAATAGACGTGGGCGGTGAAGAACGAAGGCGTATACCCGGCGGCTTCGAGGCGATCGAGCTGATCTTCGCGGATCGTCTGGGCATGGATGAGGATGTGGCGGCAGTCCTTGCGGGGATGCTTGGCCTGCGCGGCTTCGAGCGCGTCAAGGGCGTCGTCGATGGCGGCGTCGCCGTTGGTGTGGATGAGGAACTGCCCCCGGCCGTGCGCGGCTTCGATCAGCGCGAACAGGTTCTCGCGGCTGTGCGTGGGATATCCCCGCCATTCGGGATTGCCTTGATACGGAGAGTGGTAAGGTTTGGTGAGGTAGCCGGTGTAGCCTTGCAGGGAACCGTCCGCAAGCAGCTTGACCCCGCCGAGGGTCACTTCCTTCCCTTCAAACGCCAGCCGCGGATCGTCCGGATCAAGGGAGGCGAAGGGGTTGACGTGCACCCGGACCGCAAGGCGTCCCCCCTCTTGCGCGGCACGCAGGATCTCAGCGTCTTCGTAGGAGAACAAGGCCGCGTCCACCGCCGTGGTGATGCCCCGCGCGGCGTAATCCCGCGTGGTGGCGGCAAGGTCGTCGAGCCGCTGTTCCCGCGTCGGTGTGGGCAGCAGCGGCATAATGATTTCGTAAACCGGGCTTTCCTCAAGCACCCCGTCCGGTTCGCCGTCCGCACCGCGCCGGATGATGCCCCCGGCGGGGTCCGGGGTATCGCGGCCAATCCCGGCCAGCTTCAGCGCCGCACTGTTCAGGACGCACAAATGGCCGGAAATATGCTGCGCGAACACGGGGTTGTCCGGAGCCGCCCCGTCCAGTTCCCAACGGGTGGGAAACCGTTTTTCCGCCAGCAGCGTATCGTCAAGGCCGCAGGCAAGCACCCATTCGCCTGCGGGCGTTTCCGCCGCCCGGTTCCGGATGGCCGCGAGGACGTCGCCGAGCGTCCGGCAGGCCCCAAGCGGCGGCGAGTTGAGGTTCACGCGCCCGCGCCCCTGCGCGGTCATCAGGATATGCCCGTGGGCGTCGTAAAAGCCGGGGAGCACGGCGGCGCCCCCCATATCCCGGCATTCCGTGTCCGGGCCGACGAGCGGGGCCAGCCCGTCCCGGTCCCCGACGGCAAGGATGCGATCGCCGTCCAGCGCAAGGGCCGAGGCCACGGCATCGTTTCCGTCGAGGGTCAGGACTATGGCGTTGAACAGCAACACACTGGCGTACTGCATGAAGAGATCCTCCTTGAGGCTTTTGAAATTCGCGCCCTGTCGGGCATATGCGTTAAAAAGAGCAAGGGGGATGCCAACAGGCCGCAATCATGCAATCGAGTGGTTTCTCAAGAAGTTCTTGACAGCATGGCAAAGAGCGCACTATCACCCGTCTAGGAAACTGGATGAACAGCGTCCAGAAATCAGGATGCGTCTAAAAAACGGGACGCAACCTTAAGGAGCCCGGCCATGCCCAATATCGCCTCCAGCGTGCCCCACGCTTCGCTCCTGCTTGCCCTCCAGCTTTCCGCGCGCCCGCTCTCCGAGCGGGAACTCGCCGCCATCACCGGCCTGCCCGAAATCCGGGTCCGCTCCGCGCTGAGGGAGTTGGCCCTTCAGGATCTTGCCGCCAGTGCCCCGCCGGGGAGTCCCCCGGACGGCGAGGACGGGAGCCCGTCATGGGGCATCGCCCGGATCGGGCCGGAGCTCTTGGAGGACATGGCCGAAACCCTGTGCAGCGCCTGCCCAGATACGAGCGTCCCCTACCACATGGGCGTGCTCGGCGGGAACGCTACGCTGGAAGATTGCGAAATCGTGGTCCGTTTCATCGACGACCGCCTTAAAGACAGCGAGCCCGCCGTATTCGCCTGTTTTGAGATGGCAGTGCAGTTCCTGCTCCGCTGGGGGCGCGCGCACATGGACGACGCGGGCCAGAAAAGCTGGCGGTATGCCGAACTCGTGCTC
>USCL01000250.1 GCA_900553145.1 uncultured Desulfovibrio sp.
GGAGGGAAACCCTTCTGAAGAAGGGTTCTCCCTCCCCCGTACCCCCACCCTTCCCAAGACTTTCGACTGGTGGGGAGGGGACGCGAAAGGAGTATTCTCTGAAGAAGGAGCCGGGACAGTTCCCGGCCATACCGAAATGTTCCCTTTCAACAACCGCCGGGGGACGGGGGACGAACGCGAGGGTTCAGCCTCCCCAAGCAGCCGCCCCGCCGCCGACCAATAAAAAGTCTTAGGAGGAAGAGGCGGGGTTTGGGAAGGGGAAAGGCGACCCAACGGGCGGCCCCTCAGGGGCCGTGCCCTTCAGGCGAGCCTTACGGGCATTGAGAGCGGAGCAGCCCTTCTCCAGAAGGGGGCCCCTTCCCCAATAGTCATCATCCCTTAATCAAACAGCATCCGGGCGAGCACCTGCGCGTCGCCGATGGTGCGGGAAATGAGGGAGTACTCGTTGGCAAGATGGTAGGTCGGCACGACGCTGGCCCACACCGCAGCGGGGATGCCCATGTCGCGGAAGCCCACGGCCACGGTCCCGCCGCCGCTGCCGTCGCAGTGCGGCTCGATGCCGTAAATCTCACGGATGCCCGCGGACAGGCGGCGCACGACTTCGCTGTCGGGCGAGGTCGCGGGCGACGCGGGCGCATTGGTCACCGTGGAAATGTCCACGGTCACGCCGTGACGCTCCGCCACGGCCTCCATGATCTCCCGGGTGGAGGCCAGCACGTCGTCATGGCTGATGCCGGGCAGAATGCGGCTGTCGATGTAGAAGACTTCCTTGCCCGGCAGGGAATTGATGTTGGGGACGTTCTCCTCGTGCCGCGTCGGGACGAACGTGCAGCACGGGGGCTGGAACAGCGGATCGACCTTGGCATAGAGGGATTCGAGATCCCGCACATGCAGGATCATGTCGGCCGCCGCGACCAGCGAGTTGCGCCCGTCCTGCGGACGGGAAGCGTGGCACTGGCGCCCAAGGACTTCGACGCGCATCCAAAGCTGGCCCTTTTCGGAAATCTCGATGGAAGAACCGTCCGCCACGCCGTAGTCCGGCACGACCACGAAATCGTCGGGGCCGAACAGGTCGGCATGCGTCTTGAGGATGTAGTGGATGCCGTAACGGCTGGAGGTTTCCTCGTCGGAGACGAAGATCAGGCCGAGGGAAAGGTCGGGGGTAATGCCCTGCGCCTTCAGCTCCTGCGCAATGAGGAGGCCGCAAACGATGGCCTGCTGGTTGTCCTCCACCCCGCGGCCGCGGATCTTGTCGCCGTCGACGACGACCTTCCACGGATCGGTCTTCCAATAAGAAAGCTCTCCCGGAGGCACCACGTCCATGTGCCCCAGAATCCAGAGCCGACGCGGAGACGCGCCGGGGATGCGCGCGACCACATTGGGGCGCACGCCGTCGGGGACCCGGGAATCAGGAGCGTCGATGCGCAGGATGTCCGTTACGCCGAGCTCGCGCAGCAGCCCTTCCAGATACAGGGCTTTGGGCATTTCGCCCGTGCCGCCGTTCTCAGGCCCGAGAGCGGGGAGTTCCGTCATGCGGGTCTGGTATTCGATGACCTTGTCCCGCTGCTGGCCGATAGACTCAATAAGCCGAGAAAAACCTGTCATATGTCCCTCGATGCGGCTTAAAAAACAAGAAAGGGGGAAGACGACGCCTCCCCCTGCCTTGGAGAACGCCCTTCCGAAAGACGGGCGTTCCCGAAAAAATTGCGGTGCATACCCGCGAACAAAACGTTTCCGAACGGCTTAACGGCCCTTCGCAGCACGCTTGGACGCCTTCAACGGGTTGACCTTGGCGGCCTTGCCGGATTCCGTCTTGATGTGGGTAGCGAAATTACAGCGGCCGTCGAACCACTTCTTGGCGGGGTTCGGGTAGCTGCCGCAGAACTGCTGCTCTTCAAAAGAACGAACGCGATCACAGCCTTCGCACTTTTCAACGACGGGCTGCATCAGCATGCCCTTCACTTCAACGCCCTGCTCAGTCTTGACGGCACCCACGAGGGTTTTTTCGTCGCTCATGATAACCTCCTGCGCGCCGGAGCGCGATTTTTTACGTAAGAAACGAACTCTTTTATCCATATCAGAGGAAATGTCAAGACCCATCCGTGTGTTCCGGCGACAACTCCCCCGCCGCAAGGGCCGCACACGCTACGAAACCACACGGTATTCCGGCCTCCCCGCCCCGGACGCACGCCGGACGCACGTTTGCCTTTTCCCCCCGTTTTGGGCAACGTAGCGCAAGCCGATTCCACTTTTTTTCCGAGGACCGCCTCATGCCGACCACGCTCCCTTACCGTTATACCCATGCCTCCACCGAATCCATGACCGGCTATTTCTCCTGCGAACCGCCGGACGATCTGAGCTTTGAGGATGCCCTCGCCCGCCTTGAAAGGGCCCCGCTCGACGAGTTCCTGCACCGCCACCTCCTGCGCCGCATCGCGGCCCTGCCTCCGGACGAAGCCGCCGCACTGCGCGATCCTTCCCGTCCGGTGGTCATGGCCCTGCTCTCTGAAGCGGCCTTCCTGAACGCCGGGCATGCCGCGCTCCTGAGCGGAACGTCCTCCGGGGAACTCGAACGGCTGGAAGCTTTCCCCCCCCTGCCGTACCTGGCTTTCGCCCGCAAGGCGCTTGCGGAAGAAGGACGGCGGGAACAGGCGAACCTAGCGGCATGGAACGCCCTTTTTGAAGAAAACCTTTCCCGGCACCATCCCCTCCCGCACCCCGACGACAACGACCTCCCCCTGCCCGCCTATGTGCAAAACGCGGAGCCGCCCAAACACGGACGCACGGCGGCGGAGGTCTACGCCGAACGGGCCGTGCCCGGACAGCCCGTCTGGACGCGTCCCCCGGCACAGAATACGGCGGCGGAAGCACTGGCCTCGCTGGCCACCTGCGGCGTGATCGCCGGGACGGAAATGCGGCACGAGTCCTCGCTCGCGCCCGTGGGCCTGCTGCGGAACTGGAACGTGGACATCGCCGTGCGCAGCGGCGCGCTCGACTATACATTGCAGGGAGAGGCCACCACATGGGGGCGCGGCCTGTCCATCGCCACAGCCCGTGCCTCCTACTCGATGGAAATGGTCGAGCGCGCCTCGGCCTACCTGTCCGTGGACGGGGATGCCGTCACCGACCGGCTCCGCCCCGCGCCGCTTGTCCGGGCCAGCCATGCCGAGCTTCTGGCACGGGGCCAAGCCGCGATCGATCCGCGCAGCCTGCCCATCGACGCCGAATACCGCGAGCAACCCCTTTACTGGATGGAGGGGCGGGACGTTTCGGGCAATGCCGTGCTCGTCCCCGTCCAAGCCGTAGGGCTGTTCTGCAACCTTGACGAACCCGCCCTTTTCCTGTCGCCCGGTTCCACAGGCATGGCCTCGGGCAATACCATCGACGAAGCCAAGGCCGGCGCGCTCACGGAACTATTCGAACGCGATGCCGAAGCCACCATGCCGTGGCGGCGTGACCAGTGCTTCGAACTGATCGCGGACGGCGATCACCCGCTGGCGATACTTCTCGCAGATTATGCCCGGCGCGGCATCCATGTCTGGTTCCGGGACATGTCCACGGAATTCGGCATCCCCTGCTACCAGAGTTTCGTAACCCGCGGCGACGGTTCCATAGCCCGCGGGGCGGGCGCGGGGCTTTCCGGGGCGGGGGCCTTGCTCTCAGCCCTGACCGAAACGCCCTATCCCTACCCCAACGGCCCGGCTTCCGCGCCGGTCCCGGCGGGCCTCGCGCAACGCGGGCTTTCCGGATTGCCCGATTACCGGCTCGGCACTCCCGCCGATAACCTGAAGCTGCTGGAAGACGTGCTCCTGTCGCATGGGCACGCTCCCGTTTATGTGGATCTGACGCGTGAGGATCTGGAACTCCCCGTAGTCCGGGCCATCGTTCCCGGGCTCGAGCTGACCGCCGACTTCGACGCGTACTCGCGCCCTTCCGTCCGCCTGTTCCGCCGCTATCTGGAAAAACAGCGATAAACGCTTCCACGGAAAGGCCTCAATAAAAACGGCGTTCAAGAAAACGGCTGCTGCGGAGGGAACTGGGAATCCGTTAAAGAGGGGTTCAACAGGTTCGAAGCGTCCATCGGGCCGCCGCTGGTGGAGCCAGCCCCACGATCGTATCGCAAGGGCATCGGCAATATCCGTTGCCACAACGCTCGGCGCATTTTCAACTCCGCACAGAATCCTTTGGCATTATAAGCGGCTTGCTCAGCCGCCGATTGAACACACCCAAGAAAAAAACGTTCCGGGACTTCCACCAGCGGCCTTGCCCGCCCCCGGCCCGGCCTGTATTCCTGACAGGCCGGGCCGATTTTCCCGGATACAAGACACTTCACGGCCCTCCCTGCCCGCCCCTTCTCCGCAATTCCCTTTTCTCATCATTCACGGTAGGGTGCCCAAACACAACGGGCTTTCTTGCCCCGCCCTCCCCGACAAACCGGAGAAGGGAATTTCCCTTTTCAGCAGCCATATACCGGAGCCATCGTGACGCGCCGTTTTCTTTTTTTCCTGCTCGCGTTCCTCACGCTGACTTGTGCGGCGTACGCAGCGCCTCTTCAGCCGGGCTTCAAAACCCTTGGCATCTGGGATCCCGCCAAAAACATACGCCTCGACTTCGCCGTCTGGTATCCCAGCCGCTCCGCGCCGTTTCAGGTCAATTACGGGGACTGGAGCTTTTCCGCCGCGCGCGGCAGGCCCCCCGTGGAGGGGAAACATCCCCTCGTGATGCTCTCCCATGACAGCGCGGGCTCGCGCTTTTCGCTGCATGGGCTGGCCGCGGAACTCGCCCGCAACGGATTCGTCGTCTTGGCCCTCACGCATCCCGGCGACAACGTGGACAACATGGGCACACTCTTCATGCCCTCGCAAGTGACCGACCGGGCCAAGCGGCTCACGCAGGCATTGGACATCGCCCTGAGCGATCCCGAAACAGCCCCGCTTATCGATCCCGATCGCATCGGCGTCCTCGGCGTCGGCCCCGGAGGCACGGCGGCCATGCTCATCGCCGGAGCGCGGCTGGACGCGGCCGGTTGGCCCATCTATTGCGCCGGAAAGGAAGAAGGCGCCGATCCATATTGTACCCCGTGGGCGCAACAACGCATGGGGACCTTTTCCACGACGCCCGATCTCTCCGCGCCCTACCGCGACAGGCGGGTCAGGGTTGCCGCCGCCGTTTCCCCTTCCTATGCCATGATGTTCACTCCCGCCAGCCTGTCCCGCATCCGGATTCCCCTTCTGCTGCTCCGCGCCGAGAGGACGCCCCTCTACACGCTTCAGCACGCGGAACGCCTCCTCAGCGCCATGCCGCAGCCTCCGCAGCTTGGCGTGCTGCCTGACGCGGACACCGCCAGCCTGATGTCGTCCTGCGGCGACAACATGGATCAGACGCTCCCCGAAATGTGCGTTGCCGTCGACCCATCGCGC
>USCL01000251.1 GCA_900553145.1 uncultured Desulfovibrio sp.
CGGCCCCGTTTCAATAGTTTTTATCTTATGGATATCAATGTATTAAATAAAATAAGTCATTATAACGAGGGGAAAACCACGAACAGGGATTCGATAAGGTCGAAAGTCTTTGAAGGGCGCGAGCCGCGCCGGCAGGTTTGGGGAAGGGGAAACGTGGGGGTGCTCCCCCCTTCTTCAGAACGTTTCCCTTCCCCTCCCCCATTCTTAACAACCCAGTTTACGCTTCCAAAATGGCCTGATACGCGAGCTTGGTGGAATAGAGGTCGGCCTTGGAAAGAAGCTCGAAGGGGCTGTGCATCGAAAGGACGGCGGGGCCGAGATCGATGGTGTCCATGCCGTAGGCCGCGAGGTAGAGGGCCACCGTGCCGCCCCCGCCGTGGTCGACCTTGCCGAGTTCGGCCATCTGCCACGGGATGCCCTTCTGGTTGAGCACGCCGCGCAGCCAGCCGATGTACTCGGGATGGGCGTCGTTGGCCCCGTACTTGCCGCGCGAGCCGGTGAACTTGCAGAACGTGGGGCCGTGCCCGATGAGCGAGGCGTTGAGCTTCTCGTGCAATTCCTGCCAGTCGGGATCAGTGGCCGCGTGCACGTCGCCGGAAACGGCCGTGGAGTTCTGGAATACGTCGCGGACCTTGGTTTCCGGCTCCCACGCCTCCACGAGATCCTCCATGCAGTACTCAAGGAAACGGCCCTGTGCGCCGGTGGAGCCTTCGGAGCCGATTTCTTCCTTATCCCAGAAAATCAGGCAATTGGTGTGCCCGGGATGCTGCACGTCCAAGAGGGCGGACAGGGCGGTAAACACGCAGACGCGGTCATCCTGCCCGTAACCGCCGATAAGGGCGGCGTCGAGCCCGACGTAGCGCGCCGGGCCGGCGGGCACGGCCTGTAATTCGGCGGACATCAGATCCTCTTCGCGGATGCCGTACTTGCGGTTGAGCAGGGCGAGGATGTTCGCCCGGACCGGATCTTTGGGTTCTTTCTGGGCATCGTCGGTATCGGAGGCGGAAGGCAGCGGGCTGTGCCCCAGAATCACGTTGAGCTTTTCCGCGTCGAAAGCGTCGGCAACGGTCTTGGTGACTTCCTTCTGCGCCAGATGCGGCAACAGATCCGCGATGGTGAAGACCGGATCGCCGGGGTCCTCGCCGAGCACAACCTTGATGCTCGTGCCGTCTTCCTTGACGATCACGCCGTGCAGGGCGAGGGGCCGGGCCAGCCACTGATATTTGCGGATGCCGCCGTAATAATGGGTCTTGGCCTGCCCGATGCCCACCTGTTCCTGAAGCGGGCGCTGCTTGAAGTCGAGGCGCGGGGCGTCGGTATGCGCGCTGATGAGGCGCACGCCCGAAGCGAGGGGGGTCTTGCCCTTGCGCGCTACGAAGACAGCCTTGCCCCGGTAGGTGCGGAACACGAGGTCTTTCTTGAAATCTTCGGAAAATCCGGCCTGCTTCAAGGCTTCGACGACGCGGTCGACGGTTTCGCGCTCGGTTTTCGCATTGGAAAGGAAATCCATGTACCGGACGGCCAGCGCATCCATCTGTGCTTGGCTCGCCGCGTCGGCGTACTGCGTCCAGCCGTTTTTGGTGGCAAAATCGAATTCGTTGCTCATGTATGCTATCCTTATGGTTTGGAGCGTTGTGGTATGATTTCCCTTCTCTTCATTTTCAAGGAAGGGGAGCCCGGCCCTTAACAAAGAGGCCCTGTCATCGCATTTGATTGATACACATTCATAGCATGTTGAATTTACAATATTTGTTGTTTCCGAACGCTACAACAAAGGAAGTTCCCTTGAGTATTTATCTCAAATCTTATGAAATACAATATCAATCGCGTACTGTGAAGGAGCCAATAAATATAGAGCCTGTACCGGATGTCACGGCCTATGCCTGTTCCAGCGCGGAGGCGACGGCCCCGGCGGCCATCGGCAGCTCGCCGTCGGCAAGCGTGCGCGGATCAAGCAGGAACGCGTGATCCTCAAGGCGCCCGATCAGGGGGGGCACCGTTTCGAGCAGGCGTTGCTTCAGGCCTTCCGGCGTGCAATCCGCAGGGGCGACGCGCACCAAGGTGGTGGGCAGCGCGTTTTCGGGGAAGGAGCCGCCGCCCACGCGCGACTCGCCCGGCGTCAGCCGGATGTCGGCCTTGTCCCCGCAGGCCTTGCGGAGCCGGGAAGCCAGACGCGAGGCCCGGCGCTTGAGCTCGTCCGGCGTCGCGGTGATCATGGCGACCGTGGGGATGCGCCTTCGGGCGAGCTGTTCATCCAGATACAGCCGCAGCGTGGCTTCGAGGGCGGCGAGGGTCATCTTGTCGATGCGCAGCGCCCGGTTGAGCGGGTTGCGCTTGATTTTTTCGATGATGGCCTTTGTGCCCACGATGATCCCGGCCTGAGGGCCCCCAAGCACCTTGTCACCAGAGAAGGTAACCACGTCCGCGCCGGCGGCAACCACCGAACGCACGGTCGGTTCGCCGGGCAGTCCGGCGGCGGTGAAGTCGAGGAAGCTGCCGCTGCCCAGATCTTCGATGAGCGGCAGGCCGTGGCGGTGCGCCATGCCCGCGAGCTCCTCAACGGGAACGTCGCTATGGAACCCCACGATACGGTAGTTGGAGGTATGGACGCGCATGAGGGCGACCGTACGTTCATTGATGGCGTTTTCGTAGTCCTGCGGGTGGACGCGGTTGGTGCACCCCACCTCGCGCAGGGTGGCCCCGCTGCGTTCCATGACGTCCGGGATACGGAAGCTGCCTCCGATTTCCACGAGCTGCCCCCGGGCGACCACGACTTCGCCGCCTGAGCAGAGCGCGTCCATCGTAATGAGGACGGCGGCGGCGTTGTTGTTGACCACAAGGGCGGCTTCCGCGCCGGTAAGGGTGCAGAGCAGTTCCTCAACGTGGCTGTAGCGGCTGCCGCGTTCCCCGGTGGCGAGGTTCAGTTCGAGGTTCGAGTATCCCCGGCAGGCCTTGAGGATGGCGCCCACGGCTTCGTCGGCGAGGACGGAGCGTCCCATATTGGTATGGATGACGACCCCGGTGGCGTTGAGCACGCGGCGGAAACGCGGCGCGGCCTCTTTTTCCGCAAACGCGGCGAGCCGGGGGAGTAGGGCGTCCAAGCCGAGCTGCGCGGAGTCCGTGAAGCGCCCTTCCTTGATCCCGTTGCGGCAGCCGTCCAGAAAGGCATTGGTGAGCGCCCTGAGCAGCGGGCGGGGCGTCGTTGCGCACAGCGCGGGCGCGGCGTTTTCCAGTCCGCTCAGGCAGGCGTCGACCGAAGGCAAGGAGCGAAAGAGATTGTTCATGTTGTTTCCTGCGAAAAGCTGGAAGGGTGCGTTTGTTGAAGAAAAGCCTCTTCCCGTCCGCGCCGGCGCCGTTTTCGGCGGACAGCCAGCTCTCTTTATTCAAGAATTCCGCTCTCAGGGAACGCCGCGGGCGGGGATCCGATGCAATGGTACTTGGCAATCAGCCCGGCGATCTGTAGGGAACGCTACGGACAGGGATTCGATACGCGCAAAACGCTTTGAAGCGGAGGGGCGAGCCGCGCCGGCAGGTTTGGGGAGGGGAAGGAGAAATTTGCTGGAGAAAGTTTCTCCTTCCCCAAAGTCCCTTTCCCTTTTTACAGCCCGTCCGCCCTAGACAAGTTCCTGTTCAAGCGTCTGCGGGTGGAGGTTAAAGAACTCGCCGAGCAAATACAAGGAACCACACAGAAGGACGGGGTGCTTGTCCGCGTCTTCGGCGGGGACGAGGGCCGCCGTCTCCTTGAGGGCGAGGCTGAGGCGCTGGGTCGGCTGCGTGATGGCCGCACCGCGCCCTTCGGCGAGGAGCTTTGCGAGATCTTCGCCGTTCATGGCCCGCTCGTTGTCCTGAATCGTCGGGACGAACAGCGGCGCGTCCCCGGCGATGCGGCGGACAAACGGCAGCATGTCGGAAATGTCTTTGTCCGCAAGGCAGGAAAAGATGACGGCGGTGGGCTGGATGCCCGCATCGCGGACGGCCGCCTCGAACGCGCGCAGGCCGTGGGGGTTGTGCGCGCCGTCGAGGAGCAGGGGCGGCAGGCCGTTGCGGGCCGGGATGCGCTGGAAACGCCCGGGGAAGTGCGCGGAAGCCAGCCCTTTGGCGATGGTTTCAGGCATGTTGGGCCAATGCCGCTGATCGGCGAGCCAGTCCCATACGGCGATGGCCAGCCGGGCGTTGACGCGCTGATGCGGCCCGGAGAGTCCGAGAGGGGATTCCGGAAAAGGGAGCGAGGCCGTCTCGTTGAGTTCCGTGCCTTTTTCCTGTGCGGTGCGGAGGAGGCAGGCGAGGGCCTCGTCCTCTTGGGGGGCGGTGAAGGCCGGGACGCCGGGGCGCATGGCCTGCGACTTGTCGGAGGCGATATCCGTCAGGGTCGGGCCAAGGATTTTTTCGTGATCCATGCCGATGGGCGTGAAGCAGACGGCCTGCGCGGGCATGGCCGTCGTGGCGTCGTAGTGCCCTCCAAGCCCCGCTTCCATAACGACGAGATCGGCCCCGGCTTCGGCAAAGGCGAGCATGCCGAGCGCGGTGAGAAATTCGAAATAGGTCAGGTTGGGCGCGGCCTCCATGACGCGGTCGGCCAGCGCGGGCCAGCGGTCCGCGGGCAGCATCGTCCCGTTGATGCGGATACGTTCGCGCGGGGTGACGAAATGCGGCGAGGTGTAGAGGCCGACTTTCAGCCCGTGCGCGCGGGCGACGCAGGACAGGAAGGTGGAAGTGGAGCCCTTGCCGTTGGTGCCGACGATCTGCACGGTCACGAACGGAGGCGTGAGCAGCCCGAGCGCGTCCAGCGCGTTCCGCATGCGGTCAAGGCCGAAGTCCATGTGAAAGAGCCCGAGGGCGTCGAGATGATCCTGTACGTCGTCAAAAGAATGGAAGCGCATTATCATGCCTTTGCGGTGGGTTGGGTGATGGGCGCACTGCGGCGTCCCGTGGGCGCGGCACGGGACGGTCCCGCCTCGCCGGCATGAGGCGGAAACTAGCCTCTTTTTCCGGGAAGGAAAAGATGCGGGGAAGCGGCGCACGCGGACGGCGCGGGGCGGATGGAGCAAGGAGGCGCCGCCGTTTTCGGCGTTCCGGTGGGAATGAGAAAGGTCACGCCGGACGCCGGAACCGTTTTCGTAAAGGGTAAAATATTTTGTATAATAAATAATTACATATGGTTTTATACATTTGTCACCCTCTTGACAAGGTGGGTGGAATGGACGACAAAGTGGGGGAAAGTGGGAAAAAGTGGAGTATCCTGACAAAAGGGCCTGGGAGGCCGGATATGTTGTTTCGCGGGCAATCCTACAGAAGCCTTGACGCCAAAGGCCGCCTGATGCTCCCTCCGGAGTTTCGGGATGCGCTCTCGGCGTCTCCGGCGGACGGTG
>USCL01000252.1 GCA_900553145.1 uncultured Desulfovibrio sp.
GCCCTGTCTGTATCGTGGCGGCGCTTGGCGACGGCGCCGGGGGTACTGCCGAAATATTTTTTGAAAGCCGAGATAAAGGCGGAGACGGAACTGTAGCCGCAGTTCAGGGCAACGGCGGTGACGCTTTGCCCTTGCTCGATTTCGTTCATGGCGTGCTGGAGGCGCATGATTTGGAGCCAGCGTCCGAACGTCTGCCCGGTTTGCCGGATGAACAGGCGGGCAAGGGTTTTTTCTGACATGCCCAGATGGCGGCTCCAATCGGCTATGCACACCGGCGCGTCAGGTGCGGCCAAGGCCGCGGCGCACAGTTCCACCAGCCGGTGCTCCGAGGGCATGAGCAGGGGCCCGCCCACTTCCTTGCTGGCTTTGAGGCGATCCATGAGCACCAGCGCGAGCCGCCTTCCTTCTTCTGTCGTGAAATCCGGCTTGAGATCGTCCATCGCAAAGAGGAGTTCGCGCAGCAGCGGGGTCATTTCCAAACCGTGGCACTGCCGGAAACGGGGTACGCCCTCAAACAGCGAAGCGTGGAAGAACAGCGAGCGGTTCCATGATGCCTCGGGCAGATACCATTCGTGCTGGACGCCCGGCGGGACCCATGTGGCGCGGTAGCCCTGCCCAAGGAAGTTCCCCGTGCCCGAACAGAGGACGATGCTGCCCGTGGCGACGAACAGCAGCTCTCCCCAGTCGGGATGGACGTGCAGGTCGCTCCACGTCCCCGCGCCCTGTCTTTCATTAAAGGCATAGATGAGTTGCGTCTCGTCCACGAAACAGGCCTCGTTCGTCCGTGGATTCCAGTAATGCTGTCGCAGCGCCATGATGCCCCCTGAGCCGTACCCGGCGGGATGTCCCGCCTGATACGGAAGTGGATTGTTCTTTAATGTACAATACGTTTTTTGTACTAGAGGGGATTGTAATCCTCCGGGGATGCTTTTTCCTTTTCTAAGGAAAACAGCTCATTCTGAAAAAAGGAAGCAACAGTTTTTCACGGTCGGTTTCGGCATGGTCTTTGAAAAGATACGTTGTCATGCGCCGTACGGAAGCCGGAAACCTTATTCCGATATACGCTTGCCTGTATCAGAAGCGGCTCCCAATGCGCAACTCGCCCGTCCACGCGGGCCGGACAGCCGTTAGAATGCTTTCGGGTGCGTTTAGAGTTTAATTGCCCTGTATTCATTGTGTTTTCCATATTGTTCCGTTTTGGAACAGAAAATGTCCATTTGGCGTTATTTTTTGTCCATACTTCGCAAGTAAACAGGAATATCATGCCGTACTTTTCTTAAAGAGAACAAAGAGCTTTTTATCCGACCGCATAATGGCTTCATTTCTATTCAGTTCCGAAGGCATCCTTATGTGGTTTTTTTGAAAGGTATTTTGTTCAAAAAAGCACAATATTTCAAGATGGACACTTGGGGTTGCGTGCTTGTTTCCCGAAGGATTTTTTCGCCATTGCGTTCCGAACGCCCCCATACGACGCACGAACCATCAAAGGAGCAAGCTCATGTTGGTAAGCAAAAAGACCGTCTATATCGGGGCTGATATCGTCACCATGTCCGAAAAGGCGCCCAAAGCCGAGGCCGTCTGCATTGCGGGCGGGCGCATCGAATGCGTCGGAAGCCGTGAGGAAGTCCTCGGATACGCCAAGGCGGGCGAATACGATGTCGTGGATCTCGGCGGCGGAACCCTCTACCCCGGCTTCATCGATACGCACAGCCATATGTCTTCGTTCAGCCGCTGCCTCAATCAGGTGTACTGCGGCGCGTCGCTCGGCTCCATCGCGGCGGTGCAGCAGGCCCTGCGTGACAAGGCCGCCTCTAGCGGAGACGAATGGGTGATCGGCTATGGGTATGACGACTCGGGCATTCCCGACAATCGCCACATGGACCGTCACGATCTCGACGCGGTCTGCTCCGATCGGCCCGTGATGGTCGTCCATATTTCGGTGCATATGGGGTACGTCAACACCATTGGCCTTGAACGGCTTGGCATCACGGCCGACACGAAGATCCCCGGCGGCGAGGTTGTCCTTGACGGGAACGGCGTGCCCACCGGCCTGCTGCTGGAAAACGCCATCATTGAGGCCTCGGGCCGGTTGCCCGTCCCCACGGAAGGGCAGGTGCGCGAAAGCCTCGTCCGCGCCATTGCCGAATACAATAAGAAAGGCTTCACCACGTTTCAGGACGGCGGGCTCGGGATCAACGGCGAAGCCGAAGTGTTCCTCCGGCCCTATATGGAACTTGCCCGCGAAGGGCGCCTGAACGCCCGCGCTTATTTGCAGCTTCTGCCTTCCGAGATGGACAAGCTCATCCCGCTTGGCGTGTGGGGCATCGGCAACGACCATGTGAAGATCGGCGGGGTCAAATACTTCACCGACGGCTCCATCCAAGGCTTTACCGGCGCGCTGCTTGAAGACTACCACACCCGCCCCGGCTACAAGGGCGCGTTGTTGTGGTCGCAGGAAGAAATCGACGAAATCATCATCAAGTACCATTGCCTCGGCTTTCAGGTCGCCGTGCACACCAACGGCGACGCCGCTTCGGAAGCGGTCATTCGGGCGTTTGAAAAGGCCGTGGAACGCTGCCCGCGCACGGATCTGCGCCACATGCTCATCCACGCGCAGCTCGTTTCCGACGCGCAGCTTGAGCGCATGAAGGCGTGCGGGATCATCCCGAGCCTGTTCGCCCGCCATATTGAAGTATGGGGCGATCGGCACGCCGCCATTTTCCTCGGCCCCGAGCGCACCGCGCGCATGGACCCCGCCGGTTCCTGCGTCCGCTTGGGCATGCCTTTCTCGCTCCATGTGGATACGCCCGTCCTTCCGGTGACCGCCCTCGGCAGCATGCACGCGGCGGTGAACCGCATCAGCGACGGCGGCGTCCTGTTCGGGGCCGATCAGCGCATCACCCCGCATCAGGCGCTGGAAGCCTATACGACATACGCATCCCTCTGCTGCGGCGGGGAACATGACCGTGGGCGCATCGAGCCGGGCCGTTTCGCCGACTTTGTGCTCCTCGACAGCGATATCGAAGCCATCGATCCGTCCGGCATCAGGGATATCAAGGTGTTGAAGACCATCTGCGGCGGACGCGTCGTGTATGAGGCGTAAAGGATAAGAGTGTAACCGGGGGAGGCGCTCTTTCCAAAAAGTGCCTTCCCCGGCCCCCGCCCCTAACGTTCAAGCTGTGGGGGCTGCGGGGAAAGCCCGTTCCTGCGGGAGGCCAACACGGCGACGGCCTTTCTTTAAAGAACGCCGCCGGATTGGATAGTCAGGCTGAGAGGGGCCGTTTTCTCAAGGGCAAGGGTAAAGGGGCAAAAGTGGCGGATGGGCTTGCGGCGGTAACGGTCTTTGAGCCCGCGGATATCAGAAACGACAAGGCGGTTCCCCGCCGGGAGAGAAGAGGAGATCCCCATGCAAGCACAACGCCTTTTTGACACGCTTGAAGAACTGTCCACGTGCAACGCAACGCCCGGGAACGGGGTAACGCGGTTCTCGTGGTCGGAAGCGGACAGCCGTGCCCGCCGCGTGATCGAGCGCGAACTGAAGGCCATCGGGCTCGAACCGTGGGCCGACGGCATGGGGAACCTGCACGCCCGGATTGAGGGTTCGACCGATGCCCCCGCGGTGCTTACCGGCTCCCATCTCGACACCGTACGCAACGGCGGTCGCTACGACGGGACGTATGGCGTGGCCGCCGCGCTGGAGGCGTTGCGCTCCTTCCACGACGAAGGGTACAGGCCGGAACGGGCCATCGAATTCATCGCATTCGCGGAGGAAGAAGGGTCGAACTTCGGCTCCACGTGCCTTGGCAGCAAGGGGATCGCGGGGCAGATCGACGTGGCGGGCTTGAAGCTCCTGCGCAATGCCGAGGGCTCCGCGTATGACAAACTGCGCGCGTTCGGGCTGGACCCGGATGCCCTGCCCGGAGAACAGATCGATCCCGCGAACGTTAAAGCGTTCCTTGAAGTCCATATCGAGCAGAACGCGGTGCTCGAAGATACCGGGCACGGGCTCGGCATCGTCACCGCCATTTCCGGGATGCGCCTGCACCGCATCACGTACAAGGGCCATTCCGATCACGCCGCCAGCCCCATGCAGGGCCGCCGCGATCCCGCCGCGGGATTCGCCGAACTGGCCTTCCGTATGGAGCGGCTTTGGAAGGACGGCGGGCTGCCCGAAGATTTTTCCTGCACCATCGGCGAACTGGGCTGTTCCCCCAACGTGGGGATCGTCGTTCCCGAGTCGGTGACGTTTACCATCGATATACGCCATGTCGACGTGCCCGTTCTGGAAGAGGGCTGGCGGCGCATCGAATCGCTCGTGCGTTCCGTCGCCGAATCCAGAGGGCTTGATCTGGAGCTTGTCCGGCTTTCCGCCAGCGGGGGCGTGCGCACGTCCGCCGAAGTGGGCGAAGTGTTCCGGCAGGCGGCCGAAAGACGGGGTGTCCAGCCGCTCTTCCTGAAGAGCGGCCCCGCCCATGACGCCGCCAGCCTCGGAAGCCGCGTGCCGGTCGGGCTTTTGTTTGTCCCGAGTATCAAGGGGTTGAGCCATTGTCCGCAAGAGGCCACCGCGCCTGAGCACCTCGCTTTGGGGGCATGGGTGCTTGAGGATGCGCTGCGTTCGCTTGCGGGGGATGGCCGCGCCTGATGCCGGGATCCTCCGGTTGGTTTCCATTCCGGGTAACCTTATCTCTAGGAGAGCATTGCATGAAACGTTTTCTCATCGCTTTTTGGGTATGCGCCGCGGTGCTGTTCGTTCAGACGCAGGCGCAGGCCGCTTCGAAGATCTCCGTGATCGTGGCCTCGTCCGTGGACACCAGCGAACAGAACTATATGAACGTCACGTACAAGAAGCTGGTGGAACTCGCTCAGAAATATTCCGACAACGCATTTGATTTCCAGTTGTTCCCGAGCATGCAGCTTGGCGACGAACAGGAAACCGTCCGCGCCCTTCAGCTCGGCACGCTCCAGATGTCCATGCTCGCCACGAACAACTACGCGCCGTTCGCGCCTTCCTGCGGCTGGGTGAACATGCCGTACCTGTTCGACACGCTGGACGAGTTCCGCGCGCTGCTCGACGCCATGTGGGACCAGAACAACGAATGGGCCGTCAAAGAAGGCGGCTGCCGCATCCTGTCCATTCTCGACATCGGGTACCGCCAGCTGACCACCAGCGCCAAGCACCCGGTCCGCAAGCTCGCCGACGCCAAGGGCATCAAGATCCGCACGCCGCAGAACGCGCTCATGGTGTCGACCTTCAAGGCCCTCGGCCTCGAACCCACCGCCGTTTCCTTCTCCGAAACCTTCAACGCGCTCCAGCAGGGCGTGGTGGACGGTCAGGAAGGCTGCTTCAACAACGTGGTGAC
>USCL01000253.1 GCA_900553145.1 uncultured Desulfovibrio sp.
CGCGAGCCACTTCTTTTCCACGGCATGGCGCAGGTACTGCGAGTCCGTGTACAGCGTGATCTCGCACGCTTCCTTCAGCTCTTCCAGCCCCGCGATGGCCGCCATGATCTCCATGCGGTTGTTCGTGGTGTGCGCGTAGCCGCCGGAGAGCTCCTTCTCGTGCCCTTCGCAGCGCAGGATGCAGCCCCACCCGCCGCGCCCGGGATTCCCGAGGCACGATCCGTCCGTAAATATCGTTACACTTCGCATAGCTTCTCTTTCTTTTGGTGCAAAACCGGGAGACGCCGGCCGGAAAGGAAAAACTTCGCCGGCCCGAACCCGCCATCGACCCATATAAAAGTCTTTGAAAGGAAAGGAGAGGGGCGTGGGGAGGGGGAAGGAAAACTTTCTGGAGAAAGTTTTCCTTCCCCCTCCCCACATATTATTCAAACATATCAATATTTGCCAGAGCCTGATGCATGAGGCCCTCGGGAGAATCGGCGGCGTCGAGGATGACGATGCGCTTGGTGTTGTGGGCGGCCCACAGCTTGAAGCCTTCCCGGATGCGGGTGTGGAAAGGCATCTGCTCGGCTTCGAAACGGCCTTCCTTTTCCGCAAGGCCCAGCGCGGCATTGCGCCGCCGGGCGCGTTTCAGCGCGTCGGCGGGGTCCATGTCCAGCACCAGCGTCCTGTCGGGCCAGAGGCCGCCTATGGCCACATCGTTGAGCGCGCGCAGCTTCTCGATGTCGAGGCCCCGGCCGTAGCCCTGATAGACCACCGTCGAGTCCGCATAGCGGTCGCAGAGCACCACCACGCCGCGTTTCAGCGCGGGGCGGATGACTTCGGCGACGTGCTGCGCCCGATCCGCAAGGAACAGAAACAGTTCCGCTTCGGGGCAGATGGCCGTTTCCGGGTTCAGGAGCAGTTGCCGCAGCTCCCGGCCAAGCGCGCATCCGCCGGGTTCGCGCGTCACCAGCACCTCGTGGTTCAGGGTGCGGAACACGTCGGCGAGGTTCTCGATGAGCGTCGTTTTGCCCGAACCTTCAATGCCTTCTAGAGTAATGAACACTGGTTCAACCTTGGCGCTTCGGGTTCCGCCGCCGCGCGCTTCGGGGCATGGGGCTTGCGGGATTCGGTTTCCGGGGTTTTGGGCGCTTGGAACAATTGGCGGTCCAGCGATTTCTGGTAAGGCGACCAGCCGCTTTCGCCGTCTTCGAGTTCCCCGAACAGGCTCCGGCTCTGGGTAATCTTGGCGTCGATGTTGTCCGCGTAGTGCAGGGCGAAGGCTTCGGCCGTCTGCGGCAGGCGCGGCGAACCGTACTCGTACAGCCCGTGATGGCTCAGGATGAGGTGCTGGAAGTGGAGGATCAGCTCCTCGTCGAGCCCCGACTTGGCGAGATGGCGGTCGAGCTTGCCGAGGCACAGGTTTATGTGCCCGACGAGCCGCCCGGCGTCGGTATAGTCGTTGGCGAGGCCGCCGGAAAATTCCCATATCTTGCCGAGATCGTGGCAGATGGCCCCGGCGAGCAGCGTCTGGCGGTCGAGATCGGGGTAGTGGTCGCAGAAGCGCATGCACAGCGTCGCCACCGAAAGCGTATGCTCAAGCAGGCCGCCGACCCACGCGTGGTGCACGCTCTTGGCGGCGGGGGCGGTGAGCAGAGGGGCGCGGACGGCCTCGTCCTCAAGGACGGACAGGATGAACTTGCGCCACGGCTTGTACGTGAACTCCTTGCGGCAGAGGGCTTCGAGCTCGTCCAGCATTTCCTGCGGCGGGCGGCTGCTAGACGCCATGAAGGCGGACGTGTCCACCGAAGCCGTCTCTTCCGGGGAAAGCACGCGCAGCGCGTTGACGTTCACTTGCAATTTGTCGCGGAAGCTTTCGGCGCGGCCTTCCACTTCGGCGATGACGCCGGAGGGGATTTCCGTGAACTGCTGGCTGAGGGGGCTCCAGATCCGGGCTTCAAGAGCCCCGGAGGCGTCCTTCAGCTCAAGGCGCCAGAACGGGCCGTTTTTGGCTTGGAGCTGCGACGCCGCACCGATGAGGTAAAGCGCTCTGATTTCGTCGCCGGGAGCCACGTCTTTGGCCCACCGGCGATCGGGCGCGGATTGTATTTTCTGCATATTCAACCTACAATAAAAAACTGTGCGATCGGCTTTCCGTGCGGAAAGCGCCGCCGCACAGCTGGAATGTTTGACGGGAGTTCACCCGTTTTCGCCTGTGTTGTCAACAGAAAGCCTGCGGCCCTTCCGGGCTCGGGCTTTCCGTCCGTTCCTTATGTGAAAACTGTTTTTGCTGTTTCGGGAGGTTGCGTGCGTATCCTGCTTTCCAACGATGACGGTATCCATTCGCCGTGCCTGCGCGCGCTGCACGACGCGCTGTGCGAAGCCGGGCATGAGCTTGAGGTGGTCGCCCCGCTCACGGAGCAGTCGGGCGTGGGCTGCTCCGTCACCCTGCACAGCCCCTTGCGCCTGTATCCGATCAAAGAGCCCGGGTTCAGCGGGACGGCGGTCGCGGGCACGCCCGTGGACTGCGTGAAGCTCGCCCTGACCACGCTTCTGCCGCAGCAGCCGGATCTGGTGGTCGTGGGCATCAACAACGGCGCGAACAAGGGCGTGGACGTCTTTTACAGCGGCACTGTGGGGGCGGCGACCGAAGCCGCCCTGCGCGGGCTGCCCGCCGTGGCCTTCTCGCGCCCGCGCCCCGAGCTTGAGCCGCCGCGGGAGCTGGCACGCCATGCCGCGTCGCTGGTGGGCGCCGTGGACTGGCGCTGCTGCGCCGGGAAGGTCCTGAACGTCAACTACCCGCGCTGCCGCGTCGCCGAGATCAAGGGCATCCGGGCCGCGCGCATGGCCGAAAGCCGCTGGGCCGAGAACTACGAGCGCCGGGAGGACCCCGCCGGGCGCCCGTATTGGTGGATCGCCGATTTCCTCAAGCGGGACAGCGGCGGCGATGATACGGACATCGCCCTGATGGAAGACAACTGGGTGGCGGTCACGCCGCTTCAGGTGGACCGGACGGATCGGGAGCTGCTCGGCCGCTTGCAGGAGCGGTTTGGGCTCTAGTTCCAATCCTCCGGGAAATAGGCTACAATAGGACCATCAATATGTGCGGCGGAATCGCCGCTGCGGCCTTCCCATGAGGGGGCCGCCTTGTTTCACCATCCCAATCGCAGCCGCAAGGCTGAGGCGAGGAGCAATTATGCCGCTTACCTCTCCCAGAGCCATGTTTGAACGGGCTTACAAAGAAGGTTATGCCATCGGCGCCTTCAACGTCAACAACATGGAAATCATTCAGGGAATCATGGAGGCAGGAACCGAGGAGAAGGCCCCGCTCATCCTTCAGGTTTCCGCCGGGGCCCGCAAGTATGCGGGACAGAATTATATCGTGAAGCTCATTGAAGCCGGCCTGCTGGAAGGGGATCTTCCCGTGGTGCTCCATCTGGACCACGGCGCGGACTTCGATATCTGCAAGGCCTGCGTGGACGGCGGCTTCACCTCCGTGATGATCGACGGTTCGCATCACTCCTTTGAAGAGAACATCGCCGTGACCAGACAGGTCGTGGAATACGCCCACGCCCGCGGCGTCTGGGTGGAGGCCGAACTGGGCCGCCTCGCCGGGGTCGAGGAAGACGTCTCTTCCGAGCACAGCATCTACACCGATCCCGATCAGGCCGTCGAGTTCGTGGAGCGTTCCGGCTGCGACTCGCTCGCCATCGCCATCGGCACCAGCCACGGCGCGTACAAATTCAAGGGCGAAGCCAAGCTCGACTTCGAGCGCCTCGAAAAGATCGGCAAGCTGATGCCCGGCTACCCCCTCGTCCTGCACGGCGCGTCCAGCGTCCCGCAGGAGTTCGTGGAAATGTGCAACGCCTACGGCGGCAAGGTCGCCGGGGCTGCGGGCGTGCCCGAGGAGCTGCTCCGCAAGGCAGCGGGCATGGCCATCTGCAAGATCAACATCGACACGGACATCCGTCTGGCGATGACGGCTTCCATCCGCAAGCAGCTCGCCGGGCATCCCGAGGAATTCGATCCGCGCAGCTACCTGAAGCCCGCGCGGCAGGCCGTGAAGGATATGGTCCAGCACAAGATCAAGCACGTGCTGGGCTGTTCCGGCAAGGCGTAAGACAATTGTCACACGGGGGAGGTATACTGGTTCGTAACGCGGTTGCCTCCCTTTTGTTTCATACGGCGTTCCGCTTCGCCCCGTGCGGACGCGCCGGCCCGGGCGTCGGGCGCATCAAGGATTGTGCCGCAAACCTTTTCGCCTCTCGAAGGAGTACCCCAATGGCTCGCATAGGAATCAACGGCTTCGGCCGCATCGGTCGTTATCTTGTCCGCCTCATGGCTGAGCGCAACGAGTTCCCCGTGGTGATCAACGCCCGCGCGGACAACGCCTCTCTGGCCCATCTCTTCAAGTACGACTCCGTCCACCACACCTTCAAAGGCACGGTGGGCCATGACGAAAACGGCATCATCGTCAACGGCACGCACATCGCCGTGACCCGCTGCAAGCCCAACGAATGGCAGTGGAAGGATTACGGGGTGGATCTGGTGGTGGAATCCACCGGGACCATCAAGAAGCGCGCCGGCCTCGCCGAGCACATCGCCTGCGGCGCGAAGAAGGTCATCATGAGCGCCCCCGTGTCCGACGCCGACATCACCATCGTGATGGGCGTCAACGACGGCCTCTATGATCCCGCCGCGCACGACGTGGTTTCCTCCGCCTCCTGTACGACGAACTGCCTCGCCCCGGTCGCCAAGGCGCTCAACGACACCTTCGGCATCGAGCACGGCCTGATGACCACGATCCACTCCTACACCATGAGCCAGCGCATCCTCGACGGTTCCCAGAAGGATATCCGCCGCGCCCGCGCCGCCGCCATGTCGATGATCCCGACCACCACCGGCGCGGCCAAGGCCGTGGCCCTCGTGCTGCCCGAACTCAAGGGCAAGCTGGACGGCATCGCCATCCGCGTCCCCACGCCCAACGTGTCCATCGTGGACTTGAACTGCGTCATGAAGCGCGACGTGACCGTCGATGAGGTCAACGCCGCCCTTACCGCCGCCGCGAACGACAATTTCGGCGTTTCCGACGAGCCGCTGGTGTCCATCGACTACAACGGCGACACCCACGGCGGCGTCGTCGATCTGCTCTCCACCTCCGTCATGAGCGGCAACATGCTCAAGGTGCTCATCTGGTACGACAACGAAGCCGGGTTCACCAACCAGCTTCTCCGCCTGATCACGCTGGTCGCCGGGAAGATGTAGAGGCTGAAAGGGCAGGCTGATTGAGAAAGACTTGGAGGGGGCGGGGGAACTTTTCTGAAGAAAAGCTT
>USCL01000254.1 GCA_900553145.1 uncultured Desulfovibrio sp.
TCGCATGTTCTCCTCCAGAAAAAGAAAAGCCCCTTTCGGGGCTACTTCGGTTCGCGTGGTTCGGGTATATACCTCATATTCCATGCGTCGCGCATATCTTTGGTGCTATGCCATCCGATAGATCTGACAATATGCGATGCTATGCCCAGCCATTCTGCATGGTATGGTGGAGCCCCGATATATCGACCATGGTAGATTACAGTCGGAAGTTTCCCGGTGAAGGGACATGGAAGCAAGCCAAGTCCGCCCCATACGACTCCCTTTTCCCCTTCCGGCTCATTTGGCGACGCAACGCGCCATTCCAGCCCATTGGGGATATGCCATTTCCATCCGTCCCATCTCGCACAACTAAATATCAGGTTGGCATAGTGGAGAAAAGAGTTTCTCCGACCACTCCGGCTGCATGACCAGTCCAAGAATCTCCTGTGCGGGGATACGCCAGCGGTATACTATCTTGGCATCCGTAGGGAGCTGTTCGCTCCACAACGTCCAGCTATCCATCATGTCCTCCTTGTTCCTTCTGTTCGCGGGGTTTGGGGATGGGGCCTGAGACTATTCACCCCCTTCCGGGGCCAGTTGTCCACAACACCCAAAGAAAAAAGGCGACCCACATCAGTGTGAGCCGCCTTTCGTTTGGGGTCATTCGTCGCCTTCGTATGGTGTTACATCCAGCACGTTGTAGGCGTACCTGTGCCGTCGGGATGGTTTGCCCCCTTCCATGATGGGAAGCACGCGCAGGTCGTAGTAGGGGTAGGAGGGGACGAACAGGATTTTGTCGACCTTTGCCGGGCAGGTGCCGTCGCGGTCCCATCCGGAGACGATGTCGCCTTCCTTGTAGGGGCAGGCGGCGACGGCGGCGTCACGTTTGGCGACTTCGAGGGCGTTCTTCGCCTGTTGCACGGCGCGTTCGCACCTTCTGACCTCATCAACGAGTTCCATGATTTCAGCGTCGTTGTCGTTCATTATCGTTCCGCGTGATGCGTGTTGAGGTTATGGGTTCATCTTTTGCCTGAGCTGGTCGGCAAGCTCGGGAACCACGCCGAGCAGGGCCGCCCGGAGTATCGGCTCAAGGCTCGCTGCCACCTGCTGTTCCGACAAAACAGGCATCGGGGGCGTATCCGTTCCCGCCACATACTGCGGGCCTTCGCCGGTGCGGATCCAAAAGGGATTGAGGCCTTTCTTATTGAAAAGCGTCAAGATCCAAGAATCGGGGATGTGGTTGCGCCGTTTCGCATCCGAAATGCTGCTCTGCTTCACACCGAGCATGGCGGCGACATCCGTTTGCGTGTGCAGGCCCGTGGACTGAAGGATCCGCTCATAGGCGTTCTGGAAAGGCATGGCAAGTTCTCCTGTGGAAGCCCCCGGTCTGATAAAGGCCAAACCGGGGGGGATGCTACGCGATGACCTTCACGCCTTCAGGCAGGTTCTCCAGAAGCCATGTGCGGATGTTGGCGATGGCTTCCTGCTTCCACGCGCCGCCGTCGCATTCGATGAGCTTGCAGGCCAGCGGGCTGGACTGGAGGCGGAACACGACCTTGTGCGCGGGCTGCGCGACTTCCGCAAATGTGCTGAACGGGAAGACGACCGCCGGGGACGGTACGGGTACTTCGGCCTTACGGGCCGCGCCTTGGCGGATGGACACTTCCTGTGACACGCCGTCGTCCTGTACGCGGACTTCCGAGGTGTCCACGAGATTGCCGCTGATCTTGATGAGCGCGTCGAGATCGTCCGAGGGGACAAAGCAGGACTGGAGATAGGGGACGAACTCGTCAGGCGAGGTCCAGCTTCCGAAACGGTGGGCAGGGATGACGGCGTCGGCCCGCATGTACGTGGTACGCTGCCTCCAGCCCCTAAAGGGGACGGACATGCCCCTCACGGTCGTCACATCGCAGACATGGACAAGGATCTTGTCGAGGTCCAGCCCGTCGGGGTTCTGGTTGAGGTAATCCACCACGGCCTGCAAGGTGCCCACGGTGAGCGTGTCCTGTTCCGCGTCATGGAGGCGTTGCCATTCCCCTTCCGGGTCACGCTTGTAGAACCGCAACCCGTCTTCCGTGACATGAACGGGAAGCGTAGCCTTGGCCTTGCCGTCAAGGGATTCGAGTTCCCGGCCTACGCCGATGAGGTGCCTGTCTGCTTCAATACGGTTGATTTCCATGTGATCCCTTCCTTTGGTTACTGGTTGATGGGATGTTCCTCAGCCTTCTTGAACGGGGTTACGTTCACGGTCACGCTGCCGCCTCCCCTGAGTTCCGCCGGGGACGTGCCGTCAAAGCGGTACTGGTCGGGGCGGTTGTCGGTGAAGGACTCGGACAGCATGGGCGCGCCGTCCAGCTTGTCGAGCACGACCGGGATGGTCTGCGGCTCCTGCGGCTGGAGGTTGGTCGTCACGACCGCCTTGGATGCGATCAGCGTCCGGCTCTCGTCGGGCTTGAAGGTGATCTTGAGGGTGACGGTGCGGGGCTTGTCCGGCGGCGTGTTCACGTCCGCTATGTTGTCCGCGACCTTGGCAAGCGCGATGTTGACGGCTTCGACCACGCCGCCGTTGTTCATGGTTCGCATGTCGATGGCCTCACTGTCCGGGTGGTTTTCCGGGATGCCGAGCCGGGTTGCCGCCTCCTTGAGCGCGGTTACGGTTTCCGCCGCTTCAAAGGCGGCGATCACGGCGTCCAGCGGCACGAATCCGGGTGGGGTTCCGGCTTCGGCCTCGGCCTTGGCCTCGATTTCCCGGCGCTTCTTGCCGGACATGTTCTTGACCGCCTCGTAGTCCGGGTGTTCCTCAGTAATCCGATGGCGGTTGTAACAGGCGACGAACCCCGCACTGTCCCGTACTTCGCTCAACTCCTTGGCGAGGGCGGCGAGATCCACACGCTCGGGCTGGGGCTGAGGGGCGGGCTCGGGGGCGTTACGCCGGGGCGGTTCCCGGTCGTCGTCCCGCCTCCATGCGCCTTCCCCGTCGTCATCGTCGTCGGCCACCACGCCGACCAGCGCCGAAAGGGAATAGCGCCGGGCGTAGGTGATGGCGCTTCCCATTGATTGGATGGCGTTCTTGGAGCCCGTGTTGTCGTAGGGCAAAGGGCAATAAAAACGCACTGAAACACGGCGCATATGAGGCCATATCTCTGGAAACCATGACGGAAGAGGAAATCGCCTACGCCAATGCGGTCACGCTGAATCCGTGCGAAACCCTCCGCGAGCAGCTCAAGACGCTCCGCGTCAAGGAAGCGCGCATCGCCAAACGCCTGAAAAAGGCCAAGGAGGACATGGAAAACATCGGCAGGGACGACGGGACGGGCAGGAAGATCCCCGCAATGGTGGTGCTGACGGGGACGCAGGGCAAACAGGCCGACGCCGAGGGGCGCGAGTCCACATCCCTTTCCACGGCCTCCGAAACGCAGGAGATGCACTACCTGCGGCTGGACGCTGCCCATTCGATGGTCCTCGAACAGATCCGCCGGGTTTCGGACAGCCTCGCCGGATGGAAGGCGAAGGCGGCGAAGAAAGCAGGAACGGGGTCGCCATCGTCCTCGATTTGGGCGGCGGGAGGAAACATGAAGGCGACGGTAACTGACGGCATCCCCGTCCCCGTCTACCACGCGGAACCCACGCTTGCGCGGTTCCATGCCAGCGACGCCTTTTTCCGTGGAGTCCGCGGGCCTCTGGGCTCCGGGAAGTCCGTCGGCTGCTGCGCCGAGGCCATGTCCCGCATCCTCCGCCAGAAGGCGTTCATGGGGCTCAGGCGGTCGCGGTGGGCAATCATCCGCAACACCTACGGCGAACTGAAGACGACCACCATCAAGACATGGATGGACTGGTATGGGGCAGTAACGAAAATCTCCTACGGGCACCCCATCATGGGCCTCATCAACATGCCGCTTCAGGACGGGACGGCTGTACAGGCCGAGCTTGTCTTCATCAGCCTTGACCGCCCGGATCATGTCAAGAAACTCAAGTCCCTTGAGCTGACGGGCGTATGGCTGAACGAAGCCAGCGAGCTGCCGGAAGAAGTCCTGCAAATGGCGACCGGGCGCGTGAACCGCTATCCGAGCAAGATGCAGGGCGGGTTCTCGTGGACGGGCATCATCGCCGACACAAACTCATGCAACGTCGACAACTGGTGGTACAGGCTCGCCGAGGAGGAGCGCCCGGAAGGGTATGACTTTTTCGCCCAGCCCCCTGCTCTTCTCGTCGAAAAGGATGCCGAGGGAAAGCTCCTGTACCGGGAAAACCCGGAAGCGGAGAACATCGAGAACCACAGCGCAGGGTACGGCTATTACTTCCTCCAGCTTCCCGGAAAGCACAAGGAATGGGTCAACGTCTACGTCATGAACAGGTACGGGAGCAGCAACCCCGGAAACCTCGTCTACCCGGAATACGGCGACGGGAACCTGACGGGCGTTTCCTTCGATCCCGGCAGAGACGTCATATGGACCCACGACTTCAACTTCACGCCGCTTTCCTCCGTAATCCTCCAGACGGACAAGGACGGAAACGTCTATGCCGTCGACGAAATCGTGCTCTCTTCCGCCGTGGCGAAACAGGCGGCCGTCGAGTTCTGCGAACGGTACGCGGGATTCAGAGGCATCGTTTCCCTCTACGGAGACGCCAGCGGGCATGTGGGCGAAAAGCACGGGCACGCGAGCCACTACGTAACCCTCGAACAGGAGCTGAGGCGCAACGGGTTCCGGGTTCAACAGAAGGTGCCCCGCACCAATCCCGCGATCAAGGACGGGCAAGCCAGCCTCAACGCTAAGAGCTGCGACGCCATGAATACCCGCTCCTTTTTCGTAAACAAGGGGAAATGCCCGATGCTGCACAAGGGGCTTTCCACGCTGAAGCTCAAGGGCGGCAGCACGTTTCAGGAAGAGGACGCCGAGTACCAGCATATTACCACCGCCGTCCGGTATTACACGGCGGTCGAATTCCCCATCAAGAAACGCGAAATCTTCTTCGGAAGCTCGCACGGATAAGGAGCGACAATGAACAGCAGCTACGAGCAGAAACACCCGCTGTACGCGGTATCCTTCACCAAGCGCCGGAAGGCGATGGACCTCTATGAGGGCGGGGAACGGATCGAGGGAAACAGGGCCTACCTGACGCGCCACACCTACGAATCGGACAAGCAATACGACATCCGCGCGAGCCGGGCCACCTACCGCAACTTCGCGGCCCCCATCGTGGATGTGTTCGCCAGTTTCATCAATGAAGGGCGTCCCGAACGCGCCATCCCCGACGCACTCCACCCCATCGAGGCGGACGCCGACAGGTACGGCATGACC
>USCL01000255.1 GCA_900553145.1 uncultured Desulfovibrio sp.
TCACGGAACAGACCAGATCGATCTGCCCCTTCTTCAGCTTGTCCAGAGCTTCGGCCTGATGGACGGGTTCAAAACGGAACCGCAGCCCGGTGGATTGGGAAATGATGGACAGCAGATCAGACGTAACCCCGACGAACATTCCCGTCTCGGGATCGGTATACTCCAAGGGCGCCCATGAAGGATCGTACGCCGCGATGATCACGTCCTTTTCTTTCAGGAGCGCGTATTCTTCCTTGGTGAACACCGGCTGCTGCGCCGTGCTGACGGCAAAATACTTGTCGTACAGCCGCATCATATAATTGGGATCGCGCAACGCGATGGCATTCATCGCCGCGTCAAGGCGGGCAAGGATGTCCGGCCTGCCTTTCGTCACGGCGACATACACCGGTTCCGGCGAAAACTGGGCCACGCTCCGGAACGTGCTGCTGCGCCCGAGATGCGTAATGGCGACGCCGTCAAGCGTTCCGTCCTCAAGGGCCTTCAACAGAGCCTGCGTTTCCGCATACGGGACAATGACGGGTTTGACGCCGAACTCCTCGCAATAGCTTCGGAAACGTTCCCCATCCTTACTCCCCCGGATGATGCCGACCCTCATCCCCTGAAAGGAACTGAAATCTTCGTAGTCATACCGCTTGTCGTCAGTCCTGACGTTGAGGGTGACATAGAGCGTCCCCATGGGCAGATTGGAGAACAAAACCTCTTTTTCCCGCTCTTCCGTGCGGTACACGGCGGGGAGCAGATCTACACTCCCCTCCAGAAGCTGGTGCCACGCATTCTCCCAGCTGCCCCCATCCACCATTTCGTAACGCATGCCGCCGAACTTGGCGACCTTTTGCAGGAATTCAATATTGAAACCGATATATTCTGAAGAGCGGCCACGGGACATATAGTCCCCGTCTTCATAGTAGCCTACTCGGGCGGAAAGGATCTTTTCGTCTGCCTGCGCGGGAAAGCAAAAGAACAAATAGCACAGGAAGATCGCCCCGAAAACGGATACTCCGTATCCATGCCTTCTCATTCTCCGACCTTGTTTCCTTGCCGCTATGGTTATATGACGCGCCATGCCTGAACATGCCGTTGAGCTCTGACCTTACCGGAACGTTTTGCCGGACCGTACACGGACACTATCTGTTTTCTCAAAGAAATCATAGTGTTTTTGGACAACATACTCCGTGTCAAAACAGAGGATTACGTTTTTAGAAAAGGATTTTTAACACGTTAATTGTCAAATAAAAAACATACGATGTTTTTTGTCGACTTTCATGACGCCAAAAAACACTATTGTGCGACAATAAGAACACCATCCGCCGTCCACCGGCGCCGGCGGCGCCCTCATCGGCAAACAACCATGTGAAAAAATTATATAAATATCTTACACCCATGACAGTGCAGGCAAAACCCGTCAGGCAATATACGGATTTCCTGACAAGAAAACCGCTCTCCGCACAACACCCCGCAAAGGCCATTCGCCCGGATCACCCGATGAGACGGCTTTCCCCGTAAAGCGGGGCATGCGCCCTATGCGGCCTCAGCGAACGTTCGCCTGCGACGCCTCGCGGCCCTGATTCCAGGCTGCCCTTCTCACCGGATCTCGGCGGTTGTGGCAACGTGCGAGGGATGCTACTCCTGTAGGCAAGAACAGGAGGTGCGTTATGAAAGATTGGACCCCTTCCGCCTTGCTCCACGCTTCCGGGATGTACTGGGAAAGCTGCGCCATCCACGCCGCCGTGCACCTGGACGTGTTCACCCCTCTGGCCGGCGGGCCGCTGACGGTGGCGGAGCTCGCCGCCCGGACAGGATGCGCCCCCCAGAGCCTCGACCGCCTCATAACCGCCCTGTGCGCCATGGGCATCTTGAACCGTCAGGGCGGATCGTGCGAACTGACGCCCTTTTCCCGGGAACACCTCTGCCGGGGCAATCCCGGCTACCTCGGGCATATCGTGGAGCATCACCGCCATCTTATGCCCGGGTGGGCCAAGCTGGACGAAGCCGTCCGCGAGAACAGGCCGATCCGCCACCGCACGTCCATCGATACCGAGGATACGGACGAACGGGAAAGCTTCCTCATGGGGATGTACAATATCGCCAACGCGCAGGCGGAACGCAGCGTCCCGCACATCGACCTTTCCGGCCGTTCCCACCTGCTTGATCTCGGCGGCGCGACCGGGGCCTACGCCATCCATTTCTGCCGCCGCAACCCCGGACTGAGCGCCACGGTATTCGATCTTCCCACCACCCGCCCCTTTGCGGAGCGCGTGATCGCCGATTCGGGCATGGCCGATCGGATTGCCTTCACAGGCGGGGATTTCACGGCCGAAGACCTCCCCGGCGGGTTCGACGTGGCGTGGCTCTCCCAGATCCTGCACGGCGCGGGCTTTGAGGAGTCCGCCAACATCGTGCGGAAGGCCGCGCAGTCGCTGATTCCGGGCGGCCTCCTGCTCATTCAGGAATTCATCCTCGACGACAACCGCAACGGCCCTCAGCATCCGGCGTTATTCGATCTCAACATGCTTGTCGGCACGCCCGACGGCCAATCCTACACCCGGCAGGAGCTTGCCGGATTCATGCGGAACGCGGGGCTTGAAGACATCCGCCGCCTCCCGCTGGATCTGCCGCAGGGCTGCGGGATCATGGCCGGGACGGTGCCTGTGGCCATATAAATCAATGTGGGGGAGGAGGCCTTTTGAAAAAGGCCCCCTCCCCCACGCGCAAAAACTTCGTCCGATAGGGAAGCCGCGCAACGGGATTCCCCCTGTATCAAGGCCAGCTGTATCAAGACAAAAGGAAGTAACCCTTCCGTATTGAACGGACGGGAAAACCTAAAACGCCCCGCGGCAATGGGCAACGATCCACGGGAAAAAGCCCTCTTGAGTTCAACAGAAAAAGGGCCGCCCCGACCAGCCTGAAACAGGCCGTGAAGCGGGAACGGTACCCTTGAACCTGTCCGCCGGAAATGCGCCTTTCCCTTACACGAGCTGCATGACCAGCCGGTGCAGCGCCTCCACCGACTCCGCGATCGGGCCGGAATTGTCGATACGGCGTACCCCCGCCGGGTATTCGGCGCGTATTGAGGCCCGGGCGATCCGTTCCTCAATGTCCGCCCCCCGCTCCCCCCCCCGTGCCAGCAGGCGCGCCCGGAGCACGGAAGCATCCCCCTCCACAAGCACGGGCACAAGATCCGGATAACGCCGGAGCGCTTCAGGCAGATACTCCCGCGAGCCGTTCACAAGCACCACATGCCCGCGCCCGAGGGTCGTCTCCACGCCCCTGCCGATGCCGTACCGGAGGCCGTGGCTCCGCCAGTCCATGACGAACTGCCCGGACGCGGCCATATCCGCGAACCGCTCCGGGGAGACGGCGATATGGCGCTCGCCCCGGACGGACAGGGGGCGGGTGATGTAACGCCGGGCGAACACCGCCGGAACCCCGCGCAAGCGAAGCCGCAAAAGCTGCAGCAGGCTGTCCTTGCCCGCCCCCGAAGCCCCCATGACGTAAACGAGCCGGCCCTGCCGCATCAGAAAACCTCCACGCCTTCCCGCCAGACGTTCCGTACCACGGGCTGGCCTTCGACCATGCTCACGCGCACGAGATCCGCCCGCCGCCCCGCCTCGAGGCTGCCGCGATCCGTGAGGCCCACGGATTCGGCGGGATTGGCGGTCACAAGACCCACCGCAGCGGGAAGGGGCATGTACCCCCCTTCACTCAGGGCAAAAGCCGCTTCGAGGAGGCTGACGGGCACATAGTCCGAAGAAAGGCTCCCCAGATACCCGGCCTGCGCGATCTCCAGCGCGGAGACGTTCCCGGAATGCGATCCGCCGCGCACCACATTGGGCGCGCCCATGAGCACAAGCATGCCGTTCTCGGCGGCATGGCGCGCCGCCTCCATCGTGGTGGGGAACTCGCTGATGGCGATGCCGTTGTCGAGTGCCTCTTCGACGTGCTCCACAAGGGTGTCGTCGTGGCTCGCCATCGGCAGGCCGCGATCCCGGCAAAACGCCATGACGGATGCGGCGTTGTCCCCGGCGCAGCCGTCGCGCACGGTCTGGAGTCGCTCGACGACCTGCTCGAACTCCTCATCCGTCCACGAAGCAATGTTGCTGTAATAGGTGCGGTAGGACGACGTGTCGCGCCACTGCCGCTGGCCCGGCGTGTGATCCATGATCGACACGAGGCTGAGCGCGGGCGTGTCGGACAGCGGGAAAAACAGATCCTGCATACGGGGATCGGCCACTTCGCAGCGCAAGTGCAGCAAGTGCTCGGAGCGGAGCTTCCCGGTGGAGCGGCAACTGTTCAGCGCGCCCACGGCCTTGCCGAGCATGGCGATACGGCCCTTGTCGTGATATTCGCCGACGGAAAGCGCATCGAACACGGTCGTGATCCCGGACGCGACGATCTGGGCGTCGTGGGCGAAAAAGGCGGGCACGCCCTGAGGCCAGAGCACTTTGGGGCGCGGGATGAAATGCTTTTCAAGGTTATCGGTATGGAGCTCCACAAGGCCGGGCATCAGGTAGTCGCCTTCCAGATCGATGCGTTCCGCGAGCGAACTCGCGCCGTTGTCGAGGGAGACAATGCGCCCGTCGCGGACGACGAGCGTCCCCTCGACGACCGCGTCGGGGGTGATCAGTTTGGCGTTGGTGAATACGGTTTCATTCATGGCTGTATGCTCTTGATGAAAAAAGGTTACGGGCGCCGGACGGGAACGGTCCGGTCGGCCACGGCTTCCCGGGCCACGTCGTCGTGGAAAATCCCCACGATGGCGGCCCCGTTCCCGCGCGCCTCACGGATCAAATCGATGACCACCTGCCGGTTCGCGCCGTCCAGCGAGGCGGTGGGTTCGTCGAGCAACAAAATGGGGGACGGGCGAATGAAGCCACGCGCGATGTTCACCCGCTGCTGCTCGCCGCCGGAAAACGTGGCGGGCGCGATATGCCACAGGCGTTCGGGCAGGTTCAGCCGGGCCAGCAGGCCTTCGGCGCGGCTGCGGGCGGCGGTTTGGCCTTCGCCCGCTTCAAGCAGCGGCTCCGCGACCAGATCCAGCGTGCTCACGCGGGGGATGACCCGCAGGAACTGGCTGACGTAGCTGATGCAGCCCTGCCGGAGCCGGATGACGGTGCGGGGATCGGCGCTGGTGATGTCCACGTCCTCCCCGCCGCACCGGACCCGGATGGAGCCGCCCGTGGGCAGATAATTCCCATAGAGAGCGCGCAGGAGCGTGGACTTGCCCGCGCCGGACGGGCCATACAGGGCGACGCACTCGCCCGCGCC
>USCL01000256.1 GCA_900553145.1 uncultured Desulfovibrio sp.
CCAGCCGAAAGCCTTCAGAGGAAAAGAGTGGTTTAGGAGGGGGAAGGCCCTTCTTCAGAAGGGGCACCTCCCCCCTCCCAGTCGCCTCTCGTCCTCCCCGTCATCGCCCCACCCCCTCTCAAGCGGCATGCGGATGTAGGCTTCCCCCATGCTGACGAACCCGGTGGAAGCCAGACGCCAGAGCATTTCGAGCGCGTCCGGCCCGTCGTCGTGATCGGCGCGGGGGAAGTGCCGCAACTGGTCGATGAGCGCCTGCTGCGAGGCGTGGAGCCGTATCCGCCCCTGCGCCATGTGCGGCTGCAGCGACTCAATGCGCAGCAGCTTGTCGGCGCTGTTGACGAGCGGACGCACCGGCAGGGCCATCCCGCGTTCCGCCGCCCGCTGCACCAGCACGTGGGCGAAAAATTCCTGAAACTGCACGGCTTCCACGCCCCACAGCAACGGATGGTGCACGTCATGCAGGGCGATCACATCCTCAATGATGCGATCCGGGTGGCGCTTCCTGATGCTCGCCTCCACCACGTCGAGCGTCATGGTTTCGCGGAGGAACCCGCCGACGAGGATCGCGGAAGGGTCGCGCCCCGCGCCCTGCTTGCCGAGCGAGGGGTCAACCGCCCCGAACAGCAGCCAGTCGCGGCTCCTGTCCACCCAAAAGGTGATGCAGCCGTTGAACGGGGCCTCGTCCGCGGACAGGGGATCGTTCTGCTGCTCGGAATCGAAGGCTTCCCGATCCTCGGCGCGGAGGCACATGAGCCGGTACAGCGGGCGCGACGCGGGCCAGCTCACCTCGGCCCCGGCGTCCATCTCGGCCCGGCGCCGGCGGTAGAACCGCCGGGCCTCGGACTCCCCGTGCGATGAGAGGAGGCTTTCCCATTGATCCCAAAGATCCATCCGATCCGGCCAGCGCAGGATGGAGCGGAACGTCCGGGCCCTCCACAGGGGCTTGCTGAGCGTGCGGGCCAGCACGGAATCGTAATGCAGCAACGTGCCCACATAGACCACGTCCATGCCGCCATCCGCCGCGCCGAGGTTGAGGACCGTCTTCTGAAGCCATGACTGGAGCTTGTCGCGCTGTTCCGGCTTGCCCACGTTCTCGTCGTTTTCGAGATCGTCGAGGATGATCAGGTCCGGGCGGTGCGGCCCGTGCCGCAGCCCGCGCATGCGCTTGCCCGCGCCGAGGGCCTGAATCTTGACGTTGCCCGGCGTGACCACCGTGCCCACGTTCCAGACGCCCCCCTTGCCCGCCGCCCCGGGGAAGTCGCGCTTCAACGCCTCGTTGAACTCCAATTCGTCCTTGACCGCGCCCAACAGCGACGCCGCCTGCTCCAGCGCGTCGGCAATAAGCAAAATGTAGTGCTTGCGCCCGGTCAGCACGGCCCACAGCACAAAGAACAGCGAGACGAACGTGCTTTTGGCCTCCCCGCGCGGGGCCGCAATCGCCAGCCGCACACCTTCGGGCGCGTCCGCCATGCGCGGCAGCTCCGCATCCAGCCATTCGTGGAGCCGGGAATCCCCTTCGACAAGGCAGTAGTGGGGAAAATACGCCCGCCGGAAAAACGTGAAATCCCGCAGGGCACGCTCCCGGCGTTCCGCAGGGTCCCCGGCGGCCTCCGAAAACGCGGGAGAGCCCCGGCGCTTCCCCCCCATGTCAGCGCCCTCCGGTGCGGATCGCGTCCGCGATGCGATCCAGTTTTTCGTCCGCCCGCTCCAGTCCGCCGAGGATCTGCGCCGTACGCTCCCGGCAGTCCTCGCGGGGCACGTAGCTCTTGTGCATTTCCTCGGCCAACAGGCACTGGCGGGCCTTGAGTTCGTCCACCCGCCGCTCCAGCCGGGTTCCCCAGTACGCGAGAAAGCCGCAGACCATCCCGAGCAGGCCGAGCAGCAGGGTATGGGCGTCGAATTGCAGCGCCGCCTGCGTCATGGCTTGCCCTCCCGCCCCTTTTCCACGGCAAGCAGGGCTTCGGCCTGAGCGCGCAGTTCCCGGCAATAGCCGCCGTAATCCCTCGCGTGGGCCAGAAGATCCTCCGGGCTGGCCATCACGGATGCCTCCGGCCATACCCCGGCGCCAGCGGCGGAGGCGCTTCCGGCAGCCGCGCCAGTTCCGGCGGCAGGGGCAATTCCTGCGGGGGCGGCGGGGGCAAGGCCAAGGGCCTCGTTGTACAGGCGCACCCAGCCAGCAGGCAGGCCAGCGCAATGGCGAGAAGCGTCTTCGACAGCACGGGCCATCCTCCTGTTAAACGCCTGCCGCTCGGCGGCAAGGCGGTTGCGGGTTGCGGAAAGCTCCTCCGCGATGGCGGCGGCCCGCACGGCCTCCGCTTCCAGCCGCTGCCGGGCGAGGCGTTCCGCTTGCGCGGACGCGGCGGCCAGCGCCTCGCGTTCGGTGGCGTGCGCTTCCGCCTGTTCCGCCAGTTGCGCGCGGCCCCGCGTTTCCGCGACGCCGAAGCCCCGGACATACCCGAAGGCACCACACCCCAGACACAGCAGCAATACGGCGAACACATTCCTATTCATGCCCCTCTCCGCATCCGATGCCGGGCCCCCACCCCGCTTTGCGGTACCAGTGCTGCCGCTCAAGCAGGATCAGCCGCACATAGCGGCGGTTTTCGCGGAAGCTCGAAGCACTGCGCCCGGCGTCGGCCTCCTCCACCTGCCCGAACCAGCGGCTTTGATCCCGGCCCTGCCGCCCCGCCGTTTTCCGATCCCTGCCGACCCATCCGATGCCGCCGTTATACGCGGACAGCGTAAAGGCCATACGCTGGCAGGCGTCGGCCCCGTCCAGCCGTTCCCACAGCCACTTGTCATAGGAAACGAGCGCCCGGAGCGCCCATCCGGGGTTGAACGGCGCGGGCCGCCCGGCCTCCCGTTCCAGATCCGGAACGGCCCGGGGCAGCCACTCCGCCGTGGAAGGCAGGAACTGCGCCAGCCCCTGCGCCCCCGCCGTGGACACCGTGCCGTTGCGCCACCAGCTTTCCGTGTGCACCTGCGCGGCGAACACCGCCACGGGGGCATCCAGCCCCCATACCGCCCGGGAAACCCGTATGAGTTCCGCCCGGTGCCGTTCCGCCGCGCGCGGGATATCCAACGCCAGCGCCCGCTGCGGGAGCGGCGCGGACAACAGCGCCATCAGCAAGATCATGCGGATCGCCATGCGCACCCCCGCCGCGATGGGGACGCCCCCAAAAGGACGCTTTCTCACCGTCCCCATCCTCACAGCCCCACGGACACGGCCACGACAAAGGCCGCGACCACGGCGGCGCGGCGCAGGCAGGCCATGACGAAAGGCCAGAGGTATCCCTTGGCAATGGCGAAGTCGGCGCACCGGGCCCGCACGGCCCCGGGCGCGCGCTTCCAGTCTTCGTCAAGATAGGAGTCGGGCGTGGCGAAGGGGAACACCGCCACATCGAAGAACATGCCCAAGATGGCGGCAAGCATGACGAGGGCCAGCTTGTACAGGACGACGGGCACCTGCGCCGGGCTGACCAGCAGCAAGACGACCTGAAGCCCCAGCGCAGCCAGCCCGAAGAACAGCAGCCGCCAGCGGGGGCGGAGAAGCAGCCTGAAGAATCCCATAAGACCTCCTGTGGTATGGCGCGGGACCGTCATCGGCCCGCAAGACGTACCATGCCCGAAAGGAGGCCTCAGGAAAGATTGAAGGATGTCAGCACCTCGCGCTGGAGCGGGGAGCGTGGCGCGCGGCGGCGCAGGCCGCCATATCCGGCCTCACCGGGCCGGATTTTTTCAAGATGCGCCAGATCTGGCGATCGGACAGCCCGTGCCGCACGGCGAGCACGGACACCAGCGCGCGTTCGGAAAGGCCTTCCCGGGCCAGCTCGTCGCGCTCAAGGCTGATGTTCCTATCCCGCGTGTCCACAAAGGCTTGGCGGCAGGTAGGGATATACAGCGTCGTGCCGCCGTAGCGCCCGATCAGCTTGGTGGCCTGTTCGCGACCGACGATCTGCACTAATTTTTCACGCTGCTCCTGCCCGCGCAGCGTCATGCCGAGCGGAACCGCAAAACTCGTCCCGCCCTTGGCCCTGATGAGCTCGATCGCCGCCGGAAGGCCAATCAGTTCAACCAATTCGTTTACGCCCTGCCCACGTGTCCGGGCCTGCCCGGAAAACATTCCCGAAGACGCGTTGCGCCGCTCCCGATTCTGCGCCATGTGTTCCATATGAATCCCTATAGGTAAAAGATGGGCCTCTCCGCCTCATGGGGAAAGGCATGGAAAACAATGCCCTTGGGCACGCATTGCCTGAAAACGCGCGACGCGGGGCCCTGACCGAATTGTTGACCGGATAGCTTGGTGAAGGTAAAGAAAAGAGGTTGTACACGACCGTTCGCAAAACGATCTTTACGTCAAAATCGGTTCTTTTACAATTGTTTTTTGACGCAAAAACTTATTTATTGACTTAACGGTCAAAAACATTACAACATTTCTTTACGATCCCCGTTCACATCAACCCGGAGCGCCCCCACGGCGCAGAGACGCCATGAGCAGTATCGCCGATCGACTCGTTTTTTTGCGCGGAAGCGCCACACAGGCCGAATTTGCCGATCGTGTCGGCATCAATGTGAATACATTGCGCGGATATGAGAAAGGGCGGGCCTTGCCCGGGTATGAAGTCCTGGAGGCATTATGCTCAAAATTAAACGTTTCACCGCACTGGATTTTGACGGGCCAAGGCAACGTCCTCCAAGAGGCCGCCTTTTCCGGCCTCAAGGAAACGCCGCGGGCCCTTCCCCTGCCGGAGCTTGCGGAGCCGATGCCCGCGTGTGATGTCGATCTGATCATGATCCCTATGGTGGAGGCGCGCCTGTCCGCCGGGCACGGCAGCCTCGAAGTCGGCGGCGGTTCGGAGCGCAGCTACGCCTTCCGCAGCGACTTCCTGCACCGCAAGGGCAATCCCCGCGACATGGTTCTCATGCGGGTTTCCGGCGACAGCATGGAGCCGGAGATCATGGACAACGACATCGTGCTCATCGATCAGGGCAAGCGCGACGTCACCCCCGGGCGCCTCTACGCCATCGGGTTTGACGAGGCCATCTACCTCAAGCGCATCGACATCCTTCCCGGCAAGGTCATCCTCAAGAGCACCAATGCCGCCTACCCGCCCGTCGAGCTCGACACCCGGGGCGACTGCGAGGACGCCTTCCGCGTCATCGGCCGCGTCCTCTGGTGCGGCAGGGAGTACAAGTAAGTTTGGGGAGGGGGAGGGGAAACTTTCTGGAGAAAGTTTCCCCT
>USCL01000257.1 GCA_900553145.1 uncultured Desulfovibrio sp.
GGGGGAGGAGAAACTTTCTATAGAAAGTTTCTCCTCCCCCTCCCCAATGTTCCCATCACCCAACCATCTTTTCTATCATGGCTTTCCCCTGAACCGTTCACGTATTATGATGACGGGATAAGGAGCCCCCATGTCCGTCACATCCGCACTCCGTAATCAGGCCACGCTGCTCTGGCAATTCCTCGGCTTTTTCCAGAAACCCTACTTGCGGTTCCTGCACGCGGCCATCGCCGTCTTGGTCATCCTGCAAATCCTGAGCAGCTTCGCCATGCACATGCTTCCATCCGGGCAGATCAACCCCGCCCTCAGCAGCTGGCTGGCTTCGTGGTATCATATCCTGTCGGGCCTGCTTCTGGCCGTCCTGAGCCTGCTGCTTGCGGCGGACAGCCTCACGCAGCGCGGGTTCCATTATTTCTTCCCGTATCTCTGGGGTGATACGGAACAACTCAAAAAAGACGTACTGGACAGCCTGCGCTTCAAGATGGTTCCCCCATGCCCCAAAGGGTTGGCGACCTCGGTGCAGGGACTCGGGCTCGGCGCGCTGCTGCTCGCCGTGCTGACGGGCCTGATTTGGTTCATCCTCTGGCGGAGCGGCTCATCGTTCGCGGAGTTGGCGCTGGAAACCCATAAAAACGTGACCATCCTCATCGAACTGTACTTGATCGGGCACGGCGGCATGGCCCTGCTCCACTTCTTCGTCTGGCAGCGCAAGGCGCGTCAGGAATGATCATTCCTGCTCCTGTCCATACCGTTTGAGCTTGGTATGCAGGGTTTTGCGGGAAATGCCCAAGCGTTTCGCCGCCTCGCTCTTGTTGTCGCCCACGCTGTCCAGCATACGGAGGATAGCCTCACGCTCCACGTCCTCCAACGTCGCCCCCTCCAAAGGAACGGACGGGGATGAGGATTCCGCGCCGGCCTCCTGTTCGTAAGCCTGCGTCACGGCAAGCGGCAGCTCGCGCTCGGAAACATAGCTTCCGAACAGCAGCACCACGGCCCGCTCCACCGCGTTCTCCAGCTCGCGGACATTCCCCGGCCAAGGGTACTTGACCAGCATGTCCATTGCCTTGGGGGTAAACCCCTTCACATCCTTGCGGTTGCGCTCGCCGAACACTTTGAGGAAATGCTCCGCCAAGAGGGGGATGTCCTCGCGGCGTTCCTGCAGGGACGGGACCTGTATGCTGACGACGTTGAGCCGATAGTACAAGTCCTCGCGGAAACGTCCGGCGGCAACTTCCTCCAGCAGATTACGGTTCGTCGCCGCCACGATGCGCACATCCACCTTGAGAGTGGCGTCGCTTCCCACGCGCTGGATTTCCCGCTGCTGAATGGCCCGCAGCAGCTTCACCTGCATGAGCAGGGAAATTTCACCGATTTCATCCAGAAACAGCGTGCCGCCGTCCGCTTGCAGGAACCGCCCGTCACGGCGCTTGTCCGCGCCCGTGAAGGCCCCTTTCTCGTGCCCGAACAGCTCGGACTCCAAAAGGCTTTCGGTCAAGGCCGCGCAGTTCACCGCCACCCACGGGCCGTCCTTGCGCTGGCTCTGGTTGTGGATGGCCCGCGCCACCAGCTCCTTGCCCGTCCCGGATTTGCCGTTGATCAGCACCGTCGCCTCGGAAGGCGCCACCGTATGGATCATCTCCAGCATCCTCCGAATGGCGGGGCCGTTCCCCACGATGCCGTCCACAGGCACTGGAAAACGTTCGCCGGACCGGGCCGCCTCGCTGTGTTCCAGCGTTTTGAACAAGGTGGACTTGAGCAGATCAAAGTCGAGCGGCTTGATGAGGTAATCCACGGCCCCGGACTTCATGGCTTCCACGGCGGATTCCACGGCGGAATACGCCGTCATGAGCACGACCGGCACGGCGGGATTGTACTTGCGGATCTCCTTCAACGCCGTGATGCCGTCCATATCGGGCATACGGATATCCATCAGCACCACGTCAAAAGGCCGCTCGCATACCCGCGCCACCGCCTCCTTGCCGTCCGCAGCCGCCGTGACGGCCAGCCCCCAGCGCCCGAGAAGCGCCTCAAGCATCCCGCGATGCCCCGGATCATCATCCACCACAAGAACCGTATGCAAACCTTTTTCCGCCATGCCATTCCTCAATGCGTTCTCAATCCAGTACAACGACCCTTTCCGACAAAAACAGCCTTCCCGTCATCCGCCATACCTGAACCTCATAAAGAAACCCAAGGGAACCGACGATAAGGGATTCGATAAGGTCAAACGTCTTGGGAAGGGGGGGCCGGGGGAAGGGAGGGAAGCCTTTCTTCAGAAAGGTTTCCCTCCCTTCCCCCGGTTCTCCGTTCAACGCCCCCGCCTACGCCACAAACGGGAACCGCAGCTTGAACACCGTGCCCTCGCCAGGCGTACTGGCGACCTCGATCGTGCCGTCGTGCGCTTCCACGATCTTGTGCACGATGGAAAGCCCCAGCCCGGTGCCGCTGGCCTTGGTGGTGAAATACGGGCTGAAAATATCCGCCAGACGCTCGGGGGCGATGCCACACCCCGTGTCCGCAACCTCCAGCGCCAGCTCGGAACCTTCCATCCGGCCCCGTACGGTCAGCTTACCGCCATCGGGCATGGCCTGTACAGCGTTGAGAAACAGATTGAGCAGCACCTGCGTCATGCGATCCCGATCCAGCCGCACGGACAACGGCGGCTGCGGCAAGTCGGCCTCAAACCGGATATTGCGGGCGTCCATATCGGACCGCACCATGTCGTGCGACCGCTCCACAAGCTCATTCAGGGCGACATCGGTCAAATTCAGCACATCGGGACGGGCAAAGTCGAGCAGATCGCCCACAACCTTGTCCAGACGGAGCACCTCCTTCGTCATGATGTCCGCCATCCGGCTTTCGTCGCTGCCTTCGGGGCTCGCTTCCATGAAGAAGCGGGCCAGCCCCTTGATGGCGCTGAGGGGGTTGCGGACTTCATGGGCGATGCCCGCCGCCATGTTGCCGAGCGCCACCAGCCGATCCCGGCGCCGCAGTTCGCTCTGGAGGCGCCGGATTTCCCCGAGGTCGCGCATGATCAGGGCCGTGCCGATGGCTTCGCCCTCTTCGGTCACGATGTGCGAGGCGCTGATCGCCAGCGGAACCCGGCGCGTTTCCCCAACCATGCACCAAGCCTCCTGCTCGCTCGCGGCGTCCTGTTCCGTCCGCCCTTCAAGCACGGCCCACACGCCGGGCAGCAGCTCGCGGAGGCTCCGCCCCGTCACAGCCGCACGGTTCAGCCCGGTAATGCCCTGCGCGGCGGGATTGATGGAGGTAATCCGATCGTCCATGTCCGTGGCAATGATGCCCACCGGAAGCGTGCGCAGGATTTCCGATGAAAAGGCGGTGGTTTCCTGCACCAGCTTGCGCGAGCGCCTGTAGCTGCGGATCAGGAACAGGGTGAAACAGCCCACCACCCCCACAAAAACGAGTATGGCGAACATGACCGCCATGTGCTTTTCATCGGCGGCCTGCGCCTCTTCCAACGGAGTGAGGTCGTACTCGACGAAAATGACCAGCGACGTGCCTTCCGCGATGCTCGCTTCCAGCATGCCGCACGTATCGCCGCCCATGCCGCGTTTCATCCTGTGCCCGCCGCCATGCCTCCGGCGTTCGCCCTGCGGGATGGAAAACTGCTTGTAGACCTGAAACACCGCCGTTCCGCCGGGCAGTTCCCTCGCATCCCACTTGACCTGACGGTCCGGATCGAGTTTCGCCAACGCTTCCGGCGACAGGAAGCTCGTGCCGATAAGCGCGGTGTCCGCCGCCATCAGCACCGTACCGTTACGGTTGGTGATGACCAACGAAACGATGTCCGGCTGTTCCCCGACCTTATTGAGCAGATCGCTCAGCACTTCGTCGGACCAATGGTATCCCATGCCGGTCCGCAACGCGCCTTCCAGCGCGCTGATGAGCGCAGCCCCCTTCTCAAGGGTCAGCTGCGACGTGAAATCCGATTCGCGCTTGGCGTTGTGCAGCCCGAAGACCACGATCCCCGCCGAAAACAGCAGGGCGCAGACCATGACGAACCACGGGAACAGCGTGAGCCACCGGGGCATTTTTTTTAATGAAGACGTTTGCACGTAGATATCCTTTTGCGGACGGCATCCGGTTGGCGGATCTCGAGTCCGGATTTTTTTTAAGGTATAGCAAAAACCATTCCCGGATGAAAACCGCCTTTAAGCCCCGTCATCCCCGGCTTCCGGGTGCGCCCCGCTCCACCCCGTCTTGCGGGTGTGGCGTTTTTACACACCTCAAAACGCTGTGTGGTTCCATTCTACCCACTTGCCGGGCCGCCCGTGAAGCGCCAAACGGCGTGTTTTTATTTTAATAAATAAAATTAACATATTAAGAGACGATACACACTTTGGCACGCCGATTGCTAAAAGGTAAACAAGCCGTTTGGCTTCAACCTTTCAACCAAAACACCATTACTGGAGTACACACTATGAAGACTCGCGCTCTTATCGCCGCTTTCGCCCTTTCCGCCATCGTTCTTGGTTCCGGCATGTCCGCTTTCGCCTACAACGGGTATCACAATGGGAACCACGCCGGGATGATGTCCTCCCTCTCCCCTGAAAAGCAGGGCGCTTATGAAGCCATGATGAAGGACTACTACAACCGCGTGTCCCCCATTCAGGACAAGCTGAACGGCAAGAGCATCGAACTCGACGCCCTTTCCCGCAACCCCAACGCCAAGCCGGAAACCATTTCCAAGCTCGCCAATGAAGTGGCGGAACTCCGCTCTCAGCTCCGCGCCGAACGCATGACCCTCGGCGACAAGATGGAACAGGAACTCGGCGTCCAGCCCGGCCACGGCATGATGGGCAGGGGTATGATGGGTAACGGCATGGGTTACCACAACGGCGGCCGTCACGGCGGCGGTCATGGTGGCCACGGCGGCGGTTACGGTTCCAACTGCAACTATTAGCCCCCGAGCGCCCGGGGAGGCTTCCTTCCCCGGCGCAAAACACCTGATACCCCACAGGCGGGGAGGCCGCACGGAGTTGTTCTCCGCCTCCTGAGCAATCCGGCGCATCCGCGGCCCGCCGCGTAACTATACATTCCGACGTTTCTTCAACAACCTCACTTCCGCACCGAGACCGAGGGGGATTTTCCTCCCTCGGTCTCGGTGTTTTGTGCGGAGGGCTACGCTGGGTTAGGAAGGAAAGGAAAAATAGGGGAAGGGGGGCCTTTCTGGAGAAAGGCCCCCCTTCCCCAAATCCCATCCCCTCCCC
>USCL01000258.1 GCA_900553145.1 uncultured Desulfovibrio sp.
TCTCTCTCTCTCTCTCTCTCTCTCTCTCTCTCTCTCTCTCTCTCTCTCTCTCTCTTCGTCCTTCTATCTGACGCTATGCTCCCCGGCTTGTACAACGAACGCGGCGTGCGATTCAGCACGGTGTCCGCTCCCCCCCCTTGAGGCCGTGGCCCGGCGCCTTTTCGGCTGGGCCGGAGGGGGAGGCCCCCTCTTTCCCGCTTCTGGCGAAACCCCTAGGCGGGGGGTATGCCTCCGGAGGCATGCGCCGCGGGTCCGGCGGCTGCGACGCCACGCGGGGGCCTCCGAAAAGGCTCTCCCATTGAACGGCAATCAACCTTTTCTCCATGCGCGGATCAGCTTTTCAAAAGGCTCCATGAGGCTGGCGAAGCGGCTTTCGGCGTCCGCGCCGAAGGAGCGGGGGCGGGAGCTGGCGAGGATGAGGATGGCGTGCAGGCCCTGCTCGGCATAGAACGGTTTGGCGAAATAGGATCGGATGCCGTGGGGGGCGAACAGCACCCAGTCGATGGATTTGATGCTGTCCAGCGTGTCTTCCACGGTCAGGGAACGCAAGCCAAAGCGTTCGATATCCTGCGCGATGGTGCCCTCGTAGTCATGCTCCGCGCCCCAGCGCAGTTCGCGGAAGGCGGGGCCGGCGCCGTACACGACCACCTGCCCTTTATGGGATTGGATATCGGAAAAGAGCAGCCCGTCCAGTTCTTCGGCGTAGGGGGCGAAAAACGCTTCCAGCCCTTCCCGAAGCGGACGCGGCGGGTTTTCCGCATGTTCCTCGGAAACGGGGAGGGCGGTGTTTTTCCGGTTTTTGGGGATGTTCAGGAGCGCCACGCGCACGACCCGGCCTTCTCCCGCGCCGCCGCATGGGGTAAGGCGTACCTTGGCGCTGAAGAGCCCCCCTTGGGCATTGCTGAATGTGAGCGTACCCGCCCACGCGTCGCCGTTCAGGGCTTTTACCCCGGCATTGAGCAGCTTTTCGGCCAGATCGCCGGGGGCGATGTCCGCGAGGCTCAGCGCATTGGGTTCGCGTGACGCCGCCGCAAACAGGCTGCGGGCCGCGCCGTTGATGATCAGCAGGCTGCGGGTGGGGACGTCGAGCGCGAAGACGGGATAGCCGATGCCGCCGATATCCATCTGGCAGGTTCCGGGCCGCCCGTCCGCCGAGTACGGCGCCGGGAGGAAGGCTTCCTTGATGAACCCGTAATACACGTTGTCGTTTTCGCCGGGCCAGCCCTGCAGGATGTACGGCCCCCCGTCGCCGTTCGTCAGCCGGAAGGTGACGGCGGCGGGGCGGCGGGCGGTAAGCATATCCCAAAATTCCATGAGCAGCGAATAGTCTTCCCGCCGTACCGCTTTTTTCCGGTAACGGGCGTCTTTAAGAAGGCGAGGCACATCAAGGCCGGGGATGCTCCACCGGTTGAAGACGCGAAGGCGCGAACGGGGGATGTCGATACTCCAGATCAAGCCGGGGAATCCGGCAATCCACGGGGAAAATTGCTGCATGCGAAGCTCCGGTGTTTGAGGCATTGTGATGGATTTTGGCGGAAAGGCAAGTGACGGGCAGGGAGAAGAGTGACGCGGCGCGGGCCATATGCGGGAACGTCCCGGTTGGGTTGCCAAAAAGGCGGCATAGAGGCTGAGGGGCGCATCCGGGAAGCGCCCGTCGAGGAGGGATGCGGCGCACGGCGGGATGGGCATGCCAAAGTCGGCGCGGTCATGAACCATGTGCACGATGCGGGCGGGATGGGGGAAAGGGGATGGCTGAGGTAAATTGGTTCGTCCAATTTGGAACAGGGGAGGCGGAAAGGGCCTTCTGGCTGCATCAAGAGGGGATATGAAGCAAAAAAAGGAAAAAATGCCGATGTCATTCTCTGTATAAGATAAATGCGGTTCAACCACTTTTGAAATTGAACAACTGAAAAAGCAAGAGGTTATATGGAAAAGGCCCTGTCGGGAAAAAGAGGTTGATCGGATTTGCCGGGAGACCGTATGGTGAAACATATGAGAACCATCCGGTAAGCTGTTTTCGCAACCACGGGCAGAGGACGCATGGACAAGCAGGAACGTATCGAGCAGCAACTTGAGAGCGCCCTCACGGAGGGCCGTTGGAGCCTGTTTGAGCGTCTGCCCTCCGAACGTGTTCTGGCCGAGGCGTTCGGCGTGAACCGCGCCACGGTGCGCGCGGCCCTGCGCTCGCTGTCGGGCCGGGGCATCCTTGAAACGCGACGGGGCAGCGGGACCGTCGTGCGGGCCTTGCCGAACGGGGCCTGCCGCGCCTGCGGGACGCTCGCGGAATGTCTGGCCGCGTTCCGCATCCTTATGCCGCCTCTGGTGGCCGCGTCCATGCCCGCCGTGTCCCCGTCCGTGACGCTCGAACTCGAATGCCTGCTTCCTTCCGCCGGGGCCTCACTCCGCAACGGCGACATGAAGACCTTTATCCAAGCGCAGATCCGCTTTTTTTCCATATTGATCCGTGTCTTTCACAATCCCCGCCTCGAGGAGGCGGCCAGCCGGGTATTGCCTGACGGGCTGGCGCTGGCTCGCTTGCTTCAGGAATGCACCCTGCCCCAGTGCGAAAGGGTGTTCGCGCAGTTGGCGCGCCTGCTGGGCGCGTTGCGCCACGCCGACGCCGAAGCCGCCGCCAAGGCCGTGGAGGGGTATGCCTCGATCCTGCTGGAGTTGCGGGGGGAGCGATGACCCGCATGACCCGCCGCGATTTTCTCGGGTTCCGGTTCGTCGCCGGAGATGGCGGAGGGCCGCCCCGGAGCCTGCCCCCGGAGGCCGCGCTGCCTCCGGAATTCAGCCCCGCGCTGCTGCGGGCCGAAGCCGTTCGGCTTGGGTTGGACCCGGATCGGATAGGGGGCGAGGAACTCGCCTCGGCGATCATGCACGCCATGTACGCCCGCGCACCGGAAGGGGGCGGGCGGGCCGGATAAAAGCACTCCGCAAGGGCGGCGTGCAAGTCATGCATCTGAGGAGGAAGCGATGTCAGGACAGCAACAGATTCCCTATCTTGAGGAACGCAAGCTTATCAAGCGATGGAGCGGGCCGTGGCCCATGCTGGCGAACCTTGCGTTCACCCTGCTGATTTTCGCGGTGACGTGGTGGATTTTTCAGGACCCGCGCGGGATCATGCGTTTCTACACGCCGTATGTGGGGTACAACTATTGCCGCTGGTGGCTGATCATCCTGATCTGGATGGCCTATATCTTCGATTTCTGGCCGTTCAAGCGCGACTGGGTGCGCAACGCCCACCCGCTCCAGAAGGGGCTCGTGCTGGCGCTGGTGTCCGTCGGCGTCATGATCGTCATGATCCACGGGTTCTTCGAATCCGTGCTCGGCAACCTCGCCTTCGCGTACTTCAACCCGGCGCAGTTGCAGAAGCTCGGCCTCACCGACTTCTACTCGACGGAATACGCGGCGCAGGCCTGCATGATGTTCGCGGTCATCGCCTCGTGGATCAGCCCCGCGTGGCTCGTCGCGCTGGAAGGCCAGCCGTGGGCCGGGCTTCCCCAGCCCGTGCGCGGGTTCAGCATCTGGCTCGGCACGTTCTGCCTCAGCCTGCTCATCTACTTCATGACCATGCACAACCATATGGGCATCCTGTACTACCCGTGGCAGTACTTTACCGCCATTTGCCCGCCATATTGGGAGAATTTTGCGGAAACCGTGTCCGCCAACTTCCATGTGGCGTGGATCATGTGCTGCACCGTGGTCGTCTGGTTCATGGAAGGCATCTGGGAGCGTTTCCCGTTCACCATGATCAAGACCCCGTGGCTGCGCCGTGTGGTCCTGTTCTTCGGGATCATCGCCATTTCGTGGGCGCTGTGCCTTTTCTTCTGGTACATGCAGGAACTGGTGTGGGGCGACGCCATCCGCGGACACCGCCGCGACGCGGCTCCCGACTGGCGCTGGCTGCATGTGGGCGAAACCGCCATCTTCTTCCTCGTCCCGGCCCTGTTCCTCCAGTTCTATTGCGGCAACTGGCCCAACAAGTTCAGCACCCCGATCAACGTGCTCGTCCGCTCCCTGCTGGTGGCCGTCGGCGGCATAGCGATCTACTGCCTCTACTACAAGTACGCCCACTTCGTGCTCGGCACCCAGAAGGGCTTCTCGCACCCGCAGCAGTTCCCCATGATCCCCATGATTTGGCTCATCAACATCTGGCTGATCAACTGGTGGTTCATGGACGGCTGGCCGGGCTGGCGGCGCGAATTCAAGACCGCCGAGGATTTTGCCGCCGAGGAACGGCATCTTGAGGCCAACAGCGCGTGGAACCCCGCCATGCTGCCCGGCGTGATCATCGGCCTCGTCGTGGGCGTGGCCGTATACTTCGCCATCGTGGCCCTGCTCCCCTGGGCGAGCGCAACCTTCACTCTGGTGCAATAGGAGGGACGATATGGATAGACGCGATTTCATGAAGGGCGCCGCGCTCGGCGTGGGCGCGGGCGTGCTCGGCTCCATGGGTCTGTATTCCTATACGCCGCTCCGCAGGGCCTTTCTCCCCGAGGTGAAGCGCGGCGCGGCGGACATAGGGGTCTGCAAGTCGGTGAAGGTGACCAATATCTCGGAAACGAGCTGGTTCGACAACGGCATCTTCATGAACGACGTGACCGGCGCGGGCGGGCTGCTCGTGGATCAGTACACCTTCAACTGGGCCCCGTTCGGCAACGGGAAGGGCGTCGGCAAGGGCTCCTACGAAGAGGGGATCAAGCGGATCAAGCACCTGCTGCCGCACAAGATCGATGAGGCGTGGGCCATCGCCAAGGAAAACTGCGTGCACGCGGACAACGCGGGCGGCTATTCCTGCCTCGTCGAGATCGAGGATCTTGAAGGCAAGATCACCCGGTACCTGTTCGACACCGGCTGGAACTACGACTGGATGGACACGTGCTTCAAGCGCGAGGGCATCGACAACATGCTCGCCAACAACGAGATCGACGCCTTCATCCAGACGCACGAGCACATGGACCACTACTGGGGCTTCCCCGTGGTCACCAAGTACAACCCCAACATCCACGTCTACACGCCCAACACCTTCTACCCGGCGGGCAAGGACTACCTGAAGGCCTGCGGGCACGTGGGCAAGTGGACCGAAGTGCCGAAGGGGCTGCACCAGCTCCAGCCCGGCGTTGCGCTGTATCAGTTCGACTG
>USCL01000259.1 GCA_900553145.1 uncultured Desulfovibrio sp.
GGGAGGGAAGGGGGTGTGTGGGAAGGGAGGGGGGACCTTTCTGGAGAATCCCCATGAAGGGGACAAGCGGTCCCCCCTCCCTTCCCACACATTCGCTATTCTTCAATCGCCAGCTTCGTGTCGAGGCGGTAGCCGGAGATCATGGCGCAGGCGATGTAGGTTCCCTGACCATCATAGATTTTGACTTCGTAGGTGGCGAGATGCCTGCCGCCGTTGGCAAGGCGGGCTTCGGCGACGATAGGGCCGGACTTGGCACTTTTCATGTAGGAAATGGCGGCGTTGGTGCTGATCATGGTGCCGTCTTCCTGCCCGAAGTTGGAGGCGAGCCCGAAGGCCATGTCCGCGAGGGTGAACAGCGCGCCGCCGTGCAGCATGTCGAGGGAGTTCTTGACGTGGTCTTCAAACGCGAGGCTGACCTTGCCGTAATCATAATCGGCGTCTTCGACGACGATGCGGTTGTGCGTGGCGAAACGGTCATGGGCTTCGAGGAACCGCTTGATGGCTTGAACGGATTGGGACATGGGATTTCTCCTGATGCGGATTGCGTCGAAAGGGGGCTGAAAAGGGCTTGCGGGAAGGGCGGTATTTTTTCCCGGAAGGACGGGGGTATTCACCTTTGCCGCGTGTTTTGCTAGTGTGACCGGACTCCGACGATCCGGTCAGGATGCGGAGCTTCCTATATCTGGAAACATGAGGCAAGTCCATGAAAGTTATCATTCTATGTGGCGGTAAGGGAACCCGGCTCCGCGAAGAGACCGAGTTCAAACCCAAGCCGATGGTCGAAATCGGCGGGCGTCCGGTGCTGTGGCATATCATGTCCATGTACGCCCGGTACGGTCACAAGGATTTTGTGCTGCCCCTCGGCTACAAAGGGGAGGTCATCAAGCAGTATTTCCACGATTACCGCATGCGCAATGCGGACTTCACCGTGGATCTCGGTACCGGCTCGACGACCTACCACCCGACCGCGCAGGTGACCGACTGGCGCGTCACCTTGTCCGACACCGGGCAGGAAACCCTGAAAGGGGCGCGCATCAAGCGCATCGCGCAGCACATCGACACGGATCGCTTCATGGTCACCTACGGGGACGGCGTTTCCGACATCAACATCGACGCGCTGGTCGATTTTCACGTCAAATCCGGCAAGATGGCGACATTTACCGGCGTCCGGATGCCTTCGCGCTTCGGCTCGGTCAAGACCGATGAAAACGGCAACATCTTGTCGTGGCAGGAAAAGCCCGTCCTGGACGAATACATCAATTGCGGGTTCTTCGTCTTCAAGCGCGAATTTCTTGACTATCTTTCCGAGGACGAATCCTGCGACCTTGAGAAGGAGCCGCTCGAACGCCTTGCCGCCGAAGGCCAGCTCTCCATGTACCGCCACACCGGTTTCTGGCAGTGCATGGACACCCTCCGCGACGCGCAGGCCCTCAATTCGCTTTGGGACAAGGGCAACGCCCCGTGGTGCAAATAGCACGATTGAAGAAAACCGGGGGAAGGGGGAGCCTTCTGAAGAAGGGCCGCGCTGCTGTCGGTGCCCGTAACGCTCGAAGGCTCACCTGACGGTCACGGTTCCTATGGGAGCGCCCGTCGGGTCCGTACCCCTCCCTTCCTCCGGCCCCCCTTCCCTTTCCCTCCCAAGGCTTTTGTAAACGGGGCGGGTTGCGGGGCAGTGGGTTCCAATACGCCTTTCTTTGAAAAACAGTTTCCCGGCGGCTCCGTTGCGATATTCCAGAAAGGGATGTCCGACGCCTACGGAACCCGGCGCATTTCGTACAGGCGCATGCCTGTACGCAATGCGCCGGGCCTGAGGGGGTCCGGGGGGAATCATTCCCCCCGGACAGGAGCCCAGAGGGCGGTAGCCCTCTGGCCGCCGGAGGCATTCTTCCCCCCGAGGACAATCTATGTTTGGTCATATTTATGAAGGCCGCCGGGTGTTCGTCACCGGGCACACCGGGTTCAAAGGCTCGTGGCTGACGGCGTGGCTGCTTCAGATGGGCGCGGAAGTCGCCGGTTTTTCCGACGCCGTGCCGACCGCGCCGTCGCATTTCGACGTGATCGGGCTTGGCGGGCGCATCCGCGACTACCGGGGCGACGTGCGCGACCGCAAGGCGCTCATCGAAGCCATGCGGGATTTCAAGCCCGAAATCGTGTTCCATCTGGCGGCGCAGGCGCTTGTGCGAGCCTCCTACGACAACCCCGCCGACACCATCGAAGTCAACGCGATGGGCACGCTCAACGTGCTGGAAGCCGTGCGTGTGACGCCTTCGGTTGAAGCCGTGGTCAGCATCACCAGCGACAAGGCGTACCGCAACGACGAATGGGTGTGGGGCTACCGTGAAACCGACCATCTGGGCGGCCACGATCCCTACAGTGCCTCCAAGGGCTGCGCTGAAATCATCGCGCATTCGTATTTCAAATCCTTTTTCGGCGATCCGGTGTACGCTCCCTATTGCGCCACCACCCGCGCCGGGAACGTCATCGGCGGCGGCGACTGGGCGGCCGACCGCATCGTGCCCGACTGCGCCCGCGCGTGGAGCGAGGGCAGGGCGGTGGAAATCCGCAGCCCGCACGCGACCCGTCCGTGGCAGCATGTGCTGGAGCCGCTTTCCGGCTACCTGTGGCTCGGCGCGAAGCTGTTCGCCGCGCACCGCGACGCCGTGAAGGCGGGTAAAGGCGACGGTTGCCATGAGGGCTTCAGGCTGGACGGCGAAGCGTTCAACTTTGGGCCTTCCTCCGATGCGAGCCATACCGTGGCCGACGTGGTGCAGTCGCTGGAAAGCCAATGGGCCGGGTTCGGCAGCAAGATGGATTTGGCGGGTCAGGCAGGAATGAAGGAATGCACCCTCCTCAAGCTGTGCTGCGACAAGGCGCTGGCCTGCCTCAACTGGCGCGCCACGCTGGATTTTGACGCGACCATGCGGTTCACCGCCAAGTGGTACGAAGTGTTTTATCAGGAAAAGGGCGCGGACATTTACGCGTTCACGCAGTCGCAGATTCAGGAATACTGCCGCAAGGCCGCCGAACTCGGGCTGCCGTGGAGTTCCGATGGAATCCGTTATTAACGGCGTCGAGTTGCAGGGGCTGGCCGTCATCCCCACAAACGGCGGCCCGGTCATGCACATGATGCGTCCGGCCTCCCCGCTGTTCGGGGAGATCGGCGAGGTGTATTTTTCCGAAGTGGAGCCGGGGTGCGTGAAGGCATGGAAGTGCCATACGCGCCAGACGCAGCGTTTTGCCGTGCCGGTGGGGCTGTTGAAGATCGTACTGTATGACGGCCGTCCCGAATCCCCCACGCACGGGCGGATCATGGAAGTGCTGCTTGGCAGGCCGGACAACTACGCGCTGCTGCAGATCCCGCCGCGCGTCTGGTACGGCTTTACGGCGGCGGGAAGCGTCCCGGCGGTCATCTGCAATTGCCCGGATATCCCGCACGATCCGGCGGAAGGGCTCCGCAAGGACGTCGATTCGCAAGATATCCCCTATCATTGGTAAACACGTCAGGGCAGGGTTTTCCTGCCCCTTTTTCTGGCGTCCGCCATGCGGCGCCGACCTATGCGCCCGCCGCGCGGCGGGGCGGGGGAGGAACCCCCGGAGACTGACATGAGCATGAGACTTTCCCGTTCCATCGTTGGCGAGGCCGAAGCCGAGGCCGTGCACCGCGTCATCTGCGAAGACGGCTATCTGGGCATCGGCAAGGAAGTGCAGCAATTTGAGGCTGATGTGGCGGCCTATCTGGGCGTGCCCGCGAGCTGGGCGGTTTCGGTCAACACCGGGACCGCGGCCCTGCATCTGGCCGTGGAAGCAGTGCTCGGGCACGGGAGCGGCGCGGAGGTACTGGTCCCTTCACTGACGTTCGTGGCGTCCTTTCAGGCCATCAGCGCGGCCGGGGCCGTCCCCGTGGCCTGCGATGCGCGTCTTGATACGGCGACCATCGATCTCGCCGACGCGGAAAAACGCCTTACCCCGCGTACTAAGGCCATCATGCCGGTGCACTATGCGAGCAACCCGGTCGATCTGGACGGCGTGTACGCGTTTGCGGAGAAGCACGGCCTGCGGGTCATCGAAGACGCCGCCCATGCCTTCGGCTGCCTGTACAAGGGCCGCAAGGTCGGCGGTTTCGGCGACGTGGCCTGTTTCAGCTTTGACGGTATCAAGAACATCACCTGCGGCGAGGGCGGCTGCATCGTAACCTCGGATCAGGCCGTGGCCGAGGCCGCGCGCGACGGGCGCCTGCTTTCTGTGGAAAAAGATACCGAAAAGCGGTTCTCCGGCCAGCGCAGCTGGGAATTCGACGTGGAGCGGCAGGGCTGGCGCTATCACATGAGCAACATCATGGCCGCCATCGGGCGGGTGCAGCTGACCCGGCTGGACGGCGAGTTCGCCCCCAAGCGCCGCGAATATGCCGACCTTTACCGGGAACGGCTCTCCGGCGTACCCGGCGTGGCGCTGCTCACGGCTGAGCCGGAAGCGTGGATCGTGCCGCACATCTTCCCGGTGCGCATCCTGAACGGGCTCCAGCACCATGTCATCGACGCGCTGGACGCCAAGGGCATCCCCACGGGCCAGCACTACAAGCCGAACCACCTGCTGTCGCTGTACGGCGGCGGCAAGCCGTCGCTGCCCGCGACCGAGCGGCTGCACGGCGAACTGCTGACCCTGCCTCTGCATCCCGGTTTGAGCCGCGAGGATGTCGAAGCCGTTTGCGACGGCATCATTGAAGCGGTGAAGTAGGGGAGACACCTCCGGAGGCGAGGGCTCCGCCCCTTGACCCCGCCGGAGGGCATGATGCGCCCCCGGACGTATCCGGCGTGCGGGCCTGTCGGGATGCCTCCGCGGGCCTTCCCGGTGTACGGCTCCAGTCCCTGAACGCATAAAGACAGCGCGGGGGGCGGATCCGTTTCGCGCGCTCCAGAGGCGTCCCTGCCGCAAGAAAGGGCTTCGGATAAGTACGTCGGCGGAAAATTTTTTTGAAGGGCTGAAAAGGCGATTGTGCGCGCCGTTTTTTTGACGCCCCCTCTGCGTTCCCACGGGCGGTACCGCCGGGGGACTTGCCTTCAGCGGCTGATCAGCCGGGCAGCCCCGCCCGCCGCTCGCCCCATTTACGAAAGTCTTTGGAGAGGAAGGGGAGGGGGGTGGGGAG
>USCL01000260.1 GCA_900553145.1 uncultured Desulfovibrio sp.
CCACCTCGTTGACATAGGGGAGCTCATCCGACCCCACGGACTGGACGCGGGTACCGTTTGGAAGTTGAGGCTGTTGCGGCTTTTCAGGTTGCTGCGGCATAACTCGATCCTTACTGTTCGGCCCGGGGCGCGGGCTGCTCGCGCAAGCGGCGCAGCACTTCGTTCTTCGGACCATCCGCAATGATACGCCCGCCGTCCATGACGATGAGCCTGTCCACGAGTTCCAGCATGCTCAGGCGGTGCGTGATCAGGACCAGCGTCTTGTTCCCCATCACCGCTTTCAGACGGTTTTTGATCATCTGCTCGGAGGCGTTGTCCATGTTGCTGGTCGGCTCGTCGAGGATCAGGATATCCGGGTCCCGCACCAGCGCGCGGGCCAGGGCCACGGCCTGACGCTGGCCGCCGGACAGGGACATGCCCCGCTCCCCGACTTGCGCCCCGAACCCGGCCGGGTTGGAACGGATGAACTCCGTCACGCCCGACAGCGTGGAGGCCCGCAGGATCATCTGGTCGTTGATGGTAGGATCGCCGAGCGCGATGTTGTCCCGGATCGTCCCGTAGAAGAGCACCACATCCTGCGGCAGGAAACCGACCCTGCCGCGGAGATCCGCCTCGGCGAGCTGCCTGATGTCCACGCCGCCGAATTTCACGGCGCCGTCCCGGGGCTGGTAGAGCCCGATCAGCATCTTGCCGAGCGTGGATTTCCCGGAACCCATCCGCCCGACGACGCCCACCTTCTCACCGGGCTTGATGAACACGGAAATGTCCGCGAGGGCCAGACGCTCGGCCCCGGGGTAGGCAAACGACAAGTCCTCGAACGAAAACGAGGCGTCCAGCTTGCCGAAGTCGACATACTCGTTGTCGTTCTGCCCTTCGGAAGGAAGCTGCATCAGCAGATCGAGCGCCTGCAGGGACATGCGGGAGTTCTGCAGCCGCGTGAGGAGGCTCGCGATTTGCATCAGCGGGGCCATCGCCCGGCCCACCAGAATGTTCGAGCCGATGAGCCCGCCCATCGTCATGGTGCCGTCGGCAATCAGGTAGACGCCCCAAATGACCATCCCCACGGACACGGCCTGCGTGACCAGCGTGGAGATGGTGATGGCGAGGTTGTTGTATTTTTTGGCGACGCTGCCGGCCTTGGCAGAGACGCCGACCACCTGTTCCCACAGATGGAGCATCCGGCTTTCGGCCATGCACGACTTCAGGGTTTCCAACCCGTTGACCAGTTCGACAAGCAGCGCGTTCTTCTGCATATTCTGCTTGTACCCCTGCTCCGCCGTGCGCTTGCCGGCCTCCTGCAACGCGATGCCCGTAATGATGAGCACCGGGATGGCGCACAACGGCAGGATCACCAGCGGGCCGCCGATATACCCCAGCAAAAGCAGGGCGACCACAAGGAACGGCAAGTCGATGAAGGCCAGCAAGGTCGAGGAGCTGAAAAACTCGCGCAGCGACTCGAATTCGCGCAGGTTGTTGACGAGCGCGCCGGTCGACTCCGGCTTGGCGTCCAGCCGCATGGTCAGCACCTTCTGCACCAGCCGGCTGGAGAGCACGACGTCCGCATTGCGGCCCGCCACGTCGACGAAGTAGCTGCGCAGGTTACGCAGCAAAAAATCGAAACAGTAGGCTATCAGGATGCCGATGGCCAGCACCCACAGCGTGTCCACCGCGTTGTTGGGGATCACGCGGTCGTACACGTTCATGACGAACAACGGGCTGATGACGCCGATCAGGTTGATGACCACGCTGGCGAAGGTCACATGCCGGTAAATCGGCATGTAGTAGAGCAGGACGTCCCAGAACCAGCGTTTCCCCTTGAGGAGCCGGATACGGTCGGCCCGTTGATCGAGCCGGGCTTCGCGCGTGGCGAAAATGGCGTATCCCGTATACTCGTCCATCAGCATCGGAAGGGGGACGGGCTGCACGCCCTCCCCCGTTTCCGGGAAAATCACTTCGGCTTTTCCGTCTTTCAGCGACGTCAGGACGCAGGAGCGGTCCCGCGCCAACAGGAGGATGCACGGAAGCACCAGCGCGGAAATGTCCTGAAGGCTCTTCCGGTAGACGATCTTCCCCTCAAGCCCCGCGCGCTTGGCGGCGTGCAGGCACGCCCCGGGGGAGACGTGCCCCGTCCCGGCCAGCCCGGCCATCAGAAAGGCCGTGGAAACGGACTTGCCGCGAAGCCGCAGCAGAGTGACCAAGCTGTGCACCAGCGGCGGGATGAAATCCACGTCCGAAGGCGATAACCCGTCGTTGACCAGCGGGACCGGCTTCTTCCGTTCCGGAGAATCGGGCTCCCCCCCTTTGGGGGGCTGCATCATATCAGCCATGCTGGCACTCTCAGCGCAGGAAACTTAGCGTTTTTCCTGCTGATTTCTGGGCGATTCATAGAGGGGGTCTTCCTTGATGCCCAGTTCGGGAAGCAGCATGCCCGTGAGGGCATACAATCTATACGCGCCTACAACCACGTTTCCGTTGGCCGTCGTATACTGCGTGGACGAATTGAAGAGTTCGCTTTCCGCGTCAAGCACGTCGAGCAGGCTCCTCTCGCCCAGCTTGAACTGCTCGAGATACGCGTCGCGCGTCGCCGTGTTGTAGCCGATGGCTTCCTCATAGTACCTCTTCTGCTCCTGAGCCGCCAGATACCGGGTCCATGTATTTTCAATTTCCAGGGCCAGTTCGTCATGGAAATTGTACAGCGTCTCCGTGGCCATCCGCGTGCGGGACTCCGCGGCTTCGGTCCCGGCCTTGTCAGCCCCGCTGTTGAACAGGTTCCAGCGCATGACGAGCCCGGCGTCCACGCCGGAGGTCCATTGGCTGCCCGGGCCGCTGCGGGCGGAATAGGAAGGGCCGGCTTCAAAATTGATTTTGGGGTGGTACGCGGATTCGGCCAGCTCCTTTTCCCCGCGCGCGGCCTTGATGTCGGACATGTAGGCCTTCAGCTTCGGGTTGTTCTTGTCGGCGACCACTATCACGGCGTCGTAGTCGGGGTACATGGAAGCCGGGACATACACTTCGGCCAGAGAAGCGGGCACGGGCTTCCCGGTCAGGCGGATATAGGAGGCTTCGCCTTCACGGAGCGAGGCTTCGGCATCGGTAAGCGTGCTCTGGGCGCGGGCCAGGCGGCCTTTGGTCTGGGAGACGTCGGCGGAGGAACCGGCCCCAAGCTCCACGCGTTCCTTCTGGGACTCCAGAATCTCCACGTGCTGCCTCACGTTGTCCTTGGCCAGCTGAAGGATTTCACGGCGGCGGAGCAGATCCACATGGGCGATGATGGCGTCCAAGGCGAACGACGTCGCGTTGTCGAGGACGCGGTAGGTCATGGAATCGACCGTCGCCTCGCCCGTACGGACGCGGCTGCGCGTGGCGAAACCGTCCCACAGGGGCTGCGTCAGCGTAAGGCCGATGCTGTTGGCGCCGTACATATCCTTATCGGCGTTCAAAGGGCGCGTCGTCGTGTTGCTCAAACGGCTGGCGCCGGTGCGGCCCACCATGTCGACGCTCGGCCCCCACCCCGCCTTGGCCCTGCGGAGCTCATGACGGACGACGTCAAGATTCTCCTGCATGACCTTCAGGCCGCGGTGCGACTGCAATGTTTCTTCAACAGTCTGCTTTACGGTCACTTCCCCCGCAATCGCCTTTCCCGCATCCGCCTGAGCGGAGGCCTGTCCCTTGGAGAAGGCCGCATCCGGCGAACACGCAAGCCCCAAGGCACCCAGAAGCAGCAGCATCCCCAAGTGCGAAGATTTCATCCTCATTCTCCCTTTTCATTGCAATAAAACAGCCTTATACGCTAGCCAACGGCTTCTCACCACTCTTTTCCATCGGGCCAAAAAATCAAGTGAATAACTACACTATAGAAGTTCCGATGTACAGCGTGAAATCACTGTATTATCCGCTTAAACGGCTTGTTAGGAGGAAAGACATGTCATCCTTTTTCATACCGGGCCCGGCCCCTCTGCAGCATTTTCTCCGGGCATTGCGCAGACTAGAAGAAGCGTTCGCGCCGCCCTCCCTTTCCGAGCTGGAACAGGAAGGGGCCGTCCGCCGCATGCGCTTTGCCGTCGATGCCGGATGGAAAGCCATGAAAGACCGTCTCGCAACATCCGGGCGGCTCCCCGGTGCGCCCACCCCGCCCGCCGTCCTCGCCGCCGCGTGGCGGGAGCGGATCATCTTCGACGGGCACATCTGGATGGACATGCTCACGCGCAGGAGCCAGCTTGCGAAAGACGACTCGCCGGAAACGCTCCGGGCGGCCGTGGGGGAGCTGCAATCCCGTTTTCTTCCCGAGCTTGTCCGCCTCCGGGAGTGGTTTGCCCACCATCCTTGTTCCGGGGAAAGAAATCAATGACAAAAAAAGCCGCCTCCGCCCCTTGACGGGGCCTCCCTTTTTGTGGGAACATTCTTTCCACGGAGTTACGCCATGATTTTTTCGTTTACGCACTTTTACTATTATTATTCGGGACACCAGCTGCTGGCCCCGGATCGGATGTGCTGTGCGTAAATGAGACGTTCCGTAGCACATTGAGCTTTGTTCAGTAAGGACAAGCCACCGACCCCAAAGGGCCGGTGGCTTTTTTTGTACCTTTTTACCGCCGGGAGAAACCGTGATGCTTGCCGCCCTGACCAACCTGCCTATGGATGGCGCCGTTGGAGCCGCCCTCGTTTCCATGTTCGTATCTTTTTCCATGTCCCTGTTCGGGCTTCTCCGCAATGTGAAACCGGCCAAACGCCGGATGGAGCGCAGCCATGACTGAGATCCTGCTCTGGGCCGGCTACTTCGCCGTCTTCGCCTTCCTCGTGCATAAGGGCCGCAGCAAAGACGCCGTACTCAGCGGCTCGGTAGGGTTCGGCGTGCAGGCGTTCGCCTACGTCGCCACCTACATCTCGGCGGTGGCGCTCGTCGGGTTCGGCGGGCTTGCCCATGCCTACGGCCTGCAGATGCTGCTGGTGGCCGCGGGCAACGTCTGGTTCGGGACGTGGGCCGTCTACCGTTTTCTGGCATGGCCCACGCGCAAATGGCAGGAACGCCTCGGCGCCCGCACCCCGGCGCAGCTGCTCGGGCTCGGCCACGGCTCGCCCAGCCTGACCCGGGCGATGGCCTTCGTGTTCGCCCTGTTC
>USCL01000261.1 GCA_900553145.1 uncultured Desulfovibrio sp.
CTCCCCTCCCCAATATCTTCTCCCGTCAAACCCGTTTGTTCATTCCGGCAGAGGTGCTTTGGGCCTCCTTGAAAAGGAGGGGCCGGTCTTTGGTGCCGAGCAGCAGGTACTGCATCTGCTCATGGGGGATCGCGTTCAGCTCGGACGCGCGGTTGAAGTAGAAGGCCGCGCCGAGGACGACCCAGACAAGGAGCATGAACCACGACTCGATGCCGATGGCGGCGGGAGAGCCGGGCAGGGCAAGCATGGCGAAGCAGGAGATGGAGGTCAGGCCACCGATGACCGCCACGGGCTTGCCCCAGCGGGCTTCGGGGATATTGGTGAAGTTGGCGACGTATTTGTATGCGGTCATGCAGGTGAACAGGTAGGCGAGCGCGGTGCCCATGGCGGACATGTCGACGATCCAGTTCAGGGCCGAACGGCCGAACCACGGGGCGATGAGGGTCAGGCCAAGCGTGAACAGGACGGCGTTGGTCGGCGTCCCGTGCTTGGGGTGCACCTTGACGAACCAAGGATGCAAAAATTTGCCGCGGCCCATGCTGAACAGGAGACGCGTCGTCGCCATGAAAAAGCCGTTCATGCCCGTGAAAATCCCGGCCATCACCGGAATGGCGAGGATGACGCCGCCGAATTTGCCGAAAGCCATATTGGCTACGGCGCCCGTGGTCCAGCTGTGATTCTGGCCGAGCAGGTCGGTGTACGGAATGATGATGGCGACGGCGATCAGAACCAGCGCGTACAGAAGCGCGCCGCAGACAATGGAATTGATCATCAGGCGGCGGGATTTTTCGGGCGGGAAGTCGAACTCCTCAGCGGTCTGGGGGATCGTGTCGAATCCCACGAACAGCCACGGGGTGATGGCGAGGATGGACAGCACGCAGGCCACAGGGGATCGCCCTTCGGCAAAGAGAGGGTACAGGTTGTCGACATGGGCCGTCCCCGTGGCGACGCTTCCGAGGATGAGCACCAGCACGCCGCCCGCGAGGGCAAAGGCCAGAATGAGCTGGAGGCTGCTCGCCATGTCCATGCCCCTGAAATTCATGTAGCCGAAGAAGAGGAAGAAGGCCGACATCATGGCCAGTTCGCCCGCATAGACGTCCCATCCGGCAACCGTATACAGGTAGCCCACATCGAAAACGCCGGGGAGGACGAAGCGGCTGAGCAGCGCGAGCGCCGTGCCGTTGGCGGCGATGACGCAGAGGTAGCCGAGGACCAGCGCCCAGCCGCAGATGAAACCGGCCCGCGTCCCGAAGCCGATATAGGCGTAGGTGAAGGAACCGCCGGCGACGGGATAGACTTTGATCAGAATGCTGTAGCAGAGCGCCACCGTGCACAGCAGCCCGCCGCCGATAAGGAACGCGAGGCATGTCCCCAGCGGCCCGGCATCCGGCAGGAAACGGGTTCCGGGAAGGACGAAGCAGCCCCAGCCGATGATGGCGCCTACGGCCAATGCCCAGACTTCGGCCGGGCTCATGGTTTTTTTGAGTTCTTTGCGATCCGCTTGAAATTCCGTCGAATGATCCATACGTCCATCTCTCTTTTCAGTTTGAGGGCGGGAAAAAACGGTCCGAGCTCGCATGCGATACGGACAGTGCACGGTTCCGTCCGCTCCGTCCGCCTCATGGGGCGTTATGTGAGAACCGCTCAGGCGTAAGGCTACAGGAAGACGGAGGCGGAAGGCGGCGCGAAGGCCAAGGGAAGCATGCCCCGGATTTCGGAAAGCCGCGGCAGAAGGTCGGGGAGGATGATGAAGGAGGCGTCCCGAAGGAGCGCGAGGGAAAACGTGTAGGATGGGAGCCTGGGCGGAAGAGGGGGGCCGTCCTTTCCGGAAGTCCTGTCCAGCGGGCGCGCGGACTTGGTTTCCAGATATGCGGACGGCTGATCCGGCTGCGCCGGGATCAGGGAAGCCCCATCCTGACAACGCGCGTGGCATGGCCGGGCGGGGTGCCCCGGCGCAACGGCGTTTGGATACAGCAAACAGAAGCTTATCAGGGGCAGCAGCGCGCACCATAAGCTCTTTGTGAAAAGTCGTATCCAGTACCGGCTCAAAAGCGTCATTCCGCACCCATAAAATTTGCCGTTAGATAGCCGTAAAGAGCTTTTCCGTCAATGGGGTGCGCGGAAAAAGGGGAAGGGTAAAAAACAGTAACGATCCCGGGCTATAAAAAAATTGATATTTGGCAGGCGAACGCCCGGTTCAGGGCTTGGGTCAAGGCCGTTTGCTCTCTTGTACGGTTTTGAACACGACGGGGCTCAGCAGGAGCACGCCGATAAGGTTGGGGAAAGCCATCAGCGCGTTGAAGGTGTCGGCAAGGATCCACACCAGATCAAGCTGGGCCAGCGCGCCGACGGGCACGACGATGGTGTAGAGGATGCGGAAGGGTTTCAGCGCGCGATCCCCGAACAGGAATATTGCGGAGCGTTCCCCGTATACGCACCAGCCGAGGATGGTGGTGAAGGCGAACATGACCAGTGAAATCGTCACGATGGCGGAACCTATGCCCGGCAGGGCGGTTTCAAAGGCCCGCGCGGTCAGCGAGGCGCCCTGAGCGCCGCCGGCGGTCCATTCGCCGGTGACGAGGATGGCGAAACCGGTCATGCTGCACACAATCATGGTGGTGATGAACACGTCGAGCATCCCGATGGTCGCCTGCCGGATCGGGGTGGAGGTCGCGGTGGCGTGGGCGATGGGGCCGCTGCCGAGCCCGGCCTCGTTGGCGAAGATGCCCCGCGCCATGCCGAACCGGACGGCCATCATGGCGGTGGCCCCGGCGAAGCCCCCCTGTGCCGCCGTGGGCGTGAAGGCCTCCTCAATGACGTGCAGGAACATGGCGGGCACTTCCCTGATGTTCAGAATGATGATGAGCAGCGAGGCGAGCGTGTACAGGCTTGCCATGAAGGGCACTATTTTCCCGGCCACGCTGCCGATGCGCCGCAGGCCGCCCAGCAGGACGGCGGCGATGAGCAGGAACAGGACCAGCGCCGTGATCCATGTCGGGACGCCGAACGTCCCCCGGAGCACCCCGGAGATGGCGTTGGTCTGCACCGCATTGCCGGTCCCGAAACAGGTGATGGCCGCAAAAACGGCGAACAGCCCGCCGAGCCATTTCCATTTTTCGCCGAGGCCGTTCTTGATGAAGTACATGGCCCCGCCCACGAAATTCCCCGCCGGGGTCACTTCGCGGTAGCGGACGGCAAGCAGGATTTCGGAAAATTTGGTCGCCATGCCCACCATGGCGGTACACCACATCCAGAACAGCGCGCCCGGCCCGCCCGAAAGGATGGCCGTGGCCACGCCGACGATGCTTCCCGTGCCGATCGTCCCCGCGAGGGCCGTCATCAGGGCGTTGAAGGGCGTCAGCTCGCCTTTGTCCCCTTTGGAGGCGGTCCGACCTTTCCAGAGCATGGAAAAGGCCGAAAAGATGTTGCGGAACGTATAGAAACGCAACCCTACGGTAAGGTAGAGGCCCGTTCCGATCAGGAGGATCAGCATGCCCGGTCCCCAGATCACGTCGTTGATCGCCTTCAAAGCCTGTATCAGCGTTTCCATCGTCGTCTTCCCGCGTTGCGTATTCGAGAGCTTGGTCCTATGGTGGCCGCGCACCGCTCGGCGGCGGCGCGGGGCGTCCCTTTTTTTCCGATGGGAACGCCCCCTGTCATGTACCGTATCACAGTGGGAAGTTTCATTATTATCATACCGGGCGGATTCCGTTCCGGGTATACGCGCATCTACGCGCCGCCTTTCCTTTCGGAGAGGGGCGGGCGGAGGATGCGCCCGTTCGCGCAAAGGGGAATCCATGCTCAAACCATTCGTGCTGTGCCTTGCCGTCCTGTTGGCCGCATGCGGGGCCAAACCCGCCCCCAAGCCTTTCCCCGCCCCGTCTCCGATAGCCTCATCCGAGATCCGGCGGTTGCCCCATCCCGCCGTCGAGGCGCTGGACACCCCGGCCCCGCTGTTCCGGCAGGCCCCGGCGGAACAGGCGCGTGCGCAGGCCGTCCGCATGGACAAGGCCTCCATGGGGCTGCATTCGTGGACGGATCTGGCTCCCGCGCTGGAGCGGAGCCTTGCCTATGCGCGAAGCTGGAACCCGGACGAGCGGGCGGCCGAACACAGCGGAATCCGCATCACCTGGGGAGAAGTGGCGGCGTCGCTGGAAAAGCTCAAGGCGATGCTGCCGCGGCTCGACGCCCATCCCGAGCTGCTGGAAGAAGGGTTTCAGTGGCTGAGCGTCGCCCCCGAAGTCAAATTCACAGGATACTATTCGCCGGTGATGCAGGCCAGCCGGACGCGCAAGCCGGGATACGAATACCCGATTTACCGTCTGCCGGAGGAGCTTGCCCCGGATCTGGCATGGTGCCTGCCCACGCACAGCTGCCCGGAAGACGCCTTCTTGCAGGTGATCAAGCCGGAAGACCCGTATTACAGCCGGGCGGCCATCGATCTGGACGGAGCGCTCAAGGCCCGCAGTCTGGAAATGGCATGGCTGGCACATCCGGTGGAAACATATGATCTGATGCTGGAAGGCTCCGGCATTTTGTCCTTTGACGACGGGACGCAACAGGCGGCTCTGTTTGCGGGGCTGAACGGGCACTCGGGCCAGAGCATGGCTGGCTATCTGATCCGTTCGGGCGAACTTCCGCGCAATAAGGCGTCGATGCAGGGCATCCGCCAATGGTGGGACAGCCATCCCCAAAAGCGCAGGGCTTTCTTGAACGCCTCCAGCGGTTACGTCTTTTTCCGGTTCGGCGCCGAACATCCCAAAGGGACGGCGGGCTGCGAACTGACGCCGTGGGTCAGCATGGCGGTCGATCCGCGCGTCCTGCCGCTTGGCGGCATCGTCTCCTATGCGCTTCCGGGGCAGCGGCAAAGCATCCGGAGGGGGCTCGGCTTCGCGCACGATACGGGCGGCGCGATCCGTTTGCGGCGCATCGACATGTATACCGGCGAAGGCGAAGACGCCCACCGTCAGGCCATGAACATTTACAATCAGGGGCAGGTCTGGCTGCTGCTGGCGAAGGAATGACCCTCATCCGGGAAAGCTTTTCTTCTTTCGCCCGCCCCGGTGCGTCTTTTGTGTGCCGCCGGGCCGGGCGTTTCC
>USCL01000262.1 GCA_900553145.1 uncultured Desulfovibrio sp.
GGGGCGGAGCCCCTTGCCGCCGGAGGCATCATTGGAGTCATGATGAAAGCTGCAAACGAGACGTTCACGAAGCCTGCGCCGGCGGTGAAACCGGGCGACCTCGCGGTTGTTGTGGGAGCCGGGGTTTCCGGCGTGGCCGCCGCCAAACTGCTGCACAAGATGGGTGCGCGGGTGCGGCTGCTGGATCGTTCCCTGGATCGCATTCCGGCTGATTTCGCGGAATGGGCGGAGTCCGCGGGCGTGGAAATCGTGTGCGGCGAGCATTCGTCGGGCCAGTTCCGGGGTGCGAAACTGGTCGTGCCGAGCCCCGGAGTGGCCGCTGCGGTCATCAAAAAGTTTTTGCTCGAAGACAATCCGCCGGAGATCATGGCCGAAACCGAACTGGCATGGCGTCAGCTTTCCGGCGAGCCGGTGCTCGGCGTGACCGGGACCAGCGGCAAGACCACGACCACCAGCCTGTGCGCGGCCATGCTGAAGGAGCAGGGCCTCAAGGTGTTCACGGGCGGCAATATCGGTACGCCGCTGTCCGAGTATGTCCTGTCCGGCGAAAAGGCGGACGTGGTGGTGCTGGAGCTGTCCAGTTTCCAGCTGCAGACGTGCTCGACGCTGCGCCCGCGCGTGGGCATCCTGCTGAACATCAGCGAAAACCATCTTGATTTCCACAAGGATATGGACGAGTACATCAGCGCCAAGATGCACTTGTTCGCCAACCAGTGCGAGGCGGATCTCGCCGTATTGCAGGAAGGCATGGACGGCCTCGCGGACAGGTACGGGGTCAAGGCGCGGAAGGTTCATTATACGGAATCCGCCCGTTTTCCGGATATGCAGCTCATGGGCCCGCATAACCGCTGCAATGCCGAAGCCGCATGGCTGGCCTGCCGGGAATTTGGCGTGGCCGAAGAGGCCGCCGCTCGTGCCGTCGCCGCGTTCCGGCCGTTGGAGCACCGGCTGGAAAAGGTCGCGGAAATCAACGGGGTGCTGTATGTGAACGATTCCAAGTGCACGACCGTGGAAGCCCTGCGGGTGGCGTTGTCGTCATTCGACCGCCCCGTGGTGCTGCTTGCCGGGGGCAAGTTCAAGGGCGGGGATCTGCCGGGTTTGTGCCCGCTGCTGCGGAAGCATGCCCGGTGCGTGGCCTTGTTCGGCGCGAGCCGCGAACGGTTCGAACCGGCATGGCGGGACACGCTGCCCGTGACGTGGGATCGCACGCTGGAACTGGCCTTGCGCCGTGTGGCGGGCAGGGACGGACGGCCCGCGCTGGCCCATGAAGGCGATGTGGTGCTGCTGGCTCCGGCATGTTCCAGCTATGACCAGTACCCCAACTATCTGCGGCGCGGCGAAGATTTCAAGCGCGTCGTCCGTGAGGTGCTCGCATGACGATGGCCCGTCGCCGTGCCCTGTCGTCCGGATTCCGGGCGACGCCGGACAACGCCCCTGTCGGCCAGTACGACTGGGGGCTGATCGCGTTGTTCCTCATGCTGTTGTGCATCGGCCTGCTCATGGTGCTTTCCGCCAGCGGCGTGGTGGCGGAGCGGATCAACGGAGACAAGTATTTCTTTTTCAAGCGCCAGCTTCTGTATGCGGCCGTGGGCGGGGTCGTGATGTGGGTTCTTGCGGCCGTGCCGCGCCACATCCTGTATAAGCTCCAGTACCCGTTCCTGCTGTTTGTGCTGATGCTGCTGTTCGTCACCCTGAGCCCGCTGGGTTCGCGCGTCAACGGGGCGCAGCGGTGGATCTCGGTGAAGTTTTTCTCCATCCAGCCGCTGGAGTTCGCCAAGGTCGCCCTTGCCCTGTATCTGGCCTACTTTATGAGCACCAAACAGGAGCTGGTGAAGACGTTCAGCAAAGGGATCATCCCGCCGTTCGCCATGACGGCCTTGTTCTGTTTCCTGCTGCTGGCCCAGCCGGACTTCGGGGGCGCTGTGGTGCTCTCGCTGATCCTGTTCTTCATGTGCCTGATCGGCGGGACCCGGTTCATTTATCTGTTCATGGCCATCGGCGTCGGCCTGGCCGGCGCGCTGGCGCTGATCATCTTTGAGCCGTACCGCGCCCGGCGTCTGGTGGCGTTCCTTGATCCCTTCGCGGACGCCCAGAATGCGGGGTATCAGCTTGTGCAGTCGCTCTATGCGCTGGGTTCCGGCGGCTTTTTCGGCGTGGGCATGGGCGGCAGCTCGCAGAAGATGTTCTATCTGCCCGAAGCGCACAACGACTTCATCATGGCGGTGGTGGGCGAGGAGCTCGGCTTTTTCGGCATGACGCTGATCATGGTGCTGTTCGCCATGCTTTTCATACGCTGCTACAAGATCATCATGGGGCAGTCGGATCTGCGTGATCGTTTTTCGGCTTTCGGCGTGACGCTGGTGCTGGCTATCGGCGCCACGCTCAATCTGGCCGTGGTTATGGGGATGGCCCCGCCCAAGGGGGTGGCCATGCCGTTTTTGAGCTACGGCGGCAGCAGCCTGCTTGCCAGTATGATGTGCATCGGCTTGCTGCTTAATTTTTCCCGCACGGCGCGGTGACAGGAAAGAAGATGGGCGTTCGGGTTATCCTGACCACCGGCGGAACCGGTGGACATATTTTTCCGGCGTTGGCCGTGGCGGAACAGTTGCGGCGCGAGGGCGCGGAGCTGTTGTTCGTCGGCTCGGAGTACGGTTCCGAAGCGAAGCTGGCGAAACAGGCCGGTCTGGAATTCCGGGGGCTGCCCGTGCGCGGCGTGCTCGGGCGCGGGCTGCGCTCCGTGGGCGCGCTGTGGGGGCTGTTCCGCGCCGTGTTCATGGCCCGTGCCATCGTGAAGGCGTTCCGGCCCGATGCCGTCATCGGTTTCGGGGCCTATGCCTCCTTCCCTTCGCTGGCGGCGGCCAAGCTTTCCGGCGTTCCCATCGCCGTGCATGAGCAGAACGCCATGCCGGGCCTGACCAACCGTATGCTGGCGAAGCTGGCAAAACGGGTCTTCCTCTCTTTGCCGGACGTGACCGGGGCTTTTGATGCGAAAAAAAGCGTACAGACGGGCAATCCCGTGCGCGAGGCTATCGTGGAGGCCGGAAAAGGCGCCGTGGAGCATCCGGGGACCCGCCGTCTGCTGGTCATGGGCGGCAGCCAAGGGGCGAAAGCCGTCAATTCCGTGATCCTCGCCAGCCTGGAGCGGCTGATGAGGGCCGGGATCGAGATCCGGCATCAGACCGGTTCCTTCGATCTGGAGCGCGTGCTTGCCGGGTACCGGGCGCATGGGGTCGACGCTTCAGGCGTGACGCCGTTTATCGAAGACGTGGCCGGGGCGTACCAGTGGGCGGATTTGGTGCTGTGCCGGGCCGGGGCGACTTCCGTGGCGGAGCTTGCCGTGGCCGGAAAGCCCGCCGTGCTCGTCCCGTTCCCTTACGCGACGCACGATCATCAGACATACAACGCGCGGGTTATGGTTGATCAGGGGGCTGCGCTGCTGGTGGCGGAAAAAGACCTCCCACATTTGGACGCGGGGGGGATGCTCATCAATCTGTTGATGGATCCCGGCACGCTGCACACGATGTCTCAGATGGCGCACACCTGCGCGCGCCCCGATGCCGCCGTCAAGGTGGCGCAGGGTGTCCTCGCGCTGTGCCGTCAGAGTTGAAAAAGGAAACGACAATGCGTACCAAGTTTACGAAAATCCATATGATCGGCATCGGCGGATCGGGTATGAGCGGCATCGCCGAAGTGCTCCTGAACCTCGGTTACGAGGTGCATGGCTCGGACATGGCGGACGGCCCCGTGGTTCAGCGTTTGCGCGCGCTTGGGGCGGATATCCATATCGGGCATGCCGCCGGGAATGTGGATGACGTCAGCGTGCTGGTGAAATCCAGCGCGGTGGCCGAAGACAACCCCGAAGTGCTCGCCGCCCGTCAGAAAGGCATTCCGGTGATCCCCCGCGCGGAGATGCTCGCCGAGCTCATGCGGCTGCGGACCGGGATCGCCATTGCCGGGACGCACGGCAAGACCTCCACGACCTCGCTGACCGCCGCCATTTTCGACGCCGCCAGCCTCGATCCCACGGTCATCATCGGGGGCCGGATCAACGCGTATGGCGCCAACGCCCGTCTGGGGCAGGGCGAATATCTGATCGCCGAAGCCGACGAGTCCGACGGCTCGTTCCTCTGCCTGTTGCCGATCATCAACGTCGTGACCAATGTGGATCGCGACCATCTGGATCACTACGGCAATCAGGAAGCGATTGACGAGGCGTTCGTCAGTTTCATGAACCAGATCCCGTTCTACGGGCTGAACGTCGTGTGCGGCGACGACCCCGGCGTGGAACGGCTGCTGCCCCGCGTGAAGCGGCCCGTGGTGACCTACGGGTTCGGCCCGGACAACCACATCAGGGCGGAAGTGCTGGAGTGCGGGGTCATCAACCGGTTCAGGGTGTTCATCAGGGGCGAGGGGCTCGGCGAAGTGACGTTGCGTCAGCCGGGCCGCCACAACATCCTGAACGCGCTTGCCGCCATCGGCGTGGCGCTGGACGCTGGCATTGAGCCGCATTTCTGCATAGAAGGGCTGGCCCGGTTCGGCGGGGTGGGGCGGCGTTTCGAGCACAAGGGCGAAAAGAACGATATCCTCGTGGTGGACGACTACGGGCACCATCCCGTGGAAATCGCCGCGACGCTGGCGACGGCCCGCACCGCTTACCCGGATCGCCGGGTTGTGGTGGCGTTTCAGCCGCACCGTTTTTCGCGGACGCAGGCGCTGTTCGGCGAGTTCTGCCATGTCCTCGGCACTGTGGACAAGCTGTTGCTGACGGAAATCTATCCCGCCTCGGAAAAGCCCATTCCCGGTGTGAACGGGCAGAACCTCGCGCAGGGCATCCGGCAGGTGTCGGATGCGGACGTGAGTTATTTCCAGAATTTTGACGAGATGGTCGCCGCGTTGCCGGGCATCCTCAAACCCGGCGATCTGTTCCTGACCATCGGTGCGGGCAACGTGACCACCGTGGGGCCGCGTTTCCTCGCGCAGGAGTAAAGATCAAGCGGATTATATTTTTCAACAGCCTTAGCACCATTCTCAGCTTCTCCTACAATAT
>USCL01000263.1 GCA_900553145.1 uncultured Desulfovibrio sp.
CGTAGCTTCTAAGGCTTTACCGGTGACAAATGAAAATCGCCCGGTGAACCGCGCAGTTCGCTATTTCATCCGGGCGCGATGACTTGCCAAATCTCTCGGAACTCCTTATCTTAAAACGCAAGAGGGACGGCAAGTGCGCTAACACCTACCGTCCCATTGTGCGGGGTCTTTTTCGGGACTCCCCTAGCGGTAAAACAGACGTTTTTCCACCAGACAGCCCCTAACAGTCTCAACCACTGTTAGGGGCGTTGCTTTGTCCAGTGGGCTGTTTCTAGCTCAGGAACTCGTCCATCAGCCAATCAAACAGCCGGACAAGGGCAGCCCAAACAGCGGCCTTTGCCAGCATACGGATGAATCCGTACATGGTGGCATGGAACCTCCTTACAATCCCCCGCTGGTGACTGAACAGGGAAGTCCCGACGGGAAATCTACACGGGGTTGCATGTCATATCAAGCCGTAGATATTCCCCTGTGTTGTTTAGATTTTTGAGCGGACATTCCAGTCTATCCGGAACTGGTAGGGGTTATCGGCGGAATTGTGCCCAACTATAGGGGATATTTTCTCCGAGGGGTTGGTGGAAGCAGCGCCGCTCTTGGCGTCGAGCAACAGGACGCAATGCAGCGTATCACGGGGGAATCAGGACAGCACCCCAAAAAACAGATGAGGTTGGAGAGAATACATGGGGTGCTTACTACGTTTCAGCAACCGGTAGGGGATGTAATGTATACAGGACAGGAGATAACGCATGGTCTTACAAAGACACCATATTTGACTCTGCCCGAGTCGTCAGGACGGCGGAAGAGACTCGTCCCATCAACCGTGCAGTTCGCTACCTCATCAGGGCTAGGTGACTTGCCAAATCTTTCGGAACTCCTTATTCTTCAAAACAGAAAGGGCCAAGGTGCATCAACACCTTAGCCCCCGGCATGGGATGGTTCTTTAAGGGCCTCCCCTCCGGTAAAAGGGTTGTCCCAATTTACCCGATGGAGACCCCCAACGGTGTTAGCCGCACTGTTGGGGGTCGCTTCATTCCATCGGGCTTGCTTCTAGCTCAGGATTTTACCCATGAGCCAGCTTGCCAGACGGGAAAACGCGCCCCACAGGGCCGCTTTCGTCACCAGCCTGAGCAGATGGTACATCCGCCGTTTGCTTGGCAACTTGCCTCCTTTCCATCCCTGCCTGTCTGCGGAGAGGAGGCCCCGTATTGCCCCTTGCGGGACTTCGCCACCCTACGGACATACTCCCCAGAAATCAAGGCACAGCAAGCCATTTTTGCCTTCTTACCAGTGTATCCGGAACTGGCCGGGCTCATCGGGTGGAACGTCCCGAATTATCAGGGAGTGTTCCTCCGGGGATACGGAGGACAGACTAGCTATCACTATGACGCGGTAAGTCACTGGAGCACGGGGGTAGATGGGCTGCAAAGGGATGGAATCAGAGCAACCTATGGAACTTTTGTAGGTGGAGACTGGCCAGGACATAACAATCAGGGTGGAAACTCGAGGGCCTTCAGGCCCATAGGCTCTGCTGGAGTGCAAAAAGGGAAAGCAAGTATGATCGGATACTATACAGCTTTGACGGGACCCACGGTATTCCCGTTGTTTGTGAAGTCCGCCCGGTGAACCGCGTAGTTCTTACCGCATCTGAGCAAGGCCATTTGACCTATATTATCTCGGAGATCTTCTTATAAATTATATTTATGCAAGTCATAGCTTCATGCCGACCAACGCCAAGGGAGACACGTCTCTTGGCGTTGGTTTTATATTTACTATGTTATTTTATTTATACCAGTCTATCTAAAACTTGATTGAGGTTATTGGCTATGAAGGGATGGCCCTAAGATAGGTAAAGAATACTCATAGTAAAGTACGTTTGGTGCGAACGAAGCTAAAACATATTTAAAGCCAATTTACCCTAATAAGTAGTGAAATACTTTGCATTATATCAAAAATATCAAGTATATAATATTGATATCCCCCCAAAGCGCCTCTACATTGGAAAGAAAGGAACCTCAATCTGTCTATTCAGTATGACGTCCGGAAAATATGCTCCCGTTACCGGAAACGTTCAGCGGAAAAGTTTTAGGTCACAAGTGAGTTCTCTTTTTATGGAGAAAAGAAGGCATGTTTAGCGATATCTGTTCTCTTGGCCAAGGGAAGGGTGAATGAAGCAAGTTGAGCGCCAGGCAGGAAGTAGATTGAAGCACTAAAAGGATTGCCCTGAACCAGAAAACGGGTCCAAGCCCAGATTTTCCATCACATCTCAAAAAGGGGGAAGGCACAATCATGAGTAACGAAACTCTGACGCCTGAGATTGAAAAAAAGCCATTGAGCATGGTCGTAAACGGCAAGAAAGTCGGCCCGATCGACGTGCCGGTCGGGATGCCGATGATCGACTTTTTACATCATTATCTCAACCTGACTGGTACACATTTCGGCTGTGGGCAAGGTGTCTGCCATGCCTGTACCGTCGTTGAGGTGCTGCCGGATGGAAGCCTGGCCGATACCCGAACCTGTATTGCCAATGCACATTCCTTCAATGGTAAGACCATCATCACCATTGAAGGCCAAGCAAAAACGGACGCACAGGGCAACATTACGGAACTGACGCCGATTCAAAAGGCGTTTATCGAAAATTTCTCGTTCCAGTGTGGCTATTGCACGTCCGGTTTCGTTGCAGGCGCGACAGCGTTTATCGATCGCCTCAAACGTGAGCCGGTCAAGCGTGCCGAACTGGAGCGCGCAATCGAGGAAGCACTCAATGACCATATTTGCCGCTGTACCGGGTACGTGCGGTACTACGAAGCCGTGCGTGATGTTGCGCTCGCTACGCCCGGCTGCGTGATCGGTTAGGTGGGTCCATTATGAAAAACAATAAACTGCGCAATTGGATAGTAGCCGTCATCGTCATCATTGTTGTGGTGGCGCTTGCCATTTTGCTTGGCCTGTTCCGGACATCAAGCGTAGCACAGCAGTCAAGAGAAGCTCTTTCGCCCGAACAGATGCAAACCCTGATCCCGCGCGGCCGCGAACTGGCCCTGGCCGGGGACTGTTTCGGATGCCACTCACAGCCGCAAGGGCCGATGGGCTCCGGCGGGCTGGCGATAGCGACGCCGTTCGGTATGCTTTATTCAACCAACATCACGCCGGACAAACAGCATGGCATCGGCAACTATACGCGTGCCGACTTCCATCGCGTAATACGGGATGGCATCGCGCCAGACAAGCGCAATCTCTATCCGGCAATGCCCTATGTCTTCAGCCATCTCGCGACGCCTGACGACATTGACGCGCTTTATGCCTACAACATGAGCATCCCGGCCATGCCCATCGCCAATAAGGAAAATACCGGCGTGTTCGTGCTGCCGGTGCGTCCGTTCATGAATTTCTGGACGCTGTTGAACTTCCCCGATCGCAAGGCACCCCAGAATGGCCAGCGGTCCGCCGAATGGAACCGTGGGGCCTATCTCGTCGAAGGCTTGGCGCATTGCGGAGCCTGCCATTCGCCGCGCAACTTCATGATGGGCGTCGAATTCTCCCGATCCTTGCAGGGCGGGGAGGTGGACGGCGTGGCTGTTCCCGATATCACAGCCCCTGCGCTTGCCAAACGGGGCTTCGATGTCCCCACGCTGGGCGCCTATCTCGCCACCGGCATCGCTCCCCAGGGCACTTCGTTCGACAGTATGTACACCGTCACGCATTTCTCAACCAGCGCGATGTCACCTGAAGATGTCAAGGCCGTCGCCACCTACCTGCTCACCGGCAAGGACGGCAAACTGGTATTGCCGGCCGCGCCTCCCGCGCCGTTGCCGCAAGCCGTCGCTCCTAAAAACGGTACGCCCATGTCCGCAGGACGGTTGATCTATATGGCCTCCTGCGCAGGCTGCCATGGCATGGACGGCGAAGGCATCCCTAATGTCAGCCCAGCCATGAAGGGTAACGCGATGCTCGCGATGGACAACCCGCAGACGCTCATCAAGGTCGTCCTCAACGGTACCCCCACTCAGATCTTCAGGAATGGAGAGCGCATGTACGCCATGCCGCCCTTCGCTCACCGCTTGGATGCCGCCGAGGTCGCCGATCTCGTGACCTGGATCAGGGCGGAATGGGGCGGGCAGGCCGTGCCGGTGACAGCCGGACAGGTACGTGCACAGGAAACCGCGGTAAAATGAACGGCAAAACGAACAGGCCTGCCACAACGCACGGCAGCCTTTTCATGCCGCTTGCAGGATCCGGCGCAAAGGGATTCCGAACAGGAGAAAAGCAATGACGATTGACACTTCGCGACGCCATTTTGTCAAACTTGGCATGTTTTTTGGTATTTCCGTAATGATCGGGCGCTTGCCGGATGCCTACGCGCTCGAAGTGAATTCGGGCCCGAGTTCGGCGGACTGGATATCGCCGGACGGCAAGGTCCGGTACCGGTGGGATGCCTTGCGCAAAGTGACTGGGCAGAAAACCTTCGCGCGGGATTTTCGCGCACGGGATCTGTCCGGCTGGCCCAAGAAGCAGGCCCATGCGTTCTTCATCAAGGCAACACGGGCCGACCGCACTTTCGAGGGCGTGGATTTGAACCTTCTGGGACCGGGATTGCAGCCCGACCGCCTCATCCTGCATGAAGAACTCGCCGCGGACGGCGTGGCCGTCCCGCAGCCAGAAAGTTTGGCGGCCGGGTTCTATGGCAGGAACTTCCTGGTTCCCAAAGGGCAGACGCCTCCGCTGCTCGGGCATCCGGTGGCGCTGCTGGTGTATCACGATTTCGATCGGTTCGAGGCGGCAAAGCGCAAGCTGCTCTTTGCGCAGGATGTCGTGAAGTACGGCGCCGTCACCGGGCCGGACACGCCGCCCAATTATGGCGCGGCACGCTATGTACGGATCGGCGGCGATACCCCCGCCTCGTCATCCGTCTATTCGCCGATGCAGGATGCCATCATCTGGGGCGCTTTCGCTGGCAACGATCCGGTATGGCCGCCGGAAGCCCCTACAGGGGTGTTCGTACCCGCCTCCGTCATGCTGAAGCAGCGGGGTGGAGGCGGCGT
>USCL01000264.1 GCA_900553145.1 uncultured Desulfovibrio sp.
GATTGGGCAAAAAAGGATTTGAGGGAGGAGGCTGTATCCGCACTCCGTTTCGACAAGAGGAATTCCGGCCTGCTTCTCGACCTTTTCCACATGAACATTGAAGAGGCCTCAGTATGCGGGGCGATCTGCCGCGCCGGGTCGCTCGTGCGGCACGTCCATTTCGTGGACAACACCCGCGCCGTGCCCGGCATGGGCTGCATGGCGCTGCCGGATGTCGTGGCGTGCCTCAAGGCCGTGGGCTACGAAGGGTTCCTCGGCATCGAAGCCATCCCCGGTTCCGATCCGGAAGGCGAGGCCCGTCGCGGTTTGGCTTTCACCCGGGCGCTTGGCGTGTGACCCGGTGCCCGCCGGCGAGCGGCGCGTCCTTTTCCCGAAACGTTCGGCACGGCATGCGCCGGAGCATTCCTTCAACCATTACATTAAGGATGCAATCATGTTTTCTCTGAACGGCAAGACGGCTCTTATTACCGGATCCGGGCGCGGCATCGGCCTCGCCATAGCTGAGGCGATGGCCCATCAGGGCGCGAACATCTTCCTGTCCGACATCAACGGCTCGGTCGTGGAACGGGCGGCCGGGGAACTGGCGGCGAAATATCCTGACGTGGCCGTACGCGGCCTGGCCTTCGACGTGACCGACAAGGCGCAGATCGAAAGCGCCATGCAAACCATCAAGGACGCCGGGAACGGCCTGCAAATCCTCGTCAACAACGCGGGCATCAACCTGCGGGAACCCGTGGCGGACATGGACGATTCCCTGTGGCAGAAGATGCTCGACACCAACCTGACCAGCGTATTCAGGGTGTCGCGGGCGGCTTTCCCCATGCTCAGGGAAAAGGGCGGCAAGGTGATCAACCTGTGCTCGCTGATGTCCGAAATCGCGCGGCCCACGGTGTCGCCCTATGCCAGCACCAAGGGCGCGGTGCGCCAGTTCACGCGGGCGCTGGCGACGGAATGGGCGGAACACAACATTCAGGTCAACGGCATCGCGCCGGGGTTCATCGCCACGGACATGAACATCCCGCTCATGCAGGACAAGGAACTCAACGACTACATCATGCGCCATACCCCGGCCAAACGGTGGGGCAAACCTTCCGAAGTGGCTTCGGTGGCGGCCTTCCTCGCCTCGCCCGCCGCGGATTTCGTGAACGGGCAGGTTATCTTCATCGACGGCGGATTCATCATTTCCCTGTAACCGGCTCCGGCGGCGAAGATTTCGCTTTTGCAGGGGGAAACGCTCCCGTCATCGCGGGCTTCCCCGGCCCGTCCGGCATCATGAGCCGTGTGGCCGGGGAACGCCTCCATATTAGAACGGATGCAAAGGAGGTCCCATGCGGATCAACGGTACCGTCTGGAGCGCGCGGGACATCGCGGCGCGCATTGATCACACCGTGCTGGCCCCCGACGCCACGCGCAAGGATATGGAAAACGCTTGCGCCCTCGCACGGGCGTATGGTTTTAAGGCGGTGTTCACGAATCCGTACTGGACGCCGCTGGTAGCCGAATTGCTGGACGGCAGCGGCATCGCGGCCGGGATTTCGGCGGCGTTCCCGTTCGGCTCGCTGTCCGCCGACGCCAAGGTCGCGGAGGTCATGGACGCCGTGGCCCGTGTCGGCGGCAAGCCCTGCGCCGTGGACATGGTGACCAATATCGGCCTGTTGAAGGAAGGGGATTTTGACGCCTACACAAAGGACATCGCCGCCGTCGTCAAGGCTGTGGAAGGGCGGGGCATCATCGTCAAGGCGATCCTCGAAACCTCATTGCTCGGCGCGGAGGAAATCCGCACGGCCTGCCGCTGTGCCGCGGAAGCGGGCGTGGAGTACGTGAAAACCTCGACCGGCAGGGCTGGCGCTCCGGCCCTCTCGCACCTTCAGGTCATGCGCGAGGCGCTTCCCGCGCATGTGGGCATCAAATTCTCCGGCTTCGGGACGCTCAACGCCCCCGAACTCGCGCTGTGGGCGTTCTTCCTTGGCGCGGACGTGATCGGTTCGCCCTGCGGGAACGTCATCGTCGACGCGTTGTCCTCCGGCTATGGCGAGGTCGGAATGGTCGCCGGGGGCTAAGTATCTTTCGGCGGCGCATGGCGTGATGCTTTTCTTCGCGTACAAACCGAAACAGCAAGGGAGGTTCACCTCCCTTTTTTTGTATCAGGGGCGGTGTTGTCCGATCCGATTTAAGAAAAGGAGAGATCATTGCGTTTTTAAAAAAAGGACTTATAGTATGACAAGAAGGTACAGTGATGAGAATGAGGTGCACGCCTTGTTGGGACCCGGCTGTACGGAAGAGGGAAGGAGGTTCATTCCGATGTACAAAACGGCGGAACATGATGACGAAGCTGCGGCAGAGGCCCCCAAAACCGAGACAACCATAGACAGGAGGCGATTCCGATGGGCAAAACAGTGATGGTTCTGGTCATCCCGGAACCGAAGGTGCGGAAGGAGACGGCCAAGCCGGTTCGGAAACACAAGGATAAAACGGCATACAGCCGCAAGGCGAAACATAAGACCCCCGATTGGGGGTCTTTTTTTGTCCGAAGGGGTAAAACGGACCCCAAGCGTTTCAGGTCGTTGCTTGACGGTTTCGGGAGTGCTTCGGACTGCCACATATTTTTTGCCACATATCCGGGTGGAGCGCCTCCGCAACTGACGCTGCGCGCTAAATTGTGCAGAACCGCACGCCGCGTTTTCCCCTTCTCCTTGACTTTCCGGGCATGGTATGGTTCGGGAGGCGGGAAGGAGTCATTATGAGACTATTGGGCAATATCCTTTGGCACTTCCCCTGCTTTGGTTTTCTGACGTCCCTGTTTTCTTTTTTGGCGGGGCTCTTTTTAACCGTTACCGTCGTCGGTGCCCCTATCGGGCTTGGCCTGATCCAGTATTCCAAGTTTGCTCTCGCCCCGTACAGCTATGCCATGATAGACAAACGCGAGTTGCACCCCAATAAGAGCGGGAACATACTGTACACCATCCTCTGTATCTTTGTTCGGATACTGTATTTTCCCTTGGGCGTGCTTTTCTTTCTGTGGGGCATCGTTCAGGTCGTTGCCATGTGCTGCACGATTGTCCTGCTCCCTATGGCGATTCCCTATGCGAAGTCGTTGTCCACGTTCTTCAATCCGGTAGGGAAGGTCTGCGTTCCCATTGCCGTTGTGAACGAGGTTGAAAGGCGCAAGGCCGAAAAGGAAGTGGACAAGTATTTCAACAAGTAACAGGTTTCTTTGATTTGGAAAAGGAAAAGCCCCCAACTGTAAGGAAGGGGGCTTCATCTTTCCTATTTCCTATGCTGAGGCTTCTAGAACGTCCACTCCACGGCAAGGTTTCCGTAGACGGAGATTCCATCACGGCGGAAGAGTTCGCTTCCGGCGTTCAGGGAGAAGGAGACGCCTTGTCCGTGTTGAAGCTCACGCCCGCGTTGAGGCCGAGGCTGTCGCGGCCGGGGACCTTCACGGTGTTGGAGAAGCCCGCGTTGGCCACTTCCACGAACGAAGCGTGCGCCGTGCCCGCCTTGTCGAGCAATTTGAGACTTCATAGGAAGGTTGAAAAGAGTAGAGGGAGCCTTCCCGGCAGAGCCGATCGGGAGGGTTTTTGAGATATGGATTCTGCGTACACCTATGGCCGTTTTCGTCGCATCCAGCCCTTTTTTGCTGAGGATAATTCCATTCTATTGGCCCATCGAACAGGCACGGATGGGATCTCGTCGTATCCGGGGAACGGCGGCAGGAGGATGGTTCTGCTGTGCGGGTGGAAGGGGGCAGCGCCTTGGCGGCGGTAGGAAGGTCCGGGATCCGGTCCATGAGTAATCCGGTTACGGAGGTCGCGGCGGCGAAGTTCCATGATCCGCATCCGGAATATGTGCCCGAACATTGCCAAAAAATGTTCGGCGAGGGGGTAATCCCATGGCGCGGGCATTGTACCGAACGTGGGCATGATAATGGCAATAGGCGGCTGCCCGGACGACGGACGCGAAAATTGTATCTGCCGGAGTGTGATTTTGGGCCAATATCCGGCAATGCGGCATAAAGGCCCACAAGGGTGACGGAGAAGGAGAAGTGCGCGGCGAATCGGAGATCGGCCTTGGATGCTGCTCAGGGGCGGGCCAGATGTGTGGAATCGGATGGCATGCCGAAGTTGCAGGAAGATGTGTTGCGGCGGAAAGGATCGCGCAAAAGCGTAGGTGGCGGGGAGGGCCCCCTCATAACCAATGGGGCGCTGGCACCGATAATGCCCATGAAAACGGCAACGGGGATGTGCGGCCTGTGCACATCGGCCATGCCCTCCCCTTTTCCCGTGGTAGGGCGATTGCGTGGAAGCCCCGGCCATGTGCGAAGGTTTTTCTATGGTTCCCGTTCGAAGAGGCTTTTTGTGTGGAATGCCGTACGGTCACCCCATGCTTGCGGTGCTCCACCCATACCCGCTCAATGAAAATAGATTAATATGATATCGTGATCGGAAGGCTTGCGGGCCGGAGGATTTTTAAGGGTACATGATAAAGAAAAGAATAGGCGCGGACAGGCTGTGCGAAGTAAGCAATATATTTTGTGTGCACTGAATAAGGAAAATCCCCGAACGCTGAATGCGCTCAGGGATTTTTCCTGAATTCCACATGGAAGGACCTGCTAATTATACTTGCGGACACCATAGATGCCGACGACGATGGAGATAAACATGAAAGCACCAGCGATCATCATAACAGGAAACATGGACATGATAGACTCCTTTATCGTTGCATGTTCTTAAAGAAGGTCACCACACGGCAGAATCACCCGAACAAATTCTTTGCAGAGAGTATCCGTTCGGCTTGAATTCTGTCTACCATTATCCATGAAAAAGAAACAAACGGAAAAAAATGTTCTTTTTGACAACTAAAACTTATTAGAGGCGGTGCCCATAACCGAAAAAATGCCCGAGGACGGAATTATCCTGCGGGCATTTCCAATAATCGGGTGGGGCGGCACATTGATGGGGAGGCGGAAAGGGTAGGGCCGGGCCACACCGTCGAGCCAACACCCTACAATCTCTCTCT
>USCL01000265.1 GCA_900553145.1 uncultured Desulfovibrio sp.
GCCATCATCATGAAGCAGGCCCGCGAGCTCGGCGCGACCTTCGTGCTCATGGGCGGCGACGCCATGGACAACCCCGACACCGTGAAGATCGCCGGCAAGGCCGCCGAAGGCTTCATGCAGACGGCGTTCCCCTATGATATGACCATGAAGGACATGAACGCTCAGGCCAAGGCCTTCACGGAAGCGTGGAAGAAGAATTTCCCCGACAAGGACCCCAACGTGAACGCCACGCTCGGCTACACCTGCTACGACATGATCATCGACGCCCTGAACCGCGCCGGTAAGGCCGACCGCGAAGCCGTGACCAAGGCTCTCGCCGAAACAAAGGATCTCGCCACCCCCGTAGGCATCATGACCATCAACGCGACCCACGACGCCGAAATCCCCGTCGGCATCCTCAAGTACGAAAACGGGAAGCGCATCTACGCCGGCGAAATCGTTCCTGAATAAGCCCCCTGTCCATGGCGGTGGAGGAAGGGTTCCCTTCCTCCCCGCCTTTTTTGATGTCTTTCAGCCCGATGGGGGAAATCCTCCCTTACGGACGGACTTACGGATTGTATGATTTTAAACGAATGAGGCAGGCACTATGAGTCTGGACATGTTTTTCCAGCACTTCTTCAATGCCCTGACACTGGGTTCCCTGTATGGCCTGATAGCCATCGGGTACACGATGGTGTACGGGATATTGCGGCTGATCAACTTCGCCCACGGCGATATTCTCATGTTGGGGGCCTATTTCGTCTTTTACGGCACCACGACATTCTTCCTGCCCTGGGGGGTCGCCGTGGTGGTGGCCATCCTCGCGGCCAGCGCCGTCGGCATCCTGGTGGACCGCATCGCCTACCGGCCCCTGCGCGACGCCCCGCGCATTTCGGCGCTCATCAGTGCCATCGCCGTGTCCTTTTTCATCGAAAGCCTTTCCGTGGTGGTCTTTTCCGGGCTTCCGCGCCCCGTGCACCAGCCGGAATGGCTCATGGCCCCCATCAATTTCGGGCACTTGAAGCTCCTGCCGCTTACGCTGGTCGTGCCCGTGGTCAGCTTCGCGCTGGTCCTCGGGCTTTTGTGGGTCATCTACCGCACCAAGCCGGGCCTGGCCATGCGGGCCATTTCCAAGGATATCGAGACCACGCGCCTGCTCGGGGTGCGCGTGGACCGCATCATCGCGCTGGCCTTCGGGCTGGGCTCCGCGCTGGCGGCGGCCTCGGGCATCATGTGGGCCCTGCGCTACCCGCAGATCAACCCCTACATGGGCATCTTCCCCGGCTTCAAGGCCTTCATCGCGGCCGTGCTCGGCGGCATCGGCTCCATCCAGGGCGCCATGATCGGCGGGCTGCTGCTCGGCTTTATCGAGATCATGACCGTGGCCTTCATGCCGAGCCTCTCCGGCTACCGCGACGCCTTCGCCTTCGTGGTGCTGGTGCTCGTGCTCCTCGTCAAGCCCACCGGCCTCTTCGGCCAGCGCTCGGAGGAAAAGATATGAAGACCTCCATGCGCAACCTGCTGCTGAACCTCGTCGCCATCGGCCTCCTGGCCCTGTTCCTCGTCTGGGCCGAGACCAACCTCGACGGCTACAAGGTCCAGATCCTCAACCTCATCGCCGTGAACGCCATCCTCGCGCTGTCGCTGAACCTCATCTACGGCTTCACCGGGATGTTCTCGCTCGGCCACGCCGGCTTCATGGCCATCGGGGCCTACGTTTCCGCCCTGTGCGTGCTCCCCGCCGCCCAGAAGGAAATGATGTGGATCCTCGAGGACATCATCTGGCCCTTCTCGGTCGTCCACACCCCGTTCTGGTTCTCGGTGATCGCCGGGGGCGCGGTGGCCGCGCTCTTCGGGCTGTTCATCGCCATCCCGGTCCTGCGGCTCGGCGGCGACTACCTCGGCATCGCCACACTCGGGTTCGCCGAAATCATCCGCGTGCTCATCGTGAACCTGACGCCCATCACCAACGGCTCGCTCGGCATCAAGGGCATCCCGTTCCACGCGTCGCTCCTCGTCAACTACGGATGGCTGCTCGTCACCCTGTACTGCATGGTCAAGCTCCTGAACAGCAACTTCGGCAACATTTTCAAAGCCATCCGCGACGACGAGATCGCCGCCAAGGTCATGGGCATCGACACCTTCAAGACCAAGGTGCTCTCCTTCTGCCTCGGCGCGTTCTTCGCGGGCGTGGGCGGCGCGCTGCTCGGGAACCTCCTGACCACCATCGACCCGAAGATGTTCACCTTCCTGCTGACCTTCAACGTGCTCATGATCGTCGTGGCGGGCGGGCTCGGCTCGCTTACCGGCAGCGTGCTCGGCAGCGCGGTCATCACCATCCTGCTCGAATGGCTCCGCGCCGTGGAAGAGCCCATCAACCTCGGCTCGTTCGAAATCCCCGGCATCCCCGGCATGCGCATGGTCGTGTTCTCTCTGGTCCTTTTGTGCATCATCCTCTACCGCCGCGAGGGCATCATGGGCATGCGGGAAATCACCTGGGACGCCATCTTCGACCTCTTCTCCCGGAGGAAACGCGCATGACCTCCCCCGCTCAGAACGGACTGCTGCTCGACGTACAGCATGTGACCATGCGCTTCGGCGGGATCACGGCGGTCAACGACCTGTCCATGCAAATCCCCGCGGGCTCCATCACCGGGCTCATCGGCCCCAACGGCGCGGGCAAGACCACGGCCTTCAACGTCATCAGCGGCTTCTACAACCCGCAGGAAGGCGACATCCTGTTCAAGGGCCGCAGCGTCAAGGGCTTCCAGCCGCACCGGATCTGCAGGGCGGGCATGGCCCGGACCTTCCAGAACATCCGCCTGTTCGGCAGCGAAACCGCGCTCGAAAACGTCATGGTCGGCGGGCAGGTCCGCCGCAAGACCCAATGGTGGATGCCCCTTTTCAGCCTCCCCAAAGCCCGGCGCGAGGAAGAGGAAATCCGCGAGAAGGCCAAAGGCCTCATCCACCGCCTCGCCCTCGACTCCTACATGAACGAAAAGGCGTCGAGCCTGCCCTACGGGGCGCAGCGCCGCCTCGAGATCGCCCGCGCGCTCGCGACCAGCCCGGACTTCCTGCTCCTCGACGAGCCCGCGGCCGGGATGAACCCGCAGGAAAGCACCGAACTCATGCACTTCATCCGGCATATCCGCGACGAATTCGACCTCACCATCCTGCTCATCGAGCACGACATGAAGGTCGTCATGGGCGTGTGCCAGTACATCTGGGTGCTCGAATACGGCCAGCTCATCGCCGAAGGCGACCCGGACGCCATCCGCAACAACCCGAGGGTCATCGAAGCCTACCTCGGAGAGGACGTCACCAACCATGCTTGAAATCAAGGACCTCCACGTCCACTACGGCGGCATCCATGCGGTGCAGGGCGTCAGCATGCGCATCCCGCAGGGCCGGATTGTCACGCTCATCGGCGCGAACGGCGCGGGGAAAAGCAGCGTCATCCGCTCCATCTCCGGCCTCGTGAAGGACACGAAAGGCGAAGTGCTGTTCACCCCGGACGCCCGCGACGGCCGCGAGCCCAAAACCGAGCAGCTCCTCGGCAAGTCCCCCGAGGACATCATCCGGCGGGGCATCTCGGTGAGCCCCGAAGGCCGCCGCATCCTCCCCCACCTCACGGTCGAGGAGAACCTCCTGCTCGGCGCGTACATCCGCAACGACAAGGAAGGGATCGCGCAGGACATCGACTGGGTCTACAGCCTGTTCCCGCGCCTCCGGGAGCGCAGCTGGCAGAAAGGCGGCACCCTCTCCGGCGGCGAACAGCAGATGCTCGCCGTGGGACGCGCGCTCATGAGCCGCCCGGATCTGGTCATGCTCGACGAGCCCTCGCTCGGCCTCGCCCCCCTGCTGGTAAGGGAAATCTTCGACATCATCCTGCGGATCAACGCCGAAGGCAAAACCGTGCTGCTCGTGGAGCAGAACGCCCTCGCGGCCCTGTCCATCGCGCACTACGCCTATGTCCTTGAAGTGGGCCGCGTCGTCGCCGAAGCCCCAGGGCAGGAACTCCTCAAGGATCCCAAGGTTAAAGAGGCTTACCTCGGTGGGTAATCCTTTCCATGCTGAGTGGTGCACCGCCAAGTGATACACCGCCCATGCGGGAGAAATTGTTTTTTCCGCAAAAAGCAGATTAAACCTTGACAGAGCACACTCTAAAGCGTATCAACTCAAATTCGGAACGGGACGTTAACTCAGTAGGTAGAGTATCTGCCTTTTAAGCAGAGAGTCGCAGGTTCGACCCCCGCACGTCCCACCAAATATTTTAAGGGTTTACACTCTAACGAGTGTAGACCCTTTTCTCGTTTTGCTACCCCTATTGCTACCCTGCGGCGGATTGGTGAGTTTTCATGCCCGCCATCTGCTATCCTGCTGCTACCCTGTCGCTCCCCGTGTTAGACATGGCCTGCCTGCTGTGAGAAGTCACCCAAGATGAGAATTTGTTGCAGCCAACTTGAGAATGTGAACTTGTGAAAAATTCGATTGGCACGATGTTTGGATATGACGAAAAAAGGGTCCTGTTTTTGGAGCTTTTTTTCGTTCATCAGAAATTCCGGTTAATAACTTGTGTTATCTCTACCTCCTCTCCAAATGGGCATAAAAGCTCTTGACAGCTACGCGCATCCCGCCGGCAACTCAACGCCGATACATTTCCGGCCCATCCCCAAAAATCTTGACACCCTCCCTATTTTTATATAAACAAAAAACAAGTGAAAGAGATTCTGGGATGTACAACCAGTTTTTCAACTAGCCAGTCCTCACACTCATTCAATCCTAGGAGAGTGTGGGGGCGTTTTTATAACCAATTGTGGTTTATCACCAAAAAATGAAAATACGACGAAAAAAGGCTCCAAAAACTGGAGCCTTTTTTGTTCATCAGAAGTTCCGGATCAAGACTTCCCCGCTCTTCAAATTCTTGCCGTTCGAGCAGGTGTAGTTGACCTCCGCCTCCTCAAACAGGAAGGCT
>USCL01000266.1 GCA_900553145.1 uncultured Desulfovibrio sp.
GGGGGAGGAGAACCCTTCTGAAGAAGGGCTTCTCCTCCCCCTCCCCACACCCCTCCCCTTCCTCTCCTAAGACTTTTGTGTTTTGAGACTTGGCATCAGCGGCAAGCGTGCCTGTAGTATCCTCTGAAAAAAACCGGGAGAAAGCGTATGTCCCGATTCATCAATCCCAAGCATCTGATGGGGGCCACCAAGAACTCTTTATCCGGCCTCGTGTTCGCGTGGAAAGGCGAACAGGCGTTCCGGCACGAGGTGTTCGTGCTGATCGCGCTGGCAATCCTGCTCGCCGCGGCGGGCAAGGACGCCGGACAGTGGCTGCTTGTGCTCGGCGGCTGGCTCGGCGTCATGGTCGTGGAGCTGCTGAACAGCGCCGACGAGGAATCCTTCGATCTCGTGACCACCGAATGGAACGAGCGCGTCAAACGCGGCAAGGACATGGCCTCCGCCGCCATCTTCCTCGCCATGGTCATCAACGCGGGCATCTGGGCCTATGTCTTTTTCCTGAGCTGAACATTCCCCTAAAAACACAACTATCCCCAAAAACTATTGCCGCATTCTTAAGCAAGAAAACAGGGAACGACACCCACGCCTCCCCCGCCCCATTACGAAAGTCTTAGGAGGGAGAGGGGTGGGGTTTGGGGAGGGAAGCCCTTCTCCAGAAGGGTTCCCTCCCCCCTCCCCAATCTTCATTCCCTTTCCTCCATAAGGACACCCATGCAACAGCTTTTTCTCAAGAAACACGAAGACCGCCGCCTGCGGGCGGGGCACCTGTGGATATTCAGCAACGAAGTGGACGTGAAGCGATCCCCCCTGACGGCGTTCGCGCCGGGCGAGGCCGCGCAGGTCTGCGCCGCCGACGGGCGCCCGATCGGGACGGCCTACGTCAACCCGGCTTCGCTCATCGCCGCGCGCATCGTCAGCCGCAAGGCCGGTGAGCCGCTCGACGCGGCACTCATCAAAAAACGCCTTGAGCGGGCTTTGCAGCTGCGTGAAACGTTGTTCGACGTGCCCTTTTACCGCCTGTGCCACGGCGAAGGCGACTGGATGCCCGGCCTCGTGCTCGACCGCTACGGCGACGTGTTCAGCGCCCAAATCACCACGGCGGGCATGGAAGCCCAGAAAGACGCCCTGCTCGAAGTGCTCGGGGAACTGTTCAGCCCCAAGGCCGTGCTGTTCCGCAACGACGTGAGCGTCCGGACGATGGAAAACCTGCCCCTGACCGTGGAAACCGGCATGGGCACGGTGCCGGACGAACTCGAAGTGCTGGAAAGCGGCGCAACCTTTGCCGTCTCGCTGGCGGAAGGCCAGAAGACCGGCTGGTTCTACGATCAGCGCCCCAACCGGGTGGAAGCCGCCAAATACGCCAAGGGCAAGACCGTGCTCGACGCCTTCTGCTACGCGGGCGCGTTCGGGGTCATGGCGGCCCGGAACGGCGCGGCGGGCGTGACGTTCCTCGACGCCTCCAAGCAGGCCCTCGGCATGGCGGGCCGCAACCTCGCCGCCAATGCCGGATGCCCCGGCGAAACGCTGCCCGGCGACGCGCTGGACACGCTGGCGGCCCTGCGCGACGAAGGGCGCACCTTCGGCGTGGTCTGCGTCGATCCCCCGGCCTTCATCAAGCGCAAGAAAGACGCCGAACAGGGCCTCAGCGCCTACCGCCGGGTCAACGATCTGGGCTTGCAACTCGTGGAAAACGGGGGCATTCTCACCAGCTGTTCCTGTTCGCACCACCTTGAGGCCGAAGCGCTGCGCCGCCTGATCGCCCAGTGCGCCGCCAAGAGGGGCCTGAACACGCAATTGCTGTATCAGGGCTTTCAGGGGCCGGACCATCCGGTGCATCCGTCCATGCCCGAAACGGCCTACCTCAAAGCCTTTATCCTGCGGGTCTGGAAAGACTGATCCGCTCCGCGAAATTTGTCCGCATGACAGGAGACATCATGTTCAACAAGCCCCGTTTGCTCACCCCCGGCCCCACGCCCTTGCCAGAACGCGTCCGCCTCGCCCTCGCGCAGGACATGATCCATCACCGGAAACCCGGCTTCAAGAAAATCCTGCTGGAAACCGAAGCCATGCTCCAGAAGCTGTTCGGCACCGAGCAGCCGGTGCTCCCGCTTTCCTGCTCCGGCACCGGGGCCATGACCGCCGCCGTGCACGGCCTGTTCCTGCCCGGCGAAACGGTCATCGTGGTGAACGGCGGCAAGTTCGGGGAACGCTGGTCCCAGATCGCCGCCATGCGCGGGCTCAAAACGGTGGAAATCGACGTGGCCTGGGGGCAGGCCGTGACGCCCGCGCAGGTCGAGCAGGCGCTCCGCGAACATCCCGAGGCCAAGGGCGTGTTCATGCAGGTCTGCGAGACATCCACCGCCGCGCAGCATCCGGTGGAAGCCATCGCCCGGCTTACCCGCACGCGCGATGTGCTCCTCGTGGCGGACGGCATCTCCGCCGTCGGCATCTCCCCCTGCCCGATGGACGCATGGGGCATCGACTGCCTCCTCACGGGCTCCCAGAAGGGCCTTATGGTCCCGCCCGGCATGGCGTTGATGGCCCTCTCCGCGCGCGCATGGAAGCGCGCCGAAGCCATCCCCGCCTCCTGCTTCTATTTCAACCTCGTGGGCGAACGCGACAACCTCCTCAAGGGGCAGGGGCTGTTCACCTCCCCGGTCAACCTCATCGTAGGGCTGCACGAGAGCCTGTCCATGCTGTTCGAAGAGGGCGGCCTCGACGCCCTGTACCGCAAGCAGTGGGCGCTCACCTGCATGGTCCGCACCGGGGCGCTGGCGCTGGATCTGCCCCTGTTCGCCCCCACGCACTACGCCTGGGGCGTCACCAGCATCATGCTGCCCGCCGGGGTGGACGGCGACAAGCTCCTCAAGGTGGCGGCCGACGAGTGCGGCATCATCTTTGCCGGCGGGCAAGATCATTATAAGGGCCGCATGGTCCGTTTCGGACACATGGGCTGGGTCGACTGGGCCGACGCGCTGGCCGGATTGCACGCGCTGGCTCACGCTTTGCGGGCTTCCGGCGGCTTCAGCGCGTCGCGCGATTATTTGGAAACGGCACTTTCCGCATATCGTCGCGCCCTTGACGTTGAGCCGGGACGAGTTATTCCTGATGTAAGAAGTTGAACCGGCATCCCCGCCGGACCCATTTTATACACACTCGTTCCACGGAGACGCCATGAACGCCGCTTCCCCTGAAGATCACAAGGCATGCGACTGCAACAAGCCCGGCTGTGATTGTTCCATGCCGCAGGTCACGTTTTCCACGTTTATCCTTTCCCTTGCCTCTTCCGCGCTGGTGCAGCTCGGCGAAGTGCCCAACCCGGAATCGGGCGCGACCGAACAGGATCTGGTGATAGCCAAGCACACCATCGACATCCTGACCATGCTCGAGGAAAAGACCAGGCAGTGCCTTGACAACGACGAAGCCCGCCTCCTGGAGGGCATCCTGTATGAACTGCGCATGAAATACGTCATGAAAAAGGTGGACTGAAAACCATGCAACAAGAAATGATCCGGGTGGGCCTTGTCGGGGTCACCGGCTATACCGGGATGGAATTGGCGCGCCTGCTGACGGGCCATCCGAACATGAAGCTGACCGCCGCCACCTCCCGCACCGAAGCGGGCAAGCGGCTCGGCGATCTGTATCCGTTCCTCAACGGTTTGCCGGGAGCCGACGTCATCCTCATCGAACCCGAGCCGGAACTCATCGCCAAGGAATGCGATCTGGCCTTCCTCGCCGTCCCGCATACGGCGGCCACCGAAATGGCGGCGGCGCTTGTGGAGCGCGGCCTCAAGGTGGTGGATCTTTCCGCCGACTTCCGCCTCAAAAGCGCGGAAACCTATGAGCAGTGGTATAAAGTCGAGCACAAGCGACCCGATCTGCTGCCTGAAGCCGTGTACGGCCTGCCGGAGCTTTACGCCTCGGATATCGCCAAGGCGCGCCTCGTGGCGAATCCCGGCTGTTACCCCACCTCGATCATCCTTGGCATGACCGCGGCCCTTGCCGACGGCCTCGTTGAAAACCGCGGCATCGTCGCGGACTCCAAGTCCGGCGTGTCCGGCGCGGGCCGTTCCGCGAAACTCGGCTCGCTGTACTGCGAAGTGGCGGACTCCTTCAAGGCTTACGGCATCGGCACGCACCGCCATACCCCGGAAATCGAACAGGAGCTGTCCCGTCTGGCGCACGAGCCCCTGACCATCTCCTTCAATCCCCATCTCGTGCCCATGAACCGGGGCATCCTGTCCACCATCTACGCGCAGCTCAAGGCCCCCCTCCCGCAGGCGGACGCCCAGCGCGTCTATGAGGAAACATGGGCGAGCAGCCCGTGGGTGCGCGTCCTGCCCGCCGGGCAGCTCCCCGAAACCCGCAACGTGCGCGGGACCATGTTCTGCGACATGTCCGTCATCGTCGATCCCCGGACCAGCCGGCTCATCGTGGTGTCCGTCATCGACAACGTCTGCCGCGGCGCATCCGGGCAGGCCATCGCCAACGCCAACATCATGTGCGGGCTGCCCGTCACGACCGGGCTCATGCTCTGCGCCATGATGCCGTAAGGCCTCCCGGCGAACCATTGTAAAGGCATGCCTCGGCGGCTGGAGGGGAACCGCTCTGCGTGCGGTGCCCGTAAGGCTCGCGAGCCCGCCTAACGGCCGCGGCTTCGGCGCCTTTTGGGATTCCCCTCAGCCCCCTCAAAATGAAAAAGCCGGTTCCGCATCCAGCTTGCGCTGGACACGGAACCGGCTTCTTACGTCCCGATGCCGTCAGGCGTGCCCCGGCTCAATACGGGGAGCATCGGGGCTATCGATTATCCGGAAAAAATTTCGGGCCTTCCGGGAAGGCGTCACCGGGGAACTTTTGCCAAGAAGCGAACCGCCGCAAAACCGTGACCGCAATACATCCCGTTTACAAAAGTCTTTGGAGGGAGAGAGGAGGGGTTTGGGGAGGGGAGAGG
>USCL01000267.1 GCA_900553145.1 uncultured Desulfovibrio sp.
CCTTGTTCAAATTGGGCAGCGTATGCGCGGGGTTGGTCTCGCAGATGACGATGGCCTTCACGTCGGCCTTGCCGAGGGCCTCGAACAGCGCGATGGTGTGATACCCCACATTGGGGGACATGGAATCCTGCGGGATGCCCCAGAACGCTTCCATTTGGTTGCGGTGGGCCTTGTTGGCGACCACGCGCCCGGCGGGGAGCAGGTGGGAGAGCGAGCCCGTATCGCGCACGCCGCCGCAGGCGTTGGGCTGGCCGGTCAAGGAGAACGGGGTCGCGCCGGGGCGGCAGATCTGCCCGGTGATCAGGTGCAGGTTGTGGATCAGGTTGTTGGCCCACACGCCGCGGATACGCTGGTTGATGCCCATGCACCACAGGGACATGGTGGCGGGGGATTCCGCGAACAGGCGCCCGGCTTCCCAGACCTGCTGTTCGGGGATGTTGCAGAGCTTGGCGACCTTGTCCGGCGTATAGTCCTCAAGGAACGCCCGGTAGTCGTCAAAGGTGGCGTCCTTGCCGTCATTGGTCTTGAACAGGGCATACTTGTTGTAGAAACGCGGATTGTCCAATTCTTCGTGCAGGATGACCCACGCCATGCCGTTCATGAGGGCGAGGTCGGTCCCGGGGCGGAAGGCGATGTGCAGGTCGGCGATGCGCGACGTATTGGTCCGGCGCGGGTCGGCCACGATGATCTTCACGCCGGGTTCGCTCTGCTTGCGGCGGGCGATGCGGCGGAAGAGGACGGGGTGCGCTTCCGAAGTGTTGGAACCGATGATGAAAAACGTGGAGGCCCGGTCGATGTCGGCATACGTGCCCATCGGCTCGTCCTTGCCGAAGGTGGTCGTATAGCCGCCCACGGCGGAGGCCATGCACAGGCGCGGGTTGCCGTCCACGTTGTTGGTCTTGAACCCGGCCTTGAAAATCTTGTTCGCCAGATAGGATTCCTCGGTCAGGCACTGGCCGGAGCCGTACCACGCCACGGCATCGGGGCCATACGTATCAATGGTGGTGCGGAACTTCTTCGCCATGTGATCGAGGGCTTCGTCCCACGAAATCGGCTCAAGCCGGCCGCCCTTGGTGCGGCGGATCATGGGCTTGGTCACGCGGTCGGGCGAATTGAGCACCGGGATGAGGAGCGCGCCCTTGAGGCAGAGGAAGCCCTGATTGTGGTTGTTGGGATCGCCCTTGATGGCGACCGCCTTGCCGTTTTTCACGCCGACCAGCACGCCGCAGCCGGTGCCGCAGTAGCGGCAGACGCCCTTGACCCACTTGTCGGGCGTGTTGGCTTCGGCGGCGCGGGCGACGCCCGCGGTTCCGGCCACAGCCGCCAAGGCGGCGCTCATGGCTGCGGAGCGGAGAAAATCACGTCGAGTCATTTGCATTGTCATTCCTCCTATTCCAGCACCGTCTTGGTCGTGGCCTGACGGTTTTCATACACCTTTCCGTGCATGGGCCGTGAGTGATAAGGATGGCAGGTGGAGCAGTCGTCGCGCTTGCCGTAGAGGGCGGTCATCTTGTCGATGGCGAGGCCGTGGCAGGCCGCGCAGACTTCCACGCCGGGGACGCGCTTGAACGGGACGGCGCCCTTGCCGTCCGGCTGGCCGTGGCAGACCTGACAGCGGACCAGCGTGACGCCGTGCTTGCTTTCATACCAGTCCTGCGCAACCTGCGGCGTCACCTTGAGGTGGCAGCCGTAACAGTCGCCGATCATGTCGGCATCCAGATGCTTCGCGGCTTCGCAGCGCGTCCCGGTGAAGGCGTTCTGGATGTAGACGAAGAACCCGATCACCAGCAGGATCACTGCGGCTAACGCGATGACAAGGGGCTTTTTCAGCAGTCTGGCCATTACCTGACCTCCTTGAAGGTGAGCTTGCTGGCGAACGCGGCGTTGGCGTCGTAATGGCGGTCTTCGGGCGGCAGGTGCGCGATGTTGCGATGGCACCCGGCGCAACCGCTGCGGGACGATCCGTTCTTATCCAGATAATTGTCGTGCGCGAGGCGGCCGTATTCGGAAATGGCCGCGTCGTTCTTGGCGTTGCGGTACAGATCCTCATGACAGGCGCGGCAGTTGGCGTCGTCCATGAAGCGCCGCGCTTCCGGCTGGATTTCCCGCCGGTTGAGCGTCACATTGCCGCCTGTCGTGGCGTGTACCCACAAGTCTTTGGTCCCCAGCCACGTTTTGGCCCCCAGCATGCGGACGATGTTGGTGCTCGGAATGTGGCATTGCACGCATTCGATGGCGTTGCCCCTCGCATCCTGCGCGTGGGGGGAAAGCGCCAACTCCTGCTGATGCACCCGCATTTCATGGCAGGACAGGCAGAACGACGTCGACGAGGTGACGTGCACCCCTATCGCAGTGCCGGCCAGCACGAGCACAACAAGTACCGTTGCCGCGATCCAGACTTTCATGGAGCGAAAGAACATACGATTCATCCCGTTCGCGGTTGTAGTGCTTTTTTTCACACCATTGTCACGCAAACAGCAAAAAAGGTGCCATTAGGGCTTGATTCTAACCGGTTGGAATCACGTCGGCGGGAGCTGCCGTAACGGCAGATTGAGTCATTTTTTTCTGACAAGCTGTCACGAAAAGATGACCTGACTGATTTTTCGGACAAAACAGGAGGGGCGGGCACGCTCCGGAAGGAAAGCGCCTTACGGCACAACACGCCGCAATTTGGGCAGGCATGCCGTCTGCCCAGCCGCTTAAGGAGCGCATTGCCGGGCCGTACCCGGGGAAAAGGCAGGGAGGAAGGGAAGGGCGATAGGCTGGGAGCCTAGAGAAGGGGAGGGCAGGGGTTGGAAGGGGGAGAAACCTTTCTCCGGAAAGGCTTCCCCCAGAACCGTTAAATGTCCAAAATAACCTTACAGGCGACGGCGACCTGATAGAGTACCTGCGAGATATCCTTGACGGCCTGCAGGTTCTTGGATTCCACGCGAGGGAGGACGAGCACCTGATCGCCGGGCAACACTTCCTTGGCGCGGGGGATGACTTCGCCGCTCGGGCGGACGACGATGAGGTTCGAGGTGTCGGCGCGGTTGCTGAACCCGCCGGCTCCCTTGATGTAGTCGTCCATGTCCTTGTCCTTGTTCCAGACGATGGCCTGCGGCATCATGACTTCGCCGCTGATGAGCACCACGTCGGTCTTCTCGGGGATGACGATGATGTCCCCGTCCTCGAGCGCCAGATCCGCGATGTTACCCTTGGTGCCGACCACGACGACGCCCTCGGGCTGCGCCTCCTTGGCGCGGGAAATGAAGTTGGACAGCATTTCCGCTTCCTTGGCCCGGATCTGCGCTTCGTCGGAACTGGCGGAGGTGGCGGTGTAGGCGTTCTGCTCCAAACGGCGCAAGGCGTCTTCAATGGCCTTTTTCTGACGGACGGCGACGCTTTTGCGCTTGATGTACAGGCCTTCGAGGTTGGCTCGGCCCGGCTCCACGGCGATATAGCTCATGACTTCGTGCAGGCGCGTGTTGCGGCGCACCGGAAAACGCGACGCGCCCCGGGTGGCCCCCTGCGCTTCGACCATGATGGTGTCGCCGGGGCGATCCGCGAGGAACCGGATCTGATCGCCGCTTTCAAGGCGCAGCGCCTTGAAGTCGTTCATGGGCAGATACAGGTTGTAGGGCGCGCCGCCGCGCGAGCCGCTGAGGCTGACGTGCGTGGCCCTCGGCTGCGGATCGGCAAGTTCGATGAGTTTCGAGCCGGTCAGTTCGCCGGGCTTGAATTCGAACCGCGCCGTGTTGCGGACTTCGCCGGAGGCGGCTACGGACGGGCCCTTTTCGCCGACCACGACGGTGTCGCCGTCCTGAAAGCGGATATGCGGCATATTCCCTTTCAATGCGAATGGATAGAGGTCGAACGAGCCCACCTCCTGCCCTTGGCGCAGCACGCGGATATTGCGGTAGCTGCCGCGCTTGGAGTCGATGCCGCCCGCCTTGTCGAGAAAGGCGAGGATGGTATCGGACGGCGTGCCCGTATAGTTGCCGGGGCGGGGCACGAAACCGGTCACGAAGATCGAGACGGGCTGCGTATCCATCGGACGGATATACATCTCCACGTCGACCACGCCCGCCGCGTTGAGCTTGCTCTTGATGGCCTGTTCAAGGGGCTCCTTGGCGTCGATGGGCAGGCCCGCCACGGGGACGCGGCCCACGTCGGGGATGGTGATCATGCCTTCGAGGTCGACGGTCAGGATGTCGTCCATCGTGCGCCCGCCCCACATGCGCATGATCAGGCGGTCGCCGCTCTGGATGACCTTGCTGGCCGAACTTTGGGAAAAGTGCCCCTGAAAGAGGTTGGCCCCGAACGGCGAGGGGTCGGCGGCCGGAGCCGGGGGCGCCGCAGCCGCTGAGGCTGTGGCGGTGGCCGTCGCCGTAGCGCTGGCGGCGGTATCGGCGGCCGATGCGGGGAGGGCGAACAGCGCCGCGGCTAGACAATAAAGAAGGAACAGCAGGTTACTGCGGGAAAACAAGGGATGCCTCCAGAAGGATGGTAAGGCGCCGTCCGGGAACGGACAACGGGAAACGCCCCTCCCGGCGAACCGGAAGGGGGCGCTTGGAAAGGCCGGTTCAGGTTACGGCGTGGTGATGCCCTTGCCCCACACGCGGGGCATGAGCCGCCATTCGCCGGGGTTGCTTTCGTCGCCTTCCTGCCCGTTATGGCAGATCACGACGATTTCCGCTTCATGCTGCGCCGAAAGCAGGGTGGCCCGCTTGCAGGTTTCGCCGGCGGCGGAAAGGAAGGTATCTTCAAGCGTCACCCGGACTTCGCCGCCGAACGTTTCGTCTTCTATGACCGCTGTGGCTCCGGTGGAATTGGCGACCATGAACTGGGCCACGGGAGAAAGCGGTTGCGGTTCAACCGGGGGGGGAGTGGGGGCGCTCTGCCATGAGCAGCTGACGAGGCCGCCGAGCAGGATCAACCAACAAAACTGAAGTCGCATAGAGGTCCTCCG
>USCL01000268.1 GCA_900553145.1 uncultured Desulfovibrio sp.
AGCGTCGCGGGCAGGAACCCGGCCCGGGTGAGCTTCTCCACTTCCTGAACCGTAAAGCCGCCTTCGGGGCCGACCACGCAGAGCGTCCTTCCGGGCTGCCCCAGCGTGTCCGGAGTCAGCGACATGACCGACTCGTGCCCGCTCTCGACAAGCACGTGCCGGTGCTCGCAGCCGAGTTCCTCCGCCAGCGCAATGAGCTCGTCCACGCCGCCGGGCATGGTGCGCAGCTCGGGCAGCCACGGGTTGCGGCATTGCTTGGCTCCGGCAATCAGCTGGCCCTGCCATGATTCCTTGATGTCCGGCGGCACGGGAAACTGGCTCCGTTCGGCCTGCCACAGCCAAATCCCGCTGGCTTCGAATTCCACGGCCTTTTCCAAAATCCAGCCCCGGCGCGCGGCCTTTGTCCAGCCCGCCGCAAGGATGACCTTGGATTCAGGCTCTGGATACGTCCACTCGCCGAGAAGCTGCAAGGCCACGGCCTTGGCGTTCTTCTTATAGGGCAAAACCCGGAAACGCCCCTCGCGCCCCTTGCCGTCCAGGACGCGCACCTCTTCATCCTCGCGGATACGCAGCACTCGGGTCAGATGATGACTCTCCGAGGCATCCAGCTCATAGGGTTCACGCCACATGTCGGGCTCAAGAAAAAACGTGCGCGCATCGGACCAGTCCGGCGGTTCGGGAATTTCGTTCTCTGCCATCGTGTTTTCCTTCAAGAAAGAGTCCGCAAACACATACCGGGACCCGATATGCCTTGCCCGGGAAACCTCGCACCGGCGAAGGCGATTGTCAAATCCCCCATTGAAAAAGAGGCGCCCCTGTCTGGGAAGCGCCTCCGTTCTCCGGGTAGCCTGTTACCCTTCGGCAACAGGCTTTTGACGGGACTTGCGGACCGATTCGAATTCGTCCTTGAGGCTGACAAGCCGCCGGTAATTTTTGCGGATTTCCACTCCCCCCTTGCTCAGCTTCTCGTCCGGGCAATTGATGTAGCGCCGCAGCAGGTACCGATCGTCCAATATCATTTCCATATAATGAAGCACGCTCAGCATCAGCGGTTCAAAGTAGTTGCCGAGTTCGAACTTGAGATCCCGCAGCAGCTCGATCGCTTCGAGCAGCATGCGGCCGTAGGTCAGCCGTTCCCCCTTGTAGTTCCGGGCAACGATATCCTCAAGATACCGCACGGTGCGGGCCTGACGGATGTAGGCGTACTTGCTCATGACCTCCTGCTTGAGATCGTGCAGGAGCGCGAACGCTTCTTGGTTTTCGCTGTTCTTCAGGTAGGCGTCCAGCACTTTGGTGGTATTGTTATAGAACTCCTCGCTGTACCCGATGATGCGGCGCTGGTTCTTGGACAGCCACGCGAACAGGAACTTGAGCCGCTTCTCGTCCGTGTCCGTGTTCTCCACCAGCTCGTTGCGCTTGTAGACGGCGCGGCCCACATACTCGCCGCGCACAATGTCGTTGAGGCGCAGGATCATGGTGCTGGTATCCTTGACCACGTTCACGTCCGGCATCACCCGCCCCGTGAGCGGGTGGATCAGCTCCTGCCGCTCCACGGAAAGGGCGCGGTCCTGCCGCACGTTGTCCGCATTGTAGCGGTGCTGCTTGTAGGAAATACGGATGATCACCACGCGCTTTTCGGCGTCGACGAAAAAGCCGCCCTCCTCGCACGCCCGGATCAAATCCTTCTGCTCAGGGTCGAGCTTCACGAGGGAGATTTTCTCGACGCGCGGGTAGGGCCGGTTTTCGCCGTTGTTCCAGATGGTCGTGATCGTCCGGTCGGACTGCCCGAGCACGCGCACCATGAACCGTTCGCCGAGCTTGTGAAGGCGCCGGGAGAAAAGGGCCGCCGAAGTGCGGCGCTCCGAGGAAATGGGAAAGCCGTAAAGCTCCATCAGGAACTGGCAGACGAATGTGCGGTTGCGCTCGTACACTTCGTTGTCGCCGATCTTGAATTTGCCGATGCGCAGCCCGAACCGTTTGATCTCGCCGTCCATGTCGGACGGGAACGAGGCGAAGAGGCCCGCGAGGTGATAGTGCCCGTAGATGTCCGTGGCGAACACGTGGGCCCGGTCCATTGCCAGCAAATAGGGCATCAGCGCGGGGTAGTAGTCGAGCACGGCGGTATCCACGCGCCGGAACTGATCGCGGAAAGGATCTTGGAGTTTTTTGGGCAGGCGGCTCAGGAACATCTGCACGTTGCGGGCGATGACATGCGTTTCCAGCGGACAGGAGGCGCCCTCAGCCGTATTCACCGCGCTGAGGACGGGGTGGAGGATGTCGTATTGGAAAATTTCGCTGAAACTTTCCAGAGGCCGGGCGAACGCCACCATCGAAAAGCCGGGGAGCCCCTTGTATTCCCACAGTTCCGCCTCGAAAGACGGCAGGAGATCGCGCGAATCGACCAACGGGTAGTTTTCCGTTTCGCACCACGGCTTGAGCAGGCAGAACTTGACGTGCACCGCGTCAAGGAAATGTTTGAGCGTTTCCAGATCCGTAATTTCGATGATATCGGAAAAAGAATTGGTGTTCGACCAAGAAAAATCGCCGAGGGTGAACGCTTCTTTCCATAACAAAGACATGGTTGAACTCTCTTTCCGGCTTTGTGGACCCAGCCCCTGCCCATGAAGCAAGGTCGCCTCCGTTCATGCACGCTCATGAGTTTTACATATTCTTTTACCTATCAAAAATGCAAAAAAAATTCCACCCCTGATTTGGAAAAAAGACGGCTGCTCAATCCCTTTGCGACGCCTTGTTGACGGCAAAAGCAGCCTGCGCATTCAGGCGCAAGCGGGAAGTGCCCTTTATGCCCCTTGGCATGGCGGCCTTTGATGGGGTATATAAAAAAATTCGCGGCATTGTTTTTATCCGTCAGGCCCACGCCGCAAAGCGCAGCCCAACCGCTGTCCCCTCCGAAACACTTTCTCTCAGGTCATGAGACACGGAGCAGCCATGAGCATCATCAGCACGCAGATGAGTTCCTCCATCAAAAACGGCTCCTGGATCCGTCGCATGTTCGAAGCCGGCATCCAGCTCAAGCAGAAATACGGCGACGACGCCGTGTGCGATTTCAGCCTCGGTAACCCGGATCTCGCCCCTCCGCCCGCCGTGGGCAAGGCGCTGGCCGAATTCGCCAAGCACGTGGACGAACCGTTCAGCCTCGGCTACATGCCGAACAACGGGTTCGGCTGGGCCCGCGAAAAGCTCGCCGCCCACCTTTCCAAGGAACAGGGCGTCGAGCTCACGGCCAACGACGTCATCCTGACCTGCGGGGCCGCGGGCGCGCTCAACGTGATCTTCAGGACCGTTCTGGAGCCCGGCGACGAAGTGCTCACCGTGACCCCCTATTTTGTGGAATACGGCTCCTACGTGGGCAACCACGGCGGCGCGCTCAAGAAGGTCCCGACCCTGCCGGGCACCTTCGGGCTCGATCTCCCCGCCATCGAAGCGGCCATCACGCCCAAGACCCGCGCCATGATCATCAACTCGCCCCACAACCCCACCGGGAACGTCTATTCCCGCAAGGAGCTCGAAGGGCTGGTCGCCATCCTCGCCAAGGCTTCCGAGCGCAACGGCCGCCCGCTCTATCTCGTGGTGGACGAGCCCTACCGTTTCCTGGCCTTCGACGGCGTGGAAGTGCCGAGCCTGCTGCCCATGTATCCTTACGCCATACTGGCGAGTTCCTTCTCCAAGAACCTGTGCCTCGCCGGGGAGCGCGTCGGCTTCATCGCCCTGTCCCCGCTCTTTGCCGAGCGCGCCGAGCTCATGGGCGGCCTGACGCTCGCCAACCGCATCCTCGGCATCGAGATCACCTGGATGGACTGGTTCATCGCCGCATCCGTCCCGGGTCTCGTCTGCTTCATCATCATCCCGTACTTCCTCTACAAGGTCTATCCGCCTGAGATCAAGCACACGCCGGAAGCCAAGCAACTCGCCGACGCGGAGCTCGAGAAGATGGGCCCGATGAAGCGCGGCGAGAAGGTCCTCGCGCTCGTCTTCGTCCTGCTGCTCGGCCTCTGGGCCACGGCCAGCATCACGCACCTCAACGCCACGCTGATCGCCTTCATCGGCCTCTGCATCCTGCTCGTCTGCCGCGTCATCAAGTGGAGCGACGTCACGGGCGAGAAGAACGCCTGGAACACCCTCGTGTGGGTCGGCGGCGTCATCGTCATGAGTGATTACCTCAACCGCCTCGGCTTCATCCCGTGGTTCGCCAAGATCCTCGAGAATCAGATGGTCGGTGTCGGCATGCTCGCAGCTGTCGCGCTCTCCTTCATCATCTACCTCTACAGCCACTACTTCTTCGCCAGCATGAGCGCCCATGTCACGAGCATGTACGCCGCACTCATCACGCTCGGCGCCGCAGCCGGCGCACCGCCATTCGTCTCGGCCTTTGTCGTCGCCATGGCATCGAACATCTGCGGCTGCCTCACGCACTTCGGCACAGGCCCGGCTCCTGTCTACTTCGGTGCTGGCTACGTCCCGCAGAAGACCTGGTGGATTCTCGGCTTCTGTATCTCGCTGATACACGTCGTCGTCTGGCTCGGAATCGGCGGCGTCTGGTGGGCATTCCTCGGCTACTGGTAATTCCCATCATCTAATCAGAAAAAATACGGTAAAAAAACGAGGCCGCATGCATCACGCATGCGGCCTCGTTTTTTGCGTATATGCTGTTATTCGCCGAAGAGCGCCTTGGCGAAGTCCTCGGCGTTGAAGGGGCGCAGGTCCTCGACGCCCTCACCGACGCCGATCCACTTGACCGGCATGGAGAGCTGGCTCTTGATGCCGATGACGACGCCGCCCTTGGCCGTGCCGTCGAGCTTCGTCAGGACGACGCCCGTGATTGGTGCGGCCTTGGTGAAGAGCTCGGCCTGGCTGATGGCGTTCTGCCCCGTCGTCGCGTCGAGCACGAGCAGCGTCT
>USCL01000269.1 GCA_900553145.1 uncultured Desulfovibrio sp.
GACCAGAATCCGTCGTCCTGCCAATTGAACGATAGCCCAACAACGTGAGAAGGTTTCTGACAAAGAATGCCCTCGAAGTCAAGCGAAAAATGGTTTTTCCCGGCGGAAAGCGGCGTCACGGGCAGCGCGGTGGGGAAAGGGGGCAAAAAAACGCGCTGTTGCGGCGTCCGGGGGAAGGGCCGGATGTGTCCCGGAGTGGAGCAGAAAATGCCCGGAGGGGTGGGAAGGCTGCCGCTGGACGCGGCAACCTTCCCGGTTTTCGAGGGTATGGCGTTATGGGGGGATCTAATCGGCGAGCTTCTTGCCGATGAAGCCGAGGGCCGTGCAGAGCAGCATGAAGCCGGCGCAAATCAAGAAGACCTTCAATCCGATATCCATAAGAACTCCTTGTCGTTTGTCAGGGGGGGGCGTCATGCCGGACGCGACGCAGGTCGCGGGCGTCTTCGGCGTACCCTTGCGGGTGCGCTTCCCTGACGCATTGGAGATGTGCGTTGAACGCAGACCCTGATTGTCGGAACGATTATAAGGAGATCCGCTGGAGAGGCGGTGCGCCGGGGAGGGGCAGCATGCCCCGGATTTCGGCGAGCCGGGGAAGGAGGAGATCCGCCCACGAGAGCGTCCTGAGCGAACGCGTACAGAGCGGATAGAGCAGGAGGAAGAGCAGGGCGAGAGTGGGGAACCCCACTTCCCTGTTGAGGCCCCTTTCGGGGAGGAAGGCCTTGTTCGCCCGGACTATCGCGCTGGCCTGCTCCGTTTCCAGAGGCAGGAATTCGCTGGGGGCAAAGTTTATTGTGATGGAAGTGTCAAAAGAAGGGTTGGCCCTCGGCGTATCCGGCACGCAGAACAGCATGAGCAACATCAGTATACACATGAAACTCTTGATAAAGAGCCTGTTCTTTGTGAATCTCGACAACGTCATGGCAAACACCACCGTTTGATTTGTCTTTACCATAAACCTCAGTGGAAAAGAGGTCAATAGGGTAGAAAAAAAGCATTGTTACCTTTTTGAAAAAAGCGCTGATTTGTATCGTGAAAGAAAACACAATGGGGGCAGGGTGAACCATGTGTGCTTTCGAGCTGCAAAAGAGATGATTTCGGTGGCGGATTCGGTGGAAGGTTCGGCAGAGGCGAAGGCTGACAGGGCGGGATTGCATGCGAAGCGAGAATGCGGCTGTGGGACGGCAGGAGGATCTGTTGTAGGGCGGACGGCTGGCAAGGGCTGCGGAAAACGGAGAGCCACCGGGGACGCGGAGGCGGCCTTTGGAACGGCGCGCCCCTGAAAAATGAACGGGGAGGGCGCCACGGGCATGGTGGAGGCTGACGTACAGAGGGTATGGCGGAGGCGGTGGATGTGCCGGGGCGTGGCGTGGCGGCTGGCGTGCTTGGCTGCAGGGGCCGGAAAAGGGGCATCGGCTGGGGCGGCGGGAACCGGAGGGGCTACCGGCAAGGACGGACGGGCTCTGATGAGGGCGGCAGAACGTTGATGTTGGGGAGAGCATTGAGGCGGGCGCGGGCCGTCGACCGCCGCCGCAGGGCATTTTTTTTGGGGCTTCCGGGGCTTTCCGGATCGTCTGGGGCGGATTGCCAAGGCTGGGGGGATGGCTTATGGAAAAAGATGTACCTGTGATTCTAACTCGCTGGGCACAATATCTTTTTTAAAGGACGTGAGCATGGGCCTTATGAACGGGAACGTGTTGCGGAACCCGCGCCTGTCGTTGCGGCGGGAGTGGCATACCCTGCTGGCGGCCACTATCGGGACTTTGTTGACGTGCTTTGCGGTCGTCGCGCTGACGGTGCCTTATCAGTTCGCGGGCGGCGGGGTGCTTGGGCTCGCGCTGATCAGTAATTATGCGTGGGGGATATCGCCCGTATGGGTCCTGAGCGTCGGCAATGCCGCCCTGCTGCTGTGGGGCTGGAAGGCACTGTCCTTCCGGTTCGCGATCTGGACGCTTTACGTGACGGCCCTGACCAGCGTGGCGATCCCGGTGTTCGAGCTGTTCCGGTATCCGGTCATCGGCAATGAGATCCTCGCCGCGCTGTTGGCCGGGGCCGTGGGCGGGCTGGGGTTCGGGATGCTTTTCCGCGTGGGGGCGTCCAGCGGCGGCACGGACGTCATCGTGATGGTGGCCCGGAAACGCTGGGGCGTGAATGTCGGGGCGATGTCTTTTTATATCAATGTGATCATCCTTTTCGCGTCATTCGTGGTCGTGGACATCGAGAAGATCCTCATGGGCGGGCTGTTGCTGTACGTCGAGACAGTTGTTATCGACAAGGTACTGAAATCGTTCGACAGACGCAGCCAAGTCCTGATCATCAGCAAGCGCACGCAAGACATCGCGGCGTTCATTCTGGAGGAGCTTGACCGCTCGGCGACGATCATCCCGGCGAAAGGGGCGTATTCGGATCAGCCTCAGGACATGCTGCTCGTCGTGCTCACGCGGCGGCAGACGGTGGATTTGCGGCAGTACATCGCGGAAGCAGACCCCGAAGCGTTCCTTATCTTTTCCGACGTGACGGAAGTGGTGGGGCTCGGCTTCAAGAATTGGGAGTGAGGTCAGAGGGGTGCGCGTCGTGTCGTATTGGCGTATTAAAATATGCTAGGGTTTGACGCGGTAAGGTCGCCAACCCCCCATGCTAGATTAGCCCTCTCGAGCTCCGGGCGTGGGCAAAATACAATACCCGAGAGGGGAAATCCCCCGTTGTTCTTGTGGTAGTTTTGAGTCCCCGGAGTTTGTTGCGGTATGCTCCCATCAGAGAATTACCCCATTCAATTGTCATATTGATGCCATCAGCCCCTACGGTTAATCTGGCCTTGGTGCTCAAAACACCTCCGCAGGCGGTTTTACCCATCCTGAAAGCGTGGGGCCTTTGGGTTTTGCCTATGGCGAAACCCTGAAAACCACAGGGGTTTTTATGTGCCCGCGATTCAAGAAGTTTCATCATCCGTGCCACCGCTCCGTTTCCCGCCGCCATCCCCGCGCCATCCCTTCTTCTCCTTCCTCCGCATCAGATACGTTCCCGCCCCCTGACGGCGAAGTCCGTAGCTACAGCTTTCCAGCCTTGGCCCTCCGTTGCGAACGGGAACTTTTGGAAACGCAACACGCTGAAAGCATGTATGAAGTCCTTTGCGGGGCTTCCGCATCCATTGGTGCGTTCGCCTCGCTCATGGAACTAATGGACGCCGAGGCCAAAGTGGACGGCGTGATCATCCACATTCTGGCGGGGGAGCTGCAACGCATCGGAAAGGTACTTTCCAAGATGCAGGACGCGTACGGCACCGTTGAGCTTATGGAAGCCTAACCATTCGGACAAGTACACAAGACGTCCCCCGGCAATGCGGCGCTGCCGGGGGACGTCTTCGTTTCCGTGCGGGCGTCCGCCCCGCCGGACGGAATGCCGCCGGGCAGGCCGGAGCCGGAAAGGGTTCATCCCGGGGGGGCATGAGGGAAGCTGGCAGGACGGAATGAGGCCGGAACTGGGCCGGGACTAAGACAAAACCGGGCAGGAATCGGGCCAGAAGAGGGCCGGAACCGGGCGGGATCGGAAGGGCGGAGGCACCTCGCCGCCACCCTCCGTCGGAGAGGAAGGGCGCGGCAAAGGGGCGTTTCCGGGTTACTTCCGTTTGGAGGCGATGTACTTGCCGACGACGATGCCGATGAGCACCGCGCCGATAAAGGAGATGAGGGGGCCGGTCAATCCTTCCATAGGTCTTTCTCCGGGTTGGGGGTGGACGCTTTTCATGCGCCGGAAAACCGGGATGCGCCGGGGCATAAAGGCAGCCGGGCATGGATCCGGGGATGCCGCCGGGGGCGTTTCCGAACGGGGCCTCTGTGAGGGGGCCGTTTGAAGGGGCGGCGGGCCTCCGGGGACGCATGCCCGCGCATGGGCCTTGGGCCCGTCAAACATTTTTTTCCCGTAACGTGGAACGCCGTGGGCAATGCGCGGGCCGCCGGGGCTTTCAATGCGCTGCGCCGCCGTCAGGCTCAGGCCGGGCCGGCAGCGGCGGCGGGCTCGGGCGGCCCGGCGTCTTTGCGCAGCGCGTTCGCCAGCGGGACGAGGTACAAATACAACGCATACGGGAGGCAGGCCATGCCCACGCCGAGCGCGGCGCAGGGGACGCTCCCGGCAATGCTCCACGGGATCAGCGCCGCGATGAGGATCGCGCTGTTCTCGAGCGGAATGGCCATGTCCTGCCCGCGGGCGTAGCAGGGGCGGCACAACTGCGCGGTCAGGATGGCGGCGAGCGTCTGGTTGCAGCTTATGCCGGATACCGGGATGCTTGCCAGCATCATGGCGCGGAAATTTCCGATGCGCCCCGCCAGCCGCCGGATGGGGCCTCCCAATCCGCTCAGGAGGTCGGTGGCGTTGAAAATCCCCGAATAGGACGACGACAGCAGGACGATGCCCGCCACCTGCAGCATGGACTGGACGCCGCCCCCGGCCAGCAGTTCCGCGCCCGGCGCGGGGTTGTAGCCAAAGGCGAGGCAGGAGGCCAGTTCCGGGGGCGTCATCCCCTGCACAAACAGGCAGACCGCGCCCCCTGTGAGGATGCTCCAGAGCATAGTCCGCTTCACGTCGACGCGGAACAGGCTCAGGACGACGATACAGGCGGCGGGCACCAGCGTCCAGCCGTTGAGAATGAAAAATCGGTCCAGCTGCCCGGCTGCTTCCGGGGACGCGGGCCGTGCCGGGCCGGACAGCGACAACGCCAGATAGCCCGCGCAGGTCAGCGCGCAGGGCAGGGCCGAGGTCGCCCACATGCGGCGTATGTTGCCATAACTATTTGTATTTGTGAGTGCGCAGACGAGCGCCGCGCTGGACGACATGGGCGTCGCCTACATGGTGGGGTCCCTGGCGGGAGACGACACGGCCTTTCTGGTGATGCGGGACACGGAGT
>USCL01000270.1 GCA_900553145.1 uncultured Desulfovibrio sp.
GGAAGAGGGAAACTTTCCTCAGAAAGTTTCCCTCTTCCCTCCCCCGGTTCACGCAACCTCACAACCCACTCTAACCACCCGGGGGAACAATGCATCTCGTCTGCTTTGGAGACTCGATCTGCTACGGCTACGGCGCACGCCCCGGCGAGGGCTGGGTCACGCAGATGACGCGCATGCTGGCAACCCTGCGCGAACCGATCGCGGTGACCAACGCCGGGGTCAGCGGCGACACCACGGAAGACGCCCTGCGCCGTATGCAGTGGGACGTGGAGCGCCACCACCCGGACGCCGTCTTCGTCCAGTTCGGCCTCAACGACGCCAGCTTCTGGTATACGTCCGTGGGACGGCCTCTGGTCGGCTTCAGAACCTACCTCGCCAACATGGGCGAAATCATCCAGCGGTCGTTCCGCAGCGGCGCGCATACCGTCTTCCTCGCCACCAACCACAGGCCCGGGGCCTCGGACATCCCGGGGGCCGACCTCTACCGCCGCAGCGTCCGGGAGTACAACGAGGGCCTGCGCTCCACCTTTTCGGGAATGAAAGGGGTCGCGCTCATCGACATGGAACGGCTTATCCTTGACCAATTCCCGGACCCGGATACAATCCTCTCTCCGGACGGCGTCCATCTGAACCGGACCGGAAACGATTTCTATTTCATGGCCATCGGCAGGCGCATCGCCCGTAGCATGGCCGGATAACAGGTTGACCGTATGCCCCCCAAGAAAACAAACGCCGCCCGCCTCCTCGACGAGATGGGCATCGATTACGAGCTGCACGAAGCCCCCTATGACGAATCCGACCTTTCCGCCACGGCGATGGCCCGCGCGCTCGGCGTCCCGGTGGAAGAAGTCTTCAAAACGCTGGTTGTCCGGGGCGACAAGACCGGGGTGCTCGAAGTCTGCGTCCCCGGGGCCGCCGAGCTGAACCTCAAGGAGCTCGCCGCCGTGTCCGGCAACAAGCACGTGGAAATGGTTCCGCTCAAGGAAGTCCAGCCCCTCACCGGCTATATCCGGGGCGGCTGTTCGCCTCTGGCCGGGAAAAAGCATTACCCCGTCTTCGTGGACGAAAGCGCCATCCTTCAAGAACGCATCTACGTCAGCGCGGGGCATCGCGGAGTACAGCTCCGCCTCGCCCCCGACGACCTTCTTCGTGCGGTTGAAGGGACCTACGCCGCCATCGCCCGCTATTGACAGTCCCCGGTTTGTCTGCAACAGGAAACGAGGCGCGGTTGAACGCGCCCCAACCGATCACGCATTCCCGCCGTCCGCCGGCGAATCCTCCCGGACGGGGAGGGAGAGGAGATTTTGATGATTCCTGTCGATAAACAGATGCAATTGATCAAACGCGGCATCACCAACCTGATTGACGAAGGCGAACTGCGCAAGAAGCTGGAACGGGGCAAGCCCCTTACCGTCAAGGCCGGTTTCGACCCCACCGCGCCGGATCTCCATCTGGGCCACACCGTCCTCATCCACAAGCTCCGCCACTTTCAGGAATTGGGCCACAGGGTCGTCTTCCTCATCGGCGACTTCACCGGCCGCATCGGCGACCCCTCCGGCCGCTCCGCCACCCGTCCGCCCCTGACCACCGAACAGGTCCTCGCCAACGCCGAGACCTATAAGGAACAGGTCTTCAAGATCCTTGATCCCGAAAAGACGGTCGTGGAATTCAACTCCAGCTGGCTCAACGACTTCACCGCCGCCGACTTCATCCGTCTGGGTTCGCGCTACACGCTGGCCCGCATGATGGAGCGCGACGACTTCGCCAAACGCTATCGCGAAAACACCCCCATCGCCCTGCACGAGCTCATCTATCCCCTCATGCAGGGGTACGACTCCGTGGCGCTCAAGGCCGACGTCGAAATGGGCGGCACCGACCAGACCTTCAACCTGCTGGTCGGCCGCACGCTCATGGGCCAGTACGACCTCGAGCCGCAGTGCATCCTGACCGTGCCGCTGCTGGAAGGCTTGGACGGCGTGCGCAAGATGTCCAAGTCCTACGGCAACTACATCGGCATCAGCGAACCCGCCGCCGATCAGTTCGGCAAGGCCATGTCCATCTCCGACGATCTCATGTGGCGCTACTACGAACTCATCTCCAGCAAATCGCTGGAGGAGATCGCCGCGCTCAAGAAGGACGTCGAGGAAGGCCGCCTGCATCCCAAGAAGGCCAAGGAAACGCTGGCTTACGAAATCGTGGCCCGCTACCACGGCGAGGGGCAGGCTCAGGAAGCCCTGCAGGGCTTCAACTCCGTCTTCACGGACGGCGGCGTGCCGGACGATGCGCCGGAATTTGCCTGTGAACACGGCGAAGCAAGCAAGCCTCCGGTCTTCCTGACTGATTCAGGCCTTGCCGCCTCCCGCGGCGAAGCCAAGCGCCTCATCAAGCAAGGCTCGCTCTCGCTTGACGGCGAACGCTGTGAGGACGCCGAGACCCCGCTGGAACCGGGTTCCTACGTGGTGAAGCTCGGCAAAAAGCGCTTCCTGCGCCTGACGGTACGGTAATACATGCTCGACTTTGACCTTGCGGTCTCCATAAAACGTCTATCGGTGGCGTTCGTGCCGCTGATGCTCGGGATCATCCTGCATGAGGTCGCCCACGGCTGGGCGGCCCTCAAGCGGGGTGACCCCACCGCCGCCATGCTCGGACGGCTGACGCTCAACCCTGTGCCCCACATCGACCCGATGGGGTTGTTCGTCTTCGTGCTGACCAGCCTCACCGGCCCCTTCGTCTTCGGCTGGGCCAAGCCGGTGCCCATCAATCCCCGGAATTTCCGGAACATCGTGAAAGACACCATGCTGGTGTCCTTCGCCGGGCCGGCCACCAACTTCCTGCTGTCGATCGGGTTCGCCGTGCTCTTGCGCCTGCTCATCGAGTTCTTCCCGCTCGGCGAATGGCAGGGCAATACCGTCTGGGATTTCTTCTTCCTCATGTTCCAGACCGGCGTGGTCGTGAACATCGGCCTCGGCTGGCTGAACCTGATGCCCATCCCGCCCCTCGACGGCAGCAAGATCCTCTGGGGCGTCCTGCCGCCGAAGCTCGGATTCCAGTACATGCAGCTTGAACGGTACGGCTTTCTCGTGCTCATCCTGCTGCTCATGACCGGCGCGCTCGGATACGTCCTCTACCCGCTGATCCAGTTCTCGGTAAATACGGTCTTCTCACTGATAGTACTGAGCTAAAGACGAATGCCGGGAGGAGCCTTTGCAAAGAGGCTCCTCCTTTCCGCTTTGACCGGCATGGGGCCCCTTCCCGTTGCGGACAAGCGGCTGGATTGAAGCCAAAACGTTTCTTTAGCCCCGAAAACGCCGACGCCGAAAAGCCTCCTCCGCCGACACAAGGACAAACGATGGATACGCTGCGACATCCCGGCATGGCCGATATGCCCGAACTCTTGGAAAAACTGGACGCCTTGCGCAAGGAAGGCAAAAAAATCGTCTTCACCAACGGGTGTTACGACATCCTGCATCCGGGGCATGTGGATCTGCTGGAACGCTGCAAGGCGCAAGGCGACGTGCTGGTGCTTGGCCTGAACAGCGACGAATCGGTAAAACGGCAGGGCAAGGGCGACGACCGGCCCGTCAACCCGTATCCGGTGCGGGCCTTCGTGCTGGCGCATCTGGAGAGCGTGGATTTCGTGATCCGGTTCGACGAGGATACCCCCGCGAAGCTTATTGAAGCCGTGCAGCCCGACGTGCTGGTCAAAGGCGGCGACTGGCCCGTGGAGCGCATCGTAGGCCGGGAAACGGTACAGCGGCGCGGCGGCGAGGTGATGAGCCTGCCCCTGCTGGAAGGCTATTCGACCACGGCGCTCATCGAAAAAATCCGCCGTACAGCTTCCGGCAGCCGCTGATTTTCCCTTTTCCCCCGAGGCGGGCAACGTATGAAAAAAAGCTTGTTCCATGCTCTGACGGCGGCCGCGTACCCATTTGGCGCGTATGTCCTGCTTCCCGCAATAACGCGGGGCATCGGCACGGCAGGCGACCCGATGGGCAGAGGCCTCTCGCGCGGCTTAGCGGCCCTCTTCTTCATGGGGTTCTGGACGCTGTGCGTCCTCATTGTCAGTCTGACGGCCTCGCGCATCCGGTACGGGGAATGCCTCACCTCGGTCGTGGTCAACGCCTTCGCCATCGTGCTCACCACACTGTTTTGCCAGCTCATGTAGCTTCATCGCAAAGGCGCGCTCATGAAACCCCTTTTCTATTTTCTGACGGCGGCGGCGTATCCTTTCGGCTTTTACGTGGTGCTCCCCCTGTACATGCGACATGCGGACGTCCCCGGGGGCGACGACGCGATGGGGCAGGCCATAGCGGAGGGCCTCACCGGGTTGTTCGCCATGGCCCTGTGGACACTCGGCGTAATCATTGTCAGCCTGCTCATCTCGCGTCTTCACTACAAGGAATGGCTCCCGACCATCGGCATCAACATGGTCGTCATCCTGCTTTCCCTCCGCTTGCTGCTCGGGCTTTGATGGCGCTGCAAGCCCCCTGATTCCGCACGCGGTTTTCTTCCGGGGCCCAACGGGATTCCAACGAAACGCCGTGATCCCCCCGCAGCACGGTTTCATGCTGCGGGCTCTCCGGCGTCAAAAAATCGTTGAAAAAAGGGCCCGGAGAGGAGAAAAACCTAGGAAGGGCCGCCTTCAAGCGTGATCCCCCGGCTTCCCCTCAAACGCGGCAGTCCGGGCAGACCCCAAACAGGAAGCACTCGTGATCTTCCACGAGGAACCCGGGGGGGGCGGCTTCCCGCTCATTCAGGGTACAGCCGGGCAGATCGTATACCCGGTTGCAGACCCGGCAGTGGAAATGGTGGTGATGCCCCTTCCCCGTGCGTTCGTAGAGCGTGCCGAGGGACGGATGG
>USCL01000271.1 GCA_900553145.1 uncultured Desulfovibrio sp.
TTGGGGAAGGGAGGGAAAAGCTTTTCTTCAGAAAAGTTTTCCCTCCCTTCCCCAAGTTCCATTCCCTTCTACCAAGGCGTCGTAAGCCCGGCTGCGCTGCGGCCGCCGTAAAGGACGCCCTTGAAGTCGGCGAGGATTTTGGCGTGGTCGAAAACGAGGGCGGGCAGGGCTTCCATCGAATAGAAGGCGACCTTCGCGGCGTCGTCCCCGGCGCGGAGCTGTTCGGGGTTCAGCGGCTCGGCGATGAACACGGTGGAAATGGTGTGCTGGCGGGGATCGCGGTCGGGCGCGGAGTAGACGCCGAGCAGCCCGGTCAGCCTCACGCGCAGGTTGGTTTCCTCAAAGGCTTCGCGGATGGCGGCCTGCTCGGCGGACTCGCCCAGATCGATGAACCCGCCCGGCAAGGCGTTGCCGTAGGGGGGATTCTTGCGATCCACCAGCACGAGGCCGCGCTCGCGATCATGGATCACGATGTCCACGGTCGGTTTGGGATTCAAATATTTTTCAACGATCGCGCCGCATTTCGGACAGGTCAATTCAGTCTTCATCGTCAGTCCCTTGAGTAAAATGAAGGGGATGTTCCCCGTATGCACAGAGGGGAATCCCCCCGTTCCGTCGCCCGCAAACGTCCTTTCTTCCCAAAACTCGCCCGAAAGCGCAACAGGGCATTTTCAAACCTTGCCCTGTTATCCAATCATTCCAAAGGAAAACAAATTACCGCCGCCCTCCCGGCAGGGAAAGCCGGCCCCACCCCATTACAAAAATCTTGGGGGAGGGAGGGATGGGGCTTGGAAAAGAGAGGGGGAAGCAGCTTGCCCCCTTTATGGGGGTTCTTCAGAAAGGTTCCCCCTCCCTTCCCCAGTTCCCTTCTCCTACTTCCACTCGCCCAGAAGCTCCCGGCACAGCAACGCGGCGTCGAGATAAGGGGGCTCGGAAACAAGCCGGGCCTTGCGGACGCGGATGCCGAGCCGGGCAAGCCACGCGTGCGGGATGCCGCCGGGATAGCGGGACTCGTCCTCGTCCACAAGAAGCCAGTTGAGCACCCGCCCCGCCGGGCACCCTTCCGCCGAGCCGAAACGCAGCAGATAGGCCACCTGATCCTGTACCGACAGCCCGAACAGCTCGGGGTCCGTGCCGAGGTTGGGGATAAACACCTTGGGGCAGGCGGCCTCGCGGACGGCGCAGCTCACGCCGAGGGGCAGCAGGTTCGCCATGACCGAGGAAAAGAAACTGCCTACGGGGTAACAGATGAGATCCGCCTTCCGGATGACCTCGGCGAGACGCGGCTGAATGGGCACGGACACGGGCGAGGGATCGTCCAGCGAGGCAGAAAGCCACATGTCGAGGATGGGCGAGGTGACGGCAGCCGCCGTCTTGCCGGTGAAACGGTGCTGCCCCGCGATGACGTCGCCGTTCTCAAGCCGCACGCACAGGTGCGCGCAGGCGTCCGCCACGGGCACGACAATGCCCCGGGCCTGCACCATGCCGGAAAACACGCGCACCACGGGCTCAAGCTGGCGATCGAGGGAGAGGTAGCCGGAGGTCAGGATCAGGTTCCCGATGCTCGCCCCGGCAAGATCCATGTCGCCGGGCATGAGCGCCCGGAAAGCGGAAAGGTGCTGCGTGACCACCTCGTGCATGGGCTCGGGGATCGCCGCGACCAGCGGGTGCGCTCCGGAAGCGAGGGAGGCCAGCTCGCGGCGCAGGGCTTCCGGCTGGCCATCCTTGGGCAGGCGATAGCCGAGCAGTTCCACGGTTTCGGGGTTGCCTTCAAGGGAACGATCCGCCAGCGCCATGATCCGGGCCCGGATGTCCCCCACGGCGGGCATGCCGAATGCCCGGCGCAATTCCGCGGAACTGCCTCCGGAATCGAATGTGGTAATGACGTGGACGGCATTGCGGGTATGGCGGGAGAGTTCCGCCGCCACCGGGGCCAGCGCCGTGCCGCCGCTGAAAAACAGGATGCGCGACCCTCCGTCAGGCGGAACCATCGCGCCCTCCGGCCTTCCCCAAGCTCAGGAACAGCAACTCGTCGACCATGTCCATCAATTCCTTGTAAAGGCCTCCGCCCTGCATGGCGGAACCGAACAGCGCCAGCCGCTGCTCGGCAAGGATCCTGCGCGGCACTTCTTCCGGCATGATCGTGGCGAGGCGCAGCCCGAGCAGGAGCCCCTCGACGCCTTGCCTGAACACCGCGAACGTCTCGCCGAACCGGATGCGCTGCGCGGCCCAAAGCGCCTCGGCTTCCGGGGATGGGGACACGCCCGTGAGCACGCACAGGCCCATGAACAGCGAATTGAGCCCCGAGCCCGGAACGCCGGAACGCCAGCCCGTCAGCCACGGGGCGCGCTCGAACAGGAGATCGTGGGCGAGGCCGAGCCGGATCAGCTCGCCCATGCCGCGCCGGGCTTCGAGCAGATCGGGATCGTTCCAGAACACGGGCATTTCGCCGGGCCGCCACGCCGGGACGGTATCCGACTTGGGCTCGAACCCCGTCAGCGTGCGCAGGATGTGCGCGAACCAGCGGTTCGCATCGGGCGATCCGGGCGTCTCCAGATGGCTGTAGCTGAGCGTATAGCTTCCCGCGCCGTAGCGGCCGTGCAGGGCGCAGGGCTGCCCGTTGAGGAAGCCCGGGGCCAGCGAGACGCCGTACAGCTCGATCCATTGCTCAAGCACGGCGGGGGACAGCGAGGAAAGGGGCAGGTCGGCCACGCACAGATCCGGCGGGCAGGTGCGGGGGTCGGAGCCCGCGTACCGGGCCAGCACGCCGACGCCGTCGGCAAGGCTGCCGGACGGGGCCGCGAAACGCCCCGGCCACCAGATGGGGATGGCCGGTTCGGAACCGGGGGCGGCGGGATCGGAAAAACACTCGGGAACAAGGGGATGCCCGCCTTGAAAACGGACGCGGACATGGCCGGAAACGAAATGCTGCACGCGCTCGCCGATCTCGGCGCGGTGCCACGGGCACAGGCACAGGCCGTTGCCGATCTCGGCGGTGCGCACGGGGTCGGCAACATCGGAAAGGCCAAGCCCGGCCCCGCCGCAGAACCCCAGGTAGCGCCCGCCGCCGCGTACCCATGCGCGCACGGTTTCCCGTCCTTTTTCACCCAATGCGGCAGACTTGTGCCGGGCCGTTCCGCCGGGTACAAGCAGGAGAGACGTCTTGTCAGAAAGCGCTCCCTGAGCTATCTCTTTCGCTTTGACCAGACGGTACGGAAGCCCGAACGCCTCGGCGGCCCGCCACACAAGCAGGCCCCAAAGCTGCGAAGCATCCCAAAATATGGCTATGTCAGTCATGGTCCCTTCTGCATAGAACAACCGGGCGCGGTTGACAACACCCGCCCCTCCTCTCTGGCACGAGCCTTTGAACCCTTTCATCGGAGCAGGCAATGTCCGAAAACGCGCTACCCAAGGGCTACGAGCCCCACGCCGTGGAAGACCACTGGCGTGAGTATTGGGAAAAGAACAAGACCTTCACCCCCGACCCCGACGGCCCGGGCGAACCTTTCTCCATCGTCATCCCCCCGCCGAACGTCACGGGCGCGCTGCATATCGGCCATGCCCTGAACCATACCCTGATCGACGTGCTCTGCCGCCATGCCCGCCAGAAGGGCAAGAAGGTGCTTTGGCTCCCCGGCACCGACCACGCGGGGATCGCCACCCAGAACGTGGTGGAACGCGCCCTCGCCAAGGAAGGCAAGACCCGCCACGACCTCGGCCGCGAAGCCTTCGTCGAGCGCGTGTGGCAGTGGAAGGAGGACTACGGCAACCGTATCCTCAACCAGATCCGCATGCTCGGCGACTCCGTGGACTGGACCCGCGAACGCTTCACCATGGACGAGGGCTGCTCCAAGGCTGTCCGCGAGGTATTCGTAAACCTGTACAACAAGGGTCTTATCTACAAGGGCCACCGCATCATCAACTGGTGCCCGCACTGCGCGACCGCCCTGTCCGACGCTGAGGTCGAGTACGAAACCCAGCCGGGCAAGCTGTGGCACATCCGCTATCCGCTCGCGGACGGCTCGGGTGAGCTGGTGGTTGCGACCACCCGTCCGGAGACCTTCATGGGCGATACCGGCGTGGCCGTCAACCCGAACGACGAGCGCTACAAGCACCTGATCGGCAAGACCTGCATCCTCCCGATCATGAACCGCGAGATCCCGATCTTCGGTGACGAGTACGTTGACATGGAGTTCGGCACCGGCTGCGTCAAGGTTACGCCGTGCCACGACCCGAACGACTTCGAGATGGGCCAGCGCCACAACCTCGAGCAGATCCTCGTATTCAATGAGGATGCGACCGTCAACGCAAACGGCGGCAAGTACGAGGGTATGGACCGCTACGAGTGCCGCAAGGCGGTTGTAAAGGACCTCGAGGAAGGCGGCTGGCTCGTCAAGATCGAGGAGCACGAGCACAATGTCGGCACCTGCTACCGCTGCGGTACGACCGTTGAGCCGATGACCTCGGCGCAGTGGTTCGTCAAGATGGCGCCGCTCGCCAAGCCCGCTATGGACGTTGTAAACGAGGGCAAGACCAAGTTCGTGCCCGACCGTTTCTCCAAGACCTACCTGCGCTGGATGGAAAACGTACACGACTGGTGTATCTCCCGTCAGCTGTGGTGGGGTCACCGCATTCCGGCGTTCTACTGCGACGACTGCGGCGAGATGACCGTCTCCAAGACCGATGTATGCACCTGCCCGAAGTGCGGCAGCAAGAACATCCGTCAGGAAGAGGACGTACTGGATACCTGGTTCTCCTCTGCGCTGTGGCCGTTCTCCACGCTCGGCTGGCCGGACAAGACCAAGGAGCTTGACTATTTCTACCCGACCTCTACGCTCGTTACCGGCTACGATATTATC
>USCL01000272.1 GCA_900553145.1 uncultured Desulfovibrio sp.
CGGATCGCGCGGCATGCCGCGTGTGAGCGAGCAAGATGCCGCGGAGGGAACCATGCCGGGAAAAAGAGATTTGACGTTGCTGTTCGGAGTCCGCTTGTTGAGCGCTATGGGGGTCACGCTGATCCTGCCGGTCATGCCGGCGATGGCACGGACATTTGGCTTGAGCATTGCGGAGGCGGGCATGGTGGTTGTCTGCTTTACGCTGGCAGAAGCCACGATGACGCCCGTTGCGGGCGTCTTGTCCGATCGTTTTGGAAGGATGGCGGTTCTGCTCCCGGCGCTGCTGGTATTCGCCGGAGGGGGGATTCTGTGCCTTTTTGCGGAGAGCTGGCGGGATGTGCTGATCTGCCGTGTTATCCAAGGGATTGGGGCTGGGCCGCTTGGCGTGCTCTACACCATCCTCGCCGCGGACATGGTGGACGAAAAGCATCTGCCGCGCATCATGGGGCGGCTCACAGCTGTTTCAAGCCTCGGGACCATCGTATATCCCATCATCGGCGGCCTTCTCGGAGAGTGGTCATGGCGTGCGCCGTTTTTGGTCTTTACGCTGGCCCTGCCGACAGCGGTTCTGTCCCTGACGGTAGCCTTGAAGAAACCGCAAGGTGCGATGGACTGGAGGGGCTATTGGAAGCAGACGGGGAATATCCTGCGCGAAAGACGGGCCATCGGCTTCTTCATACTCGTGTTTTTGTGCTACTGTGCCATCTACGGGCCTATCAACACATGTTTCCCCATGATGGCCGAAGCGAAGTACCACGCGTCCTCGTCCCGCATCGGCCTTGTTTTCGCGTTCGTGGCCCTCGGATCCTATCTCGCGGCGGCGGGGCTTCCCCATCTCCATGCAAAATGGTCTTTCCGCGCCCTCATATTGGCGGCAGGCGCCTGCTACACGCTCCCGCTGGCCTTTCTGCCCGTTATCCCGGGCTTATGGCTTTGCGCGGTGCCGTTGTTCGTTTCCGGTGCGGCGCAAGGGCTCTCTTTGCCCATCATCAACGATAACGTGGCTCTGCTTGGGACTTCCAATGATCGTGCCGCCATCCTCGCGGTGAGCGAAACGTGCGTTCGCCTGAGCCAGAGCGTGTCCCCGCTCCTGTTCAGCATCATTTCCATGAAGTGGCTATGGGATGGCGCATACGCCTCCGGATTTGTCGTGGGCATGCTGATCGTGCTGGTGGCGTTTTACCTGTTTGAACCGCGCGCTGTCCCGGCACAGAAATGAGGGGATACGCTCACTTGCCATAAGGGCACAAAAAAGGCCGGGGGATGGTTCCCGGCCTTTTCTTATGCCATCGGCGAGGCATGTTCCTGTCTTTCCGTGTTGACGGAAAGGCTAAAAAATTTGCTTCATGGGGAGGTTTTCCCCCATGCATCCTTGCTTTCCGGCAGGGTGTCGCTCCCTATTGGGAGAACAGGTAAGAAGCCGTAAGGGGTGAGTGCCGCACATCCACGCCAACCGTACGGCGCACGTATAGACGCGTTCCGGATCGTTTTTCGGCATTACGTTTGTGCCCATGTGTATGGGAAGGGGGCATTCCCCATAACCGGCAAACACCGGCGGCAGATAAAAGGCCTTCGGTTTTGTGCTTCCCCATAGACATGTTCAATAAAAAAAAGCCGGGGTGGTTTGCCCGGCTTTTTTGTGAGGATCGCCTAGCCGAAAGCCTCTGCGGCCTGTATGGCGGCAAGCGCGATAAGCTTGCAACGGGGAAGAAGCGTTGAGGGGATCATGAATTCGTCGACGGAATGGATATTGTCCCCTTCGGGCCCCATGCAGCAAATGGTGGGGATGCCGAGTTGGCTGGAACAAAAACCCGATTCGGCGGCGCTTTCATAATGCTGGCCGGTGATGCGCATGCCGAGAAGTCCTCCCGCCTCCCGCACCAGGCCGAAGAGTTTATCCCCTTGCGGCGTCCGTTCCAACGGGTAAAGCCGCAGCCCCCCGCTGATGGCCGCTGTTGTCCCGGGGACGGTGGGCCTTGAGACCGTATCACGGATACCGGCTACAACACGCTTGCCATCTTCGAGCGTCCTGTAGGTCAGATGGATGCGGGATTCCGCCCACGGCGCCACAGAGTTGGCCGATGTCCCTCCGCTGATGAGGCCGGTGTTGACCGTCAGGCTGCGGGAAAGATCCAGAAATCCGTTGATGGCGAGCGTCTTATGCGCGAGTTCGAGAACGGCGGAAGCCCCGTCGGCATAACAGCGCCCGGCGTGTGCGGCCTTTCCCGTGATCTTCAGATGCATATGGCCGGAACCCTTACGGGATACCGTCACAACCTCCCCGACGCCGCCGGGTTCGGCGCAGATGACGGCCAACGCGCCGGGAAGCTGTGCCGCCAGTGCCTTGGAAGCCGTGGGGGAGCCCAGTTCCTCGTCGGGCGAAAACATCAGGGTCATGGGGAAAGGCACCCCCAAACGTTTCAGGGCGCGCGCGGCAAAAAGATTGGCGACGAGCCCCGCTTTCATGTCAGCCACTCCCGGCCCGGTAGCCCTGTCGGCTGCGCGGTCGAGCCTGAACGGGCGCGAACGGGCCGTCCCCACAGGGAAAACGGTATCCATGTGCCCGATGAAGGCTATGCCCGGCCCGGTGGAATGGGCATGGCTACGGGCCATGAATACGTCGCCAAGATCCGCTTGCCACGGTTCATCTTCAGGGATCGCCGGTTTGGGAAGCCGGGATATGGCGAACCCCTCTTGGGCAAGCCATCCGGTGAGCGTTTCCCCCACGCGGTTTACCCCCGCCGCATCGGCCGTGGGCGAATCTATGCTCACAAGCTGTTCAAGCAGGATCAACATTTCGTATTCTTGATTCTCGAGCTGCGCATCCAGCGCCCGCTTCCATTCCATCAGCGACATTCCGCGCTCTCCTTTCTATCCTGTGTGCGGCTCCAGACCTTCGTGAAGAGAAAAGGGCCTTTCCTCTTGGGCATCAGAAAAGGGATGGCTGATGGAAACCTGCCGTTTCCACCAGCCATCGGATCCCCGGCTATCGAAGGGCCTTGAGGTAATCGTCCGTAACGGCGTTCATGCGCTGGAGGCGTTGCCGGTCTTCCTTGCGCACCATACCGATGCTTTCATAAAACGCGGCGATGTCCATAAGCCAGTTCTGGAGTTTGCTTTTGCCCAGTGATGCATCGAAGAGGGCAAGCTGTTCTTCGAGCCCGAACACCGCGTGATTCGCCAAATCTTTCATGGCGAGTTCGGGAGTGAGCTTGCGCCCCGTCCATTCTTCATAGAAACGGATATAATCGGGCACAAGCATTTCGGCGGGCGTATCCCGCATGAAGGCGATCACCCGGAGGTACATCTTCAGGAACGCTTCAATCCGTTCCGGATATCGGGTGGCGTACTCATGGTTGGCAACGATGAGGACAGGCTGGGTGACTCCGCAATCGCTGGACAGGGCGGCGGGCTTGAGCCCCTTGGCATCGGCATCGTACGTCAGGGGAGCCCACAGCGCCACGGCGTCTCCAAGCCCGCCCGCGAAAGCGCCGAGCGCCTGCGTCGGCGGCATATTCTTGACGCGCACATCCTTTTCCTCAAGTCCGAGGGATTTGAGCCATGCCGACATCATATAATGCGCGGATGTCCCCTTCGGGCAGAGTATTTCCTTGCCTTTGACCGATGCCTGATCGCCATGGATGTCCGGGTAGGCGGGGTTGGCCCCCTTGCGAGCAAGGATCGGGCTGTCCGCGCGGACATAAAGGGCATTGGCGGCGGATTCATCATTGGCGACGGCTACGATGTCGAGGCGGTCGCTCAACGCGGCGGTAAGCGCGGGAACGGCCCCGCAGCCCGCAATGGCCCAGTCGTAGGCGAGCACTCCTTCCACAATGGCCTTGCCCGAGTCAAAGCGGAGCATGGTGAGATCCAGCCCGGCTTCCTTGTCCCATCCTTTCTGTTTGGCGTACCAGACGGCGAAAGTCTCGTGCTCGCCCAGCCATGCCGTCTTCAGGGGGACGGGAGATGCAGATCGGGCGGGAACACTCCAGGCCAGCGCCAGAAGCATCAGGCAGATACCGACGAATGACCGTTTGAATCCCATAACGCGCTCCTCTCAGGACTCCCGGATCGTATCGCTGGGGAACGATCCGGGGGATCCGTCGCTAGTTGAACTTGTTTTCCTGCATGATGTCGCCGATGGTCTTCCACATGTTGTCAAGCGCCGTCTGGAAGGCGTCGGCGGGCAGATAGTCGGTGGTCAGGCCGGCCTTGGCGAACTTGGCCTGCACGTCGGGATCGGCGAGGGCTTCCTTGACGAGGTTCTGCATGGTCAGGATGCGGTCTTCAGGGACGCGCTTGGGGGCGACCAGGCCGTGCGAAGAGGCGAAGGTGTACTCGGGGCCGATCTGTTCGGCAAAGGTGGGGACATCGGGAAATTCGGCGAGGCGTTCGGGGCTGGACACGCCGATCATGGTGAAGTCGCCGGAAAGGACATAGGGCTTTTGATTCGTGGTCACGCCGAAGCCGCTGGTGACATGGCGGCCGAGGAGGGCGGTGGAGACTTCATGGCCGCTGGTGTAGCTGACATGGGGCAGCTCGATGCCGGGGAACGCCTTCAGCAGACGGCTCATGAACAGGCGCTGCGTGGAGAGGGCCCCGTGGGTGGCGTAGTTGTACTTGCCGGGATTCGCCTTGGCCGCGGCCATCAGCTCGTTGATGGTCTTGATGCCGGAATCGGCGTTCACGGCGAGGCTCAGCCACATGTTGGTGATCTGCACCACGGCGCGGAAGTCGGCCAGCGTATAGCCGGTCTTCTTGATCTGCGGCGTGGTGGAGAAGGTGGCGATGGCCGGGAAGCCGAAGGTGTAGCCGTCGGGACGGGCCTTGGCCACGTCAAGCATGGCGGGGGCTCCG
>USCL01000273.1 GCA_900553145.1 uncultured Desulfovibrio sp.
CGCTGAGCGTCACGTCACCGGACAGCGGGCCGCCCCCGGTCATGCCGGTTCCGGCGTTTACCTTTTGGGTACGCTGTACGGCACCGTTGATCAGGTCGATGATATTCGTTGCAAGCGCGAGCGTCACATCCGCAGAGAGCGCACCGCCTCCGGTCAAGCCCGTACCCGCTATGACCCTGCGCGTATCGGGGACAAGGCCGCCCTGGACAAAAGCCGCAAGCGAAATCCAGTATGCGCGGTTCGCTTCCGCTGCCGGGTCTTTCGGGCCGACGCCGGGCACATCGGGCCCTGAAGCCTGCAGCGCGATATACTCGGCCCCATCGCTCCCCATAACGTGGCATCCGGCGAGGTAACCGAGCGAGGCTTCCCACGGGTAGGCATCCCGAAACTCCTACGGGTCAAAGACAACAACAGCCACGGGTTAGAATCCCGCCTTGCTCTGGAGCGGTTCGGTCTGCGCCTTGGGGTCGTTCTCCACGTCCACGGGCTCCAGCCCGTTGCGCAGTTCCGCCCTTTCGTCGGCCTCGTCCACGGCGTCGGACTTGCGCGCCTGCGCGAAGATAAGCCCGGACTTGAAGATTTCCATGTGCGGGCCATAGGTCTTTTCGATGTACGCCCAATCGTCGGCATTCACCCTCGTCAGCCCGAACGCGCCCACGGGCAGCACGCCTTTTTCCTTTCCGCGCAGGCTGGCGGCGTTGCCTTCGATGAGTACTTTGCAGCCGTCGGGCAGATCAAAGACGATGCCCGAGGGACGGTTCAGGGCCACCATGACGGCATCAATTTTCGTTGCCTGCGCCGCGCCCTGCTCCGTACTCGTGCAGGATTCTTTCTTTCCTTGTCTTGCCATGCTGTAACCTCCGTCGTTGTTTTGGTCATCATGGCAGAAGGCACGGGAGAAACGCACCGTGAACAAGGTTCTCCTGACGGATGCGCGGGACAGCCCGGCTTCAGGGCGGCGCGCACGCTGCGGGCGTGAAAAGGTGGCCCCTGTTCCCGCCTTGACTTTCCGAGCGGCCTGTGGTTCGGGAAGAAAGGCGAAAGCATGCCGGGCGATGGCCTGCGGCTCTTTCCCGACCGCATCCATAACCGGCAAGCGGAATCCAACCCAAACCGGAGAGCATCATGAAACGGTTCATGCCTTTCGCGGGCATCATGCTTGCGGCGCTGCTGCTATGCTTTGAGGCCCATGCCGCCACTGGGCAGGACGTGGCGAACATCGCCATTGATTATTTTTCGAATAAATCCAGCGCAGAAGAGGCTATCCGGGCGCTCAGGCCCTTGGAGGAGGACGGCGGAAACGACGCTTTCGTCAGAAGCATGGCCTATGTGAATATCGCAAACATCAACAAGATCACCGGCAATACGAAACAGGCGAGAAAGGATATCGGCAAGGCTCTGTCCCTTGAAAAAAACGCCGCGGGCTATGAAGTCCTCGCGGCTATCGAGGCGAAGGAAGGACATTTCAAGGCCGCCATCGGAGCCATCGAGAATGCCATGAAGCATGTGGGGAAGTCGACCGACCGGCAGGAAAACGTGAAGGGGCTCTACGAGGCCTTCTCCCACGCCGCCGATGCCCCCGCCCTGCATAAGGAGTTCGAAAACAACCTGTTTGCGGCTGAAGAAAAATACCGGGGGAAAATGATCGTCTTGCGGGGCAAGGTCGCCTCAATCGGCCGAGCGTTCAACAACGCCCCTGAGCTGTCCATCACGGCCGGGGCCTTCAAGGAATTTTCATGCGAGCTGCTCCCCGAGATGACACCCTACATGAGCACAATCAAAAAGGGCGATATGTTATACATGGCATGTACTTTGCGGAAAGGAGGAAAAGCCATCGTGCAACTGAAGGACTGCGCCCTCGGCATCTTCTGATGCGCCCGGATATGATTCTCTGAGGCCAAGAAAAATCCTTATAAAGCCCCAACCGTAAACAGGCGGTTGGGGCTTTCTTGTGGCGAGTACGTCCGCGGTTCTACATGCCGGTCATCTGCGCGAAGGCGAACGGCATGAGCACGATGCCGCCGTAGGTGGTGCCGACGAATTTCTGGCGGAAGCTGGAGAGGTCGGGCACGACGCGGCCGGCACGCATCTTTTCGCCGAAGGCCAGCGTGCCGGATCGCTGCCCGTTCACTTCGGGGGCGATGAGGAACATGATTTCCCCAGCGGTCATGCTGTGCAGCTCGGGGACGGTGACGATGCTGACGCTTCCGAAATACTTCTTCAGCATATCCAGCACCGAGACGTTGAAGTCGGTGGCCGCGCCGAGGCGCACGCCCATTTCGAGGGACAGGCAGAGTTTCAGCGGGGTGTCCTTGTCGATGAGGCCGCTGGACTGCTCGGTGAGCTTGGCGAACAGGGCGAGGATATCGTTGTAGATCTGCGTGGTGGTCTTATCGGCCCATTTCGTGGAGCCGCCCTCGCCCGTGGCCGCCGCGACGATGGCGGCGGGCAGATTCGGATCGTTGAGGATGCCGTATATTTCCTTGCCCGCGACGCCGCGCAGGTAGAAGCGGTTCTGGTCGATGTCGATGACGTTGGCGGCCGCGCGCTGTTTGGAAGCCGCGAGGTTGACCTTGGCCGTGCTCGACATGTCCACTTCAAAGTCGCCGTAGGTGATGGACGTCTGGAAGACGTACTGCACGCGGGTCTGCCATTCGGAGTTCACACCCGAAGTCGTGCCGTTGGCATAGTCGGAATACGGTTCGGTCTTTCCGGTCATTTCATCGACGCGCCACTTCATGTACGGGGTCGTCCAGTCGCCCTTCTTCTCTTCACCAAAGATTTCACGGGCGCGCCGGGGCGCGGTCAGGATTTCGATGACCATCGGGTCGATATAGGCCAGAAGCTCTGCGGGGACGGTCGTGTTCGGCGTGGTGATGAGCGCGGCGTCCTGCGCGATGCGTGCGCGGTTCTCCGGGGTTGCCCACATGCGGGCGCCCGGGAAGATGAAGCCGTAGCGCTTGGCCTGTTCAAAAGTCGGATTCATGTAGTACCTCCTACGCTCCGGCGGCCGCAGTCACAGGGCCCCAGTTGCTGATGATGATCGGCTCGCCGATTTCGCCGGGCGTCTTGACGACCCACCCCGTATCGAGGTGCGTCCCGTCGGGGGTCCCGGTGCTGATGGAGCCGTCGGCGGTGGAGGCAAGGACGGCCTGTCCCACCGTGGCCTTGGTCGTGGAAACGGCCCAATAGTCGCCCTTCACGGCCACGGTGAGGTTCGAGCCTTCCGGGACGGTCAGGGTACCGTCAGAGAAAATTTCATAGTTCACGTAGTTGATGACACGTTCCACGAAGCCGAGCACGGCGGTGGCGGTGCCCGCGACGTTGGTGGCCCGCGTATTGTCGATCACGCCGGAATCCACGACAGGGAAGACGAAGCGCCCCACAGGGAGGGCCACCGCCGCCAGAGGGTTGAGCGGGGTGTAGATGCTCTGGTCGGGCGTCGCTTTGTCGCCCGCGACGCCGGGAGCGACGGAGAGATTGACTTGAGACTGCAAAGGCATGGTGTGCCTCCTATTCGGCAATGGTGATATTGGAAAGCCCGGCGAAACTGCCGGACATGCGCCCGACGGGGGCCGCGTCACGGGCAACGGAAGGTGTCGCCTTCTGCTTGCGGAGGATATCGATCATACCGGGCCATGCCTGCTGGGGATACCGTATCGAGTTATCCGCGCTTTACTCATGGGCCGCACGAGAGGGATATGTTCCGATCAATATCGCACGCCAGACGGAGCCTTTCGCCACAGTGCAGGCTGTGAAATACATCCCGCCGAAAGGTGACGTTGCCAAGCTCATGTCCTGCGCGACCGGGTTCGAGCGGGATTTCCTGCTCTGCCTTCTCCACACGGCGGGGCGCATTTCCGAAATCCGCGAAATGGCGTGGGAAGATGTCGATCTGGAAAACAGGATCGTCCGGCTGTGGACAAGCAAACGCCGGGGCGGGAACCGGGAATCACGCACGATTGCCATGAGCCCTACTCTGTACGGGGTGTTGTTCCGTCTCTATGCTTTGCGCGAAAATGAGCGGTTCGTTTTTGAAGCCCCGGAACGGGCCTCCCCTACCCGCGTACCACGCCGCGCATCAAATATCTTATGAAGCGCCTTTGCGAGAAGGCGGGCATACCGTTCTTTGCGGCCCACAGCCTGCGCCACTTCATGGCTACACATCTCAAAGACCCGCGCCGGGCGCAAAAGGTGCTTGGACACATGAACATCCGCACTACAGAGATCTATCTGCATGACCTAGGCGTCGACAGGGAGGCCGCAGGCATTTTTGAGGACATCACGCATGAAGGCGATTGAGGTACGAAAAAAGGGCTTGTTGAAATTCAACAAGCCCTTGAAATTTATGGCGGAGAGGGGGAGATTCAGGATTAACCCACCTAACTCATTAAACTTTATGCCCGTCTGGTTGCTTTTGTTGCACAGACCGTATCCATAAAACGGAGGATTGGCAAGCCTTCCGAACAGCACTGCGAGCTCAAAAAAACTTCTGATGAACATGAAGAGGAACACCCGAACATATCGGGTGCTCCTCGTTTTTCGTTTAATCCGATTCCTCACGGATGACTTCGAGTACGGCAATGGCAACAGCGATCCACGCAGACCAGCTCATATGTTCCTCCTTTTCTATCTGGTTATGAAACGAGACAAACGGCACTGGCGGGCAGTATCGTCATCCCATTCGGCGTGTTTTCCAAGGCACAGCGGCATCCTCGTCAAAAGCCCAAGGCGGCACAGTCGACAGGTATCCGTCATGCCTTCCTCCTCAAAGCCCCTTCGAGCAGTTCGAACAGTGCCGGAGCAAGCTGTGGAAGCGTCTCAATGACGCGGCTGGCATGAGGCT
>USCL01000274.1 GCA_900553145.1 uncultured Desulfovibrio sp.
CTGCCAGCCAAATAGGGATACCGCACCAAGAAACAAAATGACTGTGCCCAATCTCCCCCAAAATGTGCATGAGAACCGCCTAAAGGAACCCCCGCTAGAATGCTCCAAGATTAACGCCAGCCGGGCAAAAGCTCCTTCATCTTACAGTTCGCGCATCATCCGCTAAGTCACACTTACGAGATTCGGATCCTCCTGGCAATGCGAACGCATAGAATTTTCCCGGAATTAGCTGTTGTTGGGGAACCCAGCAAACTCAGACTATTCCCGCCTAGATACTCGTAGATTTTAGTGTAAGCTACTTTTTTGGATAAACATCTCTGATATACTCAAATTTTAGTCATGAATCATGACGTTGAAACTATAACCTGTGCTGCTTCCCACAATAGGAGATCCACTATGCTCACAAACATTAAGCGCACCTCTGCATTGACCTGCCGTCACAAGGATCTTGGAGGTAAATTCAAAGAATATATCCGCATGGCTGTTCCAATGACGTATGGCACCAGTAGTGTGGAGGAAGAGCACGACGCAGTGCGCCATGCCGCTGGCCTTTATGATCTGACGGCATTTCTGAAGTTCTATGTACGCGGCAAGGATGCCTGCAAAGCCATCAACCATGCCATGCTCAACGATATCTCAAAACTGACCGAGGGCCAATCGAAATACGGCCCGTTCCTGCGCGATGATGGAACCATTTGTGACGACGGCATTGTATTCAATTTGGGAAAGGACGAATACATAGTATTTCATGGTGATGGTTGTGCACGCAAGATGGTGGAAGCCTCCGCACAGGGGCTGGACGCCGAGATTGATGTTGACGACAGCGTGCATCTGATCTCGCTGCAAGGGCCGAAATCATGCGGCATCCTAGCTCCCCACACGCCATCCGATCTTCCCGCGCTAAAATATTTCCGCCATGTGCGGACAACCCTTTTTGGATGCCCCTGCGTCATTTCCCGCACGGGGTACTCCGGTGAACGCGGCTATGAAATTTTTGCCACGCCAGATACGGCACCGGATATATGGGATAATATTTTGCTGTATGGGAAAAAAGACGGTGTCCTCCCCTGTGCTTTGGACAGCCTTTTCCCTTTGCGTATGGAGGCTGGACTTGTATGGCGGCGCTACGATCTCATGGAACAGACACCATGGGAAGCCGGGCTGGGGTGGGCTGTAAATAAAAATAAGGAAGCCGATTACCGCGGCAAAGATGCCGTTCGTGCTGCCGAAGGGATGGAACGCTTTATGCTGCGTGGAATTGAAATCGATATCAACCATGCGCTTGAAGGAGGAGAAGAGCTTCTTGTTGGAGATATCAGGGTCGGCACGGTGAACGGCGCGCCGGCGTACTCGAGTATGCTTGGCAAGTCGCTGGCCTGGTCGCGCATCGTACCTCTCCATGCTGCCATTGGCACCCGTCTTGTAGTAAAACGCAAAGACGGTTCCAAATGCGGAGCAGTTATTGTCCCCTTCCCTGTCTATGATCCCAAAAAGGAAAAGACCCGAGCCTAGATCATACCCGGAAACTTCCGCCGGGTGGTACACCGAAGTTTCCGGGTTCATCCATAGGCCATCTTTGAGCAGACGGACTTTCAATCCATGGAAAGAACCGTATATAGGAAACAAGAAATAAATCAATATACATTTATCATTGAACAAATTCCTATAGCATTCGACTTGGAGCCTATCAAGTGCAAGCTGGACATTTCCCATAATGAAGGAAACGCACTGGAGCTCTTGGTTCGACTGGCAAAGGAAGCCGCAAACAGAGCGCGCCCAAAAGCCGCTTTCAAAATGTGCAGCCTAGATGTATTAAACAAGGACCAAGTGCAAATCGAAGGCGTCACCTTTACCAGCTCCTTGCTGCGCCAGCAACTCACCGGAAGAAGCCGCATTTTCCCCTATCTGATCACTGAGGGGACGGAATTGGCGGAATGGAGCCTTTCCCTTGATTTGCTTGATCAAATATTTGTATACACGCTCCGGGAAGCGATCGTCGGGCAGTATAGATCTCTGTTGGAGAAGAAAATACTGGAACAATATGGCATCAGCCAAATTTCAGCGATGAACCCCGGTTCGCTGGAGGCCTGGCCCCTTTCGGAACAAGCCCAATTCTTCCAGCTCATGGCCCCAGTTTCCGAAAGTCTGGGGATAACCCTTCTCCCCAGTATGCTTATGAAACCTGAGTTCAGCGTCTCAGGCATCTTCTTTCAGACCGACACCAAATACTATAACTGCCAGCTATGCCCCAGAGCGCACTGCTCCAACCGCAAGGCTCCTTCCACGGTGGTTTGATTCCATCACCCAACCTACGAAAGGCAACAAAACATTTTTCTCTGGCGAGCGGCCCCATCTGTAGGTATGCCCTCATGCCAGCCTCACTGCCTTGAGAACGGGCTCATTCCCTCCCATCCCGCTCCCACACGGTGACACGGTTTCTCCCATCATTTTTGGATTTGTACAGCGCCGAATCGGCGTTGGAAATCATGGAATTGAGGTCCAGCGCGCCCGCCTGCCCCTCTTCTCTTGCGAATTCCGAGACTCCAAAGCTCACAGTAACCCGTATGCGTTGATCCCCATACAGTATTTCTGTATCCGCACAGATCCGGCGGACCCTCTCCAGCGTCATCGCCGCATCCCTACCCGTGGAGTGCGGGAACAAAAGAACGAATTCCTCTCCCCCAAAACGTGCCACGATATCCGTTCCGCGCAGGGTTTTCTGAAAAAGGGACGCTATCCGCCGCAGGACCTCATCCCCCGCCAGGTGGCCATAGTTGTCATTCACCGCTTTGAAATGATCTATATCGGCCATGCCCAGGGCCAGCGGGAGCGCGTGCCTTGCGGCAAGCTCCACTTCCTTGACTGCGGCCTCCAAAAAATGGCGGCGGTTCCATAAACCTGTGAGGGGATCGCGCAAGGACTGCCCTCGCAACTGCTCGGTATTTTCCTGTATGGTATCCAGCATTCGATCAAACGTCCCCGCCAGTACTCCGATCTCGCGGCAACCGCGAACCGGCTGGGCACGTAGGGAGAGATCGCTTCGCGTGCGCTCCGCAACATCAGCCATCTTCTCAAGGCCATCAGTAAAGAAAACCTTTCCCGCAATTCTGGCCAAGGAAAAGGACAACAAGAGGATAACGATAAAGCCGGTGATCTGGATAGGGTAATGTTTCCACCCAAAGTCCAGCCAAGTGAACTGCTTCTCAAAATCCCAGATATACAGGTAAGGGATATCATCCCTGCTCAAACGCAATGCGGCTATGGCCCCGACATACCCATTGCCGTCAGGCCCTGCAAAGGAAAACGTTTTTGCCCTGCTGCCCGGGGACATCTCCGGGAAGGTATCGGCGGCTCGCGGGAGAATCTGCCGTACGAAAAAATCCTGTGAGACAAACGCACTCTTTTCCGTCTGCCCTTGCGGGAAAAGGCAGTTAAACCCCGCGTCAAATAAAAAAAGGGATTCTCCGTTACTGGGCAAGAGCCCACGGGCCAGCTCCTCCAACCACCCCGTGGAAAGCGGGGCCATAAGGACGAAGCGGATTCCCCCACCTTCGTCCAGCACGGGCATTGCCATGGGCAAAACAACCCGCCCGTCGTTCAAAGGAAAAGTTTCACCGATGGAAAACCGTCCTCTGGCCGCCGTCTTCTGAAAATAATTGCGGGTACGTATGGTCTCTTCCGGTACAAAATACGCCTTGCCGTCAAGGACGCTGGCGACGCTGTGCCCGTCAGGACGGAACATCGCAAAGCCGACATAATCCCTCTGCCGGGAGGTGAAACGTGAAAGGAAGACGGAGAGGGCCAAAGGATCGCCGTCCTCCACTTCAGGAGAGAGGCTCAAAGCCAAGAGCAAGGATTCAGTGCTTCTGGTCAGGGCCGCCTGGCGGGCGGCCATCACACTGATCGTATGGCTTATCCGCTCCCTCTGCTCTTTTAGCGCCAGCTGCCATTCGGAGAAAAGCCCGTATCCCAGCAGGGGAAAAAGCATCAAAAGGGAACAGGCCACCTGAAGGTATGCGGCCGAACGCGCCGAAATGCGGAACCTACCGCCCTCGCTTCCATTACGCGGATTAGACATAGCCTCCACCTCTTTTCCATATCATCAGGCAGCCCCATAGAGCCTTTGGCCTATCAGGCTTCCACGGAAGGAGCGTCTATCGGGCGGGAGCGCATGAGCGCATCGAATTCGACGCGCGCCTGCTGAGCCTTTTCCGATGCCGCCAGTTTTCGTTCCTTGGCGTCCAGCGCCATTTTCGTGAGGCGCTGCAGCTCATCCAGCAATTCCTGCGGGGCGTCTCCCAGCTCGGCATCATTCCCCTTGGCGAGCGCAGCTGAACGGATGGACTTCTTTAACTGATAAACGGCACCCAACGCATTCCGTTCCGCCTCCGCAGCGCCCATGGCCGCTTCCTTGAGCTGCTCGAAGCGGGCAAGGGCCACCCCCTCACGCGACCACGGATCGACATCGGGCAAGACCTCAATGTTGATCTCGGGGGACTCGTACCCCTCCTGATGCGCAAGATCCAAAGAAGCGGCCCGGACGGCGGAGAGCATCAGCATGACCGCAATGATCAAAAGAGGCAAGCCCCCGACGATGGCGGCGGTCTGAAGGGTTGCGAGCCCCCCCATGAACAGGAGGATCGAAGGCATGATCGACAACGTAAAGGCCCAGAAAAGCCGGTTCCAGCGCATGGGCTCCTCGGTCACGTTGTTCTGAACCACGGAGGCAAGGATGTATGAAATGGAGTCAAAGGTGGTGGCTGTAAAAGGTTTGCGCAGGGCATATACCAGTGAGTATGACAGTAGTGCCGCCC
>USCL01000275.1 GCA_900553145.1 uncultured Desulfovibrio sp.
GTGTGTGTGTGTGTGTGTATTATGAAAGGGAAGGAGATACTTTCTGAAGAAAGTTTTCCCTCCCTTCCACAAACCCGCCAACGGGCCGCCCTCCCTCTTCAAAGGCTTTCGGCCTTATCGAATCCCTGTTGACGGTTCCGGGGAAAAAAGGATGACAAGGAGGGCGGCATGCCGTCCCCCCCCTTGTCTATTGAACCAGATGGCGGCCACGAACAAATTGCCTTTTCTTGAGGAAACCGCATGGCCTATTCAATAAAAGGCTCTGTCATAGTATTTGATTGATGCACACACAGAGCATATTGAATTTGCAATATTTTTTACTAACGAATTCTACGCGAAGGAAATCCCCTTTTGTATCTATATGAAATCTTATGGAATAAAATATCAATCATTTACTGTGACAGAGCCAATAAAAAAGGTTCCCGGACTCTTCCGGGAACCTTTTTTCAAAGCAGGAACTCCTGCCGCGCGGCCTCCCCACCAGTCAATATTTTGCGGAGGGGGGCAAGGGAGGGGGCTTTTTTTAAAGGCTCTGTCATAGCATTTGATTGATACGCATCCATAACATGTGAAATTTACAATGGTTTTTATTGAAAAACTCCACAACAAAGAAAGCCCTTTTAGTATCTCTCTAAAATCTTATGAAATAAAGTATCAATCGTTTACTGTGACAGAGCCTTTTTAAAAAGCCCCTCCCCCGGCCTTCATTCACCCTTTCCGCTACTTATTGCGGTGCGCGGCGAGTTCTTCAAGATATTCGGGACGCACTTCGAAACCGAACTCGGCGGCCTTTTCAGCGTACTCGGCGGCCTTGTCGTAATCGCCCTTTTCAAACCACGCGAGGGACAGGTTGTTCCATGCGGGCGCGAAGCCGGGCTGCTTTTCAATGGCCTTTTCGCTGATTTCGATGCTCTCGTCATACTGGCCGTTCATGTAGTAGGCGGCGCCGAGAGTCGCCATCGCCTGAATGAATTCGGAATCCCATTTCAGGGCCTTTTGCAGGGCGCTGATGGCCTTTTCGGGCTCGCCGCGCTGCAGGTGCACAAAGCCGATGTTGCTCCACGGCACGGGGAACTTGGCGCGGCAATTGGCCGCTTCCTCGTTGTAGCGCAGACAGCCTTCGAGATCCCCGCGGTGCAGGCAGATGCCGCCGAGCTGCACATAGGCTTCGGCGAGATGGGACGAATTGCGGACCGCGGCGAGAAACGATTCTTCCGCCGCCACAAAGTCGCCCTTGCTGAGCAAGGCCACGCCAAGATTGTAATGATGATTGGCGCAAGCGTCGTTCTGGCTAAGCGCGGCCCGCAGGTCGGCGATGTACTCGTCAAGATTCTCGTACCGGTCCTTCATCGATCAGTCCCTCTTTCTTCAGGAGTTTATAATACCATACGCAAAACTCGTAGATGCCGAGGTAGCGTTCGTCTCTGTTCACAATCCCGAGCGCGCAGTCGAGAGCGCCTTTATTGAAATCATTGCCCTCGGTACGCTCGCCGAGCGAATGCATGAAGCCGCGGAACAGCTGCTGCGTGGTGCGCTTGCTCGGATCGACGCGGATGTCCATCGGATCGTTGGGCTTCTGGAAAGGATCCCACTCATCGTAGCCGATGCGGTCGATGAACTTCCTCCGGCGGGGATTCATGCGCTCGTAAATTTCGCGCTTGAGCTGTTCCTGCTCCTCGGTCAGCTCCTGCTTGGTGCTGTCTCGAAACATGGTGGCGGAAATCATCAAGACTCCTTGGGCGCCGGGCCTATGCCCAAATAGGCGCCGTCGTAGTTGGTGAGAAGCGCCATGGACACGGGAACGAACACCTCATGCAGTTCCTTGAACCGGGACTGCACGCGATCCCGGATCTCCATGCTGAGGCGGTCCAGCCGTTCCTGAATCTTGTCCAAATGGACGGTCGGGTAGCTGACGCCGGCAGCGAAATTCGACAGGCCGCACACGTGCCCCTTGCCGCCGATCGCCGTAGGAATGCCGTACAGGCGGCAGGTGATGGGGCGGTACTGATAGAGCACGCACTGATCGTCCGAATCGAGCAGCGGACACCGGATGCGGGCCTTGGCCGCCTCTTCCATGATGTGCCCCATGGCTTCTTCGGAGGCTTTGGCGTCGCGCAGTTCACGGAAATAGTCGCGCTTCATACGGGTCAGCTTGCGATCCATATTCCCGGCGCTCTCGAGGATACGGGAACGCTCAGGGCCGAAGTCGTACTTTTCGATGAACTTCGCGTTCAGGTACATGGCTTCGACAAGCGAAAGGTCAAACGTGGCGTGGCAGCAATCACTGCAACCGGGCTTGCAGGTCACGCAGTCCGGGTGCATCTCGCCAACGCGGGCAAACACCGCGTCGGCTTCAGCAACAAGTGCCTCGTACGCAGTGAACACAGGGGTAAGCTCGGGCATGATGTTGATCATAGGATCTATAATAGGTAAGAGTGTAAAAAAAGGAAGGGGCCTCTTGAAAAAAAGCTCCTTCCTCTCGCACAAACCGCCGCCCGCAATCACGATCGCGGACGGCGGCATTTTACTGCTTAGTTTTCTTCAACGTTGATGGCGTCGTGTTCGCACACTTCGACACAGGATTCACAGCCGAGGCATTCTTCGGCATGGGCCGGGCTGGATTTGCCGTCGGTCATTTCGTACACTTCAACGGGGCACACGTCCACGCATTCGCCACAACCCACGCACTTGTCAGCGTCAACAGTAACATTCCAAGACATTGTCATTTCCTCCAAGTTTTGGATCAAAAAACGATCCTGAGTTTCTCAACCACTGGCACTGTCGTGCCGTCATCCTTGCCTTAGCGTCCGAACAGGAGGGTGTCAAGTGTTTTGAGAACCGGCGGGAAAGCCTTGCGGCCCCTGTCCCGGCACGTCGCCGGGGCTGCCCCGGACAGCGGCTTTTCTCCTGTTTCGACACCGCCCTATTCAGACGATAATCATTTTCCGGCAAGTTCCAAGCGGCCGGCGACGGCCTTCGCGGCGACCCGCGTAAAGTCCTCGGCGGAGAGCCGCGCCTTCTCGGCGGCATCGACCACCAGCGAAGGACGGTTGGCAAGGCTCGCGTCAGGCTTCACGCCGTATTCCGGCGGGAACGTGTCGGTGAAGTACATATTTTGGAATCCCGAGAACTTGAGCGCGTGCGCCGTCGAATCGAGCACGGCCTTTTCATCGGCGGCCACCCTGCCCTCTTCGCGGGCCTTGAGCAAACCGGCAAGGCATTCGCCGCCCTGCGTGCACACGATATGCCCGTGCCGGTTGGCGATGACGGTCGCGTCCATGATAGCCTGCTCGGTGACCTGCACCACGCCGAATTCCCCGCCGGCGGCCTCATAGGCGTCGGCAAGCTTCTTCACGCGGGGGAAGGACACCGGGTTGCCGATCATGGCGGCCTGCGCCACGCTCGGGCGGACGGCCACGGGATTGTACACGCGCTCGGCCTTGGGCTTGCTGTAGTAGCGCCACACCGGGTCGGCGTGTTCGGACTGCACCCCGAACAGGCGCGGCAGTTCGGAGATGATGCCGAGGCGGCGCATCTTGAGCAGGCCGGACATGACCGCCGTGATGTTCCCGGCATTGCCCACCGGCACGAACAGGACCTTGCCCGCCAAGTCCCAGTTGAACCACTGGGCGACTTCATAGGCATACGATTCCTGCCCGAGGATGCGCCAGCTGTTCTTGGAATTGAGCAGGGCCACACGGTAGTTTTCGGCCAGATGCTCGACGACCTTCATGCAGTCGTCGAACACGCCGGGCACTTCGAGCACGGTCGCGCCGGAACCAAGGGGCTGGGAAAGCTGCTGGGGCGTCACCTTGCCCTGCGGCAGCAGCACGGCGGTTTTGATGGGATGGCCCACATACGCGCCGTACAAGGCGGCGGCAGCCGAGGTATCCCCGGTTGAAGCGCAGATGGTCAGCACTTCATCCCACCCGTGCTTGCGGACCAGCGCCCGCAGGTAGCTGTAGGCGCAGGCCATGCCGCGATCCTTAAAGGACGCGCTCGGGTTCTGTCCGTCGTTCTTGAACGCAAAGGAGGCACCCAGCTTCTTCTGGAGCTCGGGGGCGCCGTCCACGACCGGGGTGTTCCCTTCGCCGAGGTACAGGATGTCTTCCTGCTCCAGCACCGGGGCCATGAGTTCGTAAAAACGGAAAACGCCGCGCAGGGCCGTATTGCGGGTTGCGGCCCGGCTGTCGAACAGGCTGCGCCAGTATGCGCCGTCGTGTTCCTTCAGCTTGTCGAACGTGGTGTCCTCAAGCAGGAACACGCCCCCGCAGCTCGGGCAGGTATACAGCAATTCGTCGATGGGGTGACGCGCCCCGCAGCCGAGGCACACGTATTCCATGTGTGCCCGGTAGGCCGGAAAGTGATCAGACATGGTTGCTCCGTATTGAGGTACGCCTCCGGCGGCAAGGGGCTACCGCCCCTTGACCCTGTTTGGGGGAATCGCCCTGCGTGCGATGCCCGTAAGGCTCGCACGCTCGCCCAACGGCCACGGCTTCGCCGCCCTTTGGACCGAATTCCCCCCAACCCCCCTCAGTGCCGCCGGAGGAATGGAGGACGTTGCCCTCCAACCCTCCGGCGATTCTGCGGGATTCGGAGATTATGTTCTTTTCCTGAGGTCGTAAGGAAAAAAGCAACGGGAGGCAAGCCCCTGTTGCTCCCCCCCTCCCATCTTCTCCCCCCTTTCCGCCCCTTAAAAAATACGGTTCCCTTTTCCCCAAAAAAAAACCGCAACCCGCCTTTCCAAAACACGCCACACATCCCCTCTTTCAGCCCGCATGAAAGAGG
>USCL01000276.1 GCA_900553145.1 uncultured Desulfovibrio sp.
AACGGTGCTGGCCGGTCATCAAGAACATCATTGAGCATTACGGCGGCGGCAAGGTCCCTTTTGTGACGCCGGACGCCGAGGGGTTCCTTTCCGTAGGGGATGCCGGGACGCAGCTCACATGGATGGACGCCGTCGCCGACGGCCGCCCGGTTACCCCGCGCCACGGGCAGCCCGTCGAGATCAGCGCCTTGTGGTACAACGCGCTGGCTTTCGCGGACAACCTCGCCAAAACGTTTGGGGAGCCGGAGTGGCGGCGGACGGAACGGCTGGCCGCCATGCGCTCCGTATTCCTGAAACGCTACTGGGTGACGGACGAGCGGGGCGACTACCTCGCGGACGTGTGGCGCGACGGCGAGGTGGAGGCATGGGTACGCCCCAATCAGCTCTTCGCCCTTTCGCTTCCGTACCCGGTGCTGGAGGAAGACTTTTACGCGAACGTGCTTTCCCGCGTGCGGCGCTGCCTGCTTACGCCGTACGGCCTGCGGACGCTGGCCCCGAGCGCGCCCGGCTATCGCCCCCTGTATGAGGGCGGCCCTGCGGAGCGCGATGGGGCCTACCATCAGGGCACGGTCTGGCCGTGGCTGCTGGGGGCCTATGGGGAGGCCGTGCTGCGGGCGGCATGGGACGTGCCCGGCTCGGCGCGGGAACTGCTGCGGACCATACGGCCCCTGTTCGCCCAGCACCTTGGCGACGCCGGGATCGGGTCGGTTTCGGAAATTTTCGACGGCGATCCGCCGCATCTCCCCAACGGCTGCATCGCTCAGGCTTGGAGCGTCGCCGAGTGCCTGCGTTTGCTGTACCTGCTCAAAGAGGCCGCTCCCGGCGTTTATGCCGAGTGGGAGGCTGATGCCCGGAAAGGAGGGAACTGATGCGCGTTCTGATGTTCGGCTGGGAGTTTCCGCCCTACAAGAGCGGCGGCCTTGGGACGGCGTGCTACGGCATGAGCCGGGCGCTGGCGAAGAAAGGCACGGAAATCCTGTTCGTCCTGCCGCAGACGCCGTCGGACGGCCCGGTGCGGGTGGGGGAACGCCTGTCATTGTGTTCGGCGTCCGGCACGCGGCTGGAGCGGACGGCCCGGAACCTCAGGATCAGCGAGGAAGTGCGGGCTCTGTGGCGCGAAAAGCTGCATATCGAGCACGTCGACTCATTGCTGTTTCCCTATGACACGCCGGAAAGCTACGGCGAGCGGCGGCGCGAGCTGGAGCGGCTCCAGTCGGTGAAGCGGAACGCGGAGGGCTTTTCCTCGACGCAGGAAACGATCCTGCGCCTGCACGGCGGCTATGGCCCGGATCTCATGAGCGAGGTCTACCGCTACGCCTGCGCCGCGGCGGCCATCGCCCGGAAGGCGCATTTCGACGTCATCCATGTCCACGACTGGATGACCTACCCGGCGGGCATGCTTGTCCGCAAGCTGACGGGGAAGCCGCTGGTGGCGCACATCCACGCGCTGGAGCATGACCGGAGCGGCGACAACATGAACCGGGCCGTGGCGGGCATCGAGCGCGCGGGCCTTGAGGCGGCGGATCGGGTGGTGGCGGTAAGCCATTACACCAAGCGTCTGGTCATGCGGCAGTACGGGATTCCGGGCGGCAAGATCGAGGTCGTGCACAACGCCGTTTCCCGCAGCGAGGCGGATCATGCCTATGCCGTGCCGGAACGCTGCGCGCATGAAAAGCGGGTGCTGTTCATGGGGCGGGTCACGTTCCAGAAGGGGCCGGACTACTTTGTGGAGGCCGCCAAGCTGGTGCTCGACCGCATCCCGGACGTGCGGTTCGTCATGGCGGGCAGCGGGGACATGCTGCCGAACATGGTTCGCCGGGTGGCGCAGCTGCGCATCGGCAGCCACTTCCATTTTACCGGCTTCCTCATGGACGAGGAGGTGGACCGCATGTACGCGATGAGCGACCTCTACGTCATGCCGAGCGTATCGGAACCGTTCGGCATAGCCCCCCTTGAAGCGATGGCCTATGACGTGCCGGTGCTCATTTCCCGCCAGTCCGGCGTCGCCGAAGTGGTGCGGAACGCAATCAAGGTCGATTTTTGGGACATCCGGGAAATGGCGAACAAGATCTGCGCGATCCTGTCCTACCCGTTTCTCGCCGCCGAGGAAGTCAGGAATTGCCGCGAGGAGCTCAAGACCATCCGCTGGGAAAACGTGGCCGATCGCCTGAACGCCATCTACGCGCAACTCGTTTCCGGGAGGGAATGACATGTCGGCACTCTGCTTCTATTTTCAGGTCCACCAGCCGTACAGGCTGCGGCACTACACCTTTTTCGACATCGGCGTGGACTCCTTCTACGAGGACGAGGACGCGAACTGCGGCATCATGCTGAAGGTGGCCCGCAAGTGCTACCTTCCCATGAACGCGCTCCTGCTCAAGCTGATCCGCAAATACGAAGGGCGGTTCAAGGTCAGCTTCTCCATTTCCGGCACCGCGCTCGATCAGTTTGAGGCCTACGCGCCGGAAGTCATCCAGAGCTTCCGGGAACTGGTGGCCACCGGATGCGTGGAGCTGCTTTCCGAAACCTACAACCACTCGCTGGCGTTCCTGTTTTCCCCGGAGGAGTTCCAAGAGCAGGTTGTTCTGCATGACAAGCGTATCGAAGCCCTGTTTGGGGTGACGCCCCGCGTGTTCCGCAATACGGAACTCATCTACAACAACGATCTGGCGCGCGCCGTGGAGGCCATGGGCTACAAGGCCGTGCTCGCCGAGGGCGCGGATCACGTGCTCGGCTGGCGCAGCCCGAATTTCCTCTACCGTCCGGCGGGGTGCGATCGCCTCAAGCTCCTGCTCAAGAACTACCGGCTGTCGGACGACATCGCCTTCCGGTTTTCAAACCACCAATGGCCCGAATTCCCGCTTACGGCGGACAAGTTTTCCGATTGGGCGCAGGCCGCCAACGCCTCCGGGGATCTCATCAACCTGTTCATGGATTATGAGACGTTCGGCGAACATCAGTGGGAATCCACCGGGATTTTCGCCTTTATGGAAGCCTTGCCCGAGGTCATGCTGCGGACGCCCGGCTTCGCGTTCATCACGCCCTCGGAGGCGGCGGCCCGGTTCGAGCCGGTGGCGAGCCTCGACGTGCCGCACTTCATGTCGTGGGCGGACGCCGAGCGCGATCTCACCGCATGGCTCGGCAACGACATGCAGCGCGACGCCATCGAGTCCGTCTACCGGCTGGAAAAGGCGGTGAAGGCCACGGGCGACCCCGGCCTGCTCCTCACGTGGCGGCGTCTGCAAACGTCCGACCATTTTTATTATATGTCCACCAAGTGGTTTTCGGACGGCGACGTGCACAGCTATTTCAACCCGTATGGCACGCCGTACGACGCCTACATCAATTACATGAATGTCCTCGCCGACTTCAGGCTTACGCTTGACGCGGCGTCCCCCCTTGACCGCAGAATGGAAAGCGCCGTCCGTGAAAGCGCCTGACGGGCGCTTGGGCTTGCCGGGGACCCCGGAAGCCGTCCGCGGCGGCATGGGAGCAGAACCGCATGCAGTATGATATGTCTCGCACCACGCTTTTTGAAGTCAGTTGGGAAGTCTGCAATAAAGTCGGCGGCATTTACGCCGTCGTGAGCAGCAAGGCCTTGGAGGCCGTCGGCCTTTTCGGGGACAATTACTACCTGCTGGGCCCGGATTTGGGCAACAATGCCGAATTTGAGGAAACGGACGAGGCCTGCTGGCAGGAGCTGCGCGCGATCACGGCGCGGCGGAATCTGGCCTGCCGTTTCGGGCGCTGGGACATCCCGGGGCGTCCCAAGGTCATCCTTGTGGGCTACCGGGATCGGTTCAATCAGGGGCAGCTTTTGTTTTCCCTGTGGAACCGTTACGGCATCGATTCCATTTCCGGCGGGTGGGATTATGTGGAGCCCGTCATGTTCAGTACCGCGTGCGGCGAGGTGATCGAGGCGGCGTGCCAGACGCTGGCCGTCTCCGGCCCGGTGCTCGCGCATTTCCACGAATGGATGTGCGGCGGCGGCCTCATGTACCTGAAGGAGCGTTCCCCGAAGCTCGGCACGGTCTTCACGACGCACGCGACCATGCTCGGCCGGTCGATGGCGGGGTCCGGGTTCGACATCTACAAGCAGATGAACCAGATCAACCCCAAAATGGAAGCCGGGGCCTACAACATCACCGCCAAATGTTCGATGGAAACGGCTTCCGCGCGCGAAGCCGACTGCTTCACCACGGTGAGCCGCATCACGGCGGACGAGGCCACGGTCTTCCTTGGCCGTTCCCCGGACGTGGTGACGCCCAACGGCCTCGACATGCGCGTCATCCCCGACTACAGCGCCGAACGGGGCGTTCCGGCGCAAGCGCGGGCGAAGCTCCTCGGCGCGGCGGGACGCCTCCTGCGGCGCGAGCTTGCCCCGGACACCCGGATCTTCATCATTTCCGGGCGGTATGAATACCACAACAAGGGTGTGGACGTGTTCCTCGACGCGCTGGCGGGCGTGAACGAGGCGCTGCGCCAGTCCCAGACCAACGTGCTCGCCCTGTGCGCCGTCATGGGCGGGCACAGCGGGGTCAACCCCGACGCCGTGGGCGGCGATCCTTCCAAAAGTTCCGATCAGGGGCCGTACTGGATCAGCAGCCACCACGTGTACAACCAGCCGCAGGACCCCATCCTGAACGCCTGCAGGCGGCTCGGTCTGGACAACCGCCCGGAAAACCACGTGCAGGTCATTTTTGATCCCGCCCTGCTGGACGGCAGCGACGGTTTCCT
>USCL01000277.1 GCA_900553145.1 uncultured Desulfovibrio sp.
CACACCGCTCAGGTGCCTAAAAAGCCGGCCAACTGCAGCAGCCACATGACCAGCAGCGCCTGCAAGCCCGCCATGACGTCGTCTATCATGACGCCGTAGCCGCCGGGCAGCCAGCTTTCGGACGCATGGATGGGCCACGGCTTCCACATATCGAAAATACGGAACAGCACGAACGCAAGGCCGATCTTCGCCCATCCCGGATCGGAAAACGGCAAGAGCACCAGCCACATGCCGAGCAATTCGTCGATAACGATCTCGCCCGGATCTTTATAGCCAAGGAGCCGCTCGCCACGGGTCGCGGCCATCCCGCCAATCCAGAACACAAGCACAAGCACCACAACCCGGGCGGCAAACGGCAGCGGGATGAACAGAAACGGAGCCAGCACGGCCGCCAATGCGGAACCGCATGTCCCCGGCATGATGGGAGACAGCCCCGCAAAGCCGAGACGGCAAAAGGCAAGTATCAGCTTATCCATCATATCCCTCTCTATGCTTTGGCAGGGAAACGCCCGCACGAGAATTTTTCCCCTTCGGGGCAGTAGCGCAGCCGCTCGCACTTGGCGCCTGCGACACTGAATACTTCGGGCAGCACACCCCGGCACAGCGAGAGCATCCCATCGGCGACATGCCGGATTTCCCACTGGGCGCGGCGGCAACAGCGATGCTCAAAAAAGTTCAGCAATGCCCGGCAGTTCATGGTCACGACGATGTTGCTCGCCGTAGCCTGCGGCAGGACGAAGCGCGCGTCCTCATTGGCTTTGGACCCGGTACGCCCGGCCGCTTCAAGGAGCCCTTTCAGATCCCGGTATGCGGAACCGATTTCCTGCATGAGCCCTTCGAAGCGGGCCAGCGCCTCGGGATTCTTCCGGATTTCCGGCGGGATCAGGTAATCGAAATCGGAGCCGTCCACATACCTCTGGCTCTGCTGGGAGTAGGAGGCGATGCGGTGGCGCACCAATTGATGCGTCAAGGCGCGGGACACGCCGCCGAGCGCGAACGTGAAGCTGACGTGCTCAACCGGGCTGGCATGGCCGGACGCAATGATGGAGGCCACAAACTCCGCCTGCTTTTCGCGGGCGATTTCCCCGGCGAGCAGGCGCGGCCACATATCGGCCACGAATCCGGCGTGATAACATTGACGGAACGCCGCATACACCAGCGAAAGCGGTTCCGGCGTGTGGGCAAGCAATTCGACTCGAGGTTGGACTACGGGCATGATCTCTCCGGCTATCCGAGCATATTTAAATGTTTATACGCTTTTGCCGTAGCCATCCTTCCCCGAGAGGTACGCTTCAAAAATCCGCATTGAATAAGATACGGCTCGTAAATATCCTCAATCGTACGGACTTCTTCGGAACAGGCCACCGCCAGCGTCTTCACGCCCACGGGCCCGCCTCCGTAAATATCCACAAGGACGCGCAACAGCTTGCGGTCCATCTGGTCAAGCCCGTTTTCGTCCACGTCCATGCGCCGGAGCGCGTGCGACGCCTGTTCCTCGTCCACGACGCCCGAGCCGTAAACGGCGGCGAAATCGCGCACGCGCCGCAGCAGGCGGTTGGCGATGCGCGGCGTCCCCCGCGAACGGCGTCCGATTTCCAGCGCGCCGCCCTCGGTGATGGACACCCCCAGAATCCGGGAGGAACGGACGACCACGCGGGACAGTTCCTCCGGCGTGTAGAACTCCAAGCGGCTGATGATGCCGAAGCGATCCCTCAGCGGCGAAGAGAGCAGCCCAATGCGCGTCGTGGCACCCACGAGCGTGAACGGCTCCAGATCGATTTTGACGGTACGCGCCGCAGGCCCCTGCCCTATCACGAGGTCGAGCTTATAATCCTCAAGCGCGGGGTACAGGATTTCCTCCACGGCAATGGGCATCCGATGGATCTCGTCCACAAAGAGAATGTCATGGCGGGAAAGGTTGGTCAGGATGGCCGCCAGATCGCCGCTCCGCTCCAGCACCGGGCCGGACGTGCAAATCAGGTTGACCCCCAGCTCGGCGGCCATGATCTGGGCCAGCGTGGTTTTCCCGAGGCCGGGGTTTCCATAAAAAAGGACATGATCCATCGCCTGCCCGCGCTCGCGGGCGGCATTCAGGAAAACGCGCAGGTTGGCCCGCAGCTCCTCCTGCCCGATGAAATCCTCCAGACGGGAGGGACGGATGCTCTCGTCGCCCGAGGAACCGGATTCAGGAGCCGACAGTTCTTTCGCCAAGTCTGCGGGAGGAAGGAATGATGACGTCATAGGAGAATCGGACATTACTTCTGCCTTTCGCGGGCAAGGGCTTTCAGGGCCGCACGGAGGGCTTCGCTGACTTCAAGATCGGGCTCTTCGTGCAGGATGTTCTTCAAAACGGGCGCGGCTTCGGCTTCGGCGTATCCAAGCCCTTCGAGCCCCGTCAGCGCGTCGCGGTAAACGCTTCCGGGCACGCCCAGCTGCAAGGAGGCCGCCGCGGGCATGTCTTCCACTTTCAGTTTGTATTTGAGCTCAAGGAAAATGTGTTGGGCGCTTTTCTTGCCGATGCCCGAAACCTGCGTGAGCGCGAGCACGTCGTCCTCAAGCACCAGACGCCGCAGGTCATCGGGGCGGAACGCGGAAAGGATGCCGAGCGCCGTCCGGGCGCCCACCTTGGAAATGGACGTCAGCACGATGAACGTCTGCCGCTCGTCCCATGTTTCAAAGCCGAACAGTTCCTGCGCGTCTTCCCTGACGATGTGGCAAATGTAAAAGCGGACGTGGCCGCCGCGTTCCGGCAGCTGGAGCCGCGTCTGCTGCGGCAGATAGACTTCATAACCGACGCCGCCTTCCGTGACGACGACGCAAGCGTTGGCGCACGTTTCCGCCAACCGCCCTTCAAGATAAGCGATCATGGGGTGTTCTCTCCCTGTTTGAGCGGCAACACCCGAATGGCGTACCGGGAGCCAGCATAGCCCAAAGCCCGCCGGGAGGAAACCCCCTCTCATATCAGCCGGAATCTTCCATCCAGCCCTTGCGCGGGGAAAGCGTTTCCACCCCGCCGCCGACGATCCGGAACCTTCCCGCGATCCGCGAAAGCCGCCTGAGCGGGCTCCCGCAAGCGCACGGCCCGGGCAGCATGGCCGCCATGTCCCCCGTCCTGTACCGGATCAGCGGCATGGCCCGGCGCGTCAGGGTGGTGAAGACCACCTCGCCCGCCGTCCCGTCGGGCACGGGCCTGCCGGAAACCGGATCGACGATCTCGAAGAACAGATCGCCTTCGCGGAGATGGTAGCCCTGCTTGCCGGGGCAGTCCACCCCTCCTCCGTACCCGGTTTCCGTGAGGCCGTAGTGATCGAAAACATCGCAATGCCAAGCACCGGCAAGCGCCCCTTCCAGATCCTGCGGCAGCGGCTCCGCGCTCGACAGGATGGCCCGGAGCCCGGGAGGGGCGGGATGGCCCCCCAGAAGTCGCCGCAACTGCCCCGGCGCGGCGACCAGACAGTCGGGATGATACGTTTCCAGTTCCCGCCGAAAGCCCGCCGGTTCCGCCGCCGGGTTTCCGGCAACGCCCCGGGCCCCGATCCTCGGCAACGCCTGCATGAGCAGATCCGTAACCCCGTCAGGGCGATCCGCCCCCGGCAGCAGGATAAGCACCGTATCCCCGGGGCGCACCAGCACGCTGATGCCGTGCGCGAAAAAATCCAGCGTCCGCTCCAGATCGGCGGAAGCGAAGGCCAGCCGCTTGGGTTCCCCGGTCGTGCCGGACGTGCTCAGCGTCACCATCCGGGCGATGCCGTCCAGCGGGACGCAGACGAAACGCTTCCAGCCTTCCTCAATGTCCTTCGCCGACGTAAACGGCAGCCGCGCCACATCCCCCGGGGAGGCGGGCCATGCCCCGGCCCGGATCGCCGCCCCATGCCGTTCAAAAACATCCGCAAGGCGTTGCCTGTACAGCAAGCTGTTACGCTCCGCATACCGCAGCACTTCGTTGATTTTGCCCAACTGATGCCGCAACAGCGAATCCGGGCTCACCGAGCCCAGCCCGCAGCAACGCGCGATCCAGCCATCCAGAAACGGGCCCCGCATCACACGCGCCCCCGGTACAGGGCCGTCCCGTCAAACGCCGTCAAGTTGTACAAGCAGAAGGGAATCAACGTCCCGGCGGGGCTCACGACATGGATGCAGCAGCCCTTCACCCGTTCCAGATCCAACGTCATGGCGTCCTGAAAGGCCATGCAGGACACGGTGAAACGCCGCTCCATCCCGGCGGAGGCGAGGAAGCGGTCAAAGGCATCCCCACACTGCTCCAAGGCGGGAGAAACCGGCGCGCTCCAATGCCGGGCGGCGAAAGCCTTGGCCTTGCGGGCCCCCTCGGCGGCGGACGGCGTTTCCCCGCAATCGCAGCAGGCGGAAGCGCCTTGCACCAGCTCCAAGGTTTCCCCGTTTCTCCGGTAAACGGCGCTGAAGGAACACAAGGCGTTCTCACAGCCCGGCGGGTGGAAATCCGACCACCGGAGTTGCCCCTGCGACTGGCGTTCCAGCGCAACGGCGATTTCCGGCAGCGTCACGCGCGGCGCGCCGTCGGATCGCCACGGGCAGCGCCCGAACGAAGACAGGGGCTGGAAGTGCACGCCCCGGACATGCGGCCCCAGACGCAGCCCCATTTCCACCAGCGGCCACAAGCGGTCGGCATTGACGCCCGCCGCCACGGTCGCGACCAGCACGACCCCGATGCCCGCTTCGCCGCA
>USCL01000278.1 GCA_900553145.1 uncultured Desulfovibrio sp.
AACCCCACCCTCATCCCCCTAAAACTTTCGGTTGGTGGGGAGGTTGCGCGGCGGGAGCCCGTTCCGTTCGGAGAGGGTGGCGGCCCGCGTGCCGGGTAAAAAGGCCATATATGCCGTGTACAGAAAGACGGGGAGATTTCCCTTGGCTTGGGGCTTTATCAGAAGCGGCGCGGGTGAGGAAAACTTCCTTTATGGCTGAGGAGGAACAGGCATAAGCGACGGTTCGAGGGTTTTGATCCCTCCAAAGAAGCATATCTTTTGCAGGCTCAACCAATTGGAATATTTTTCCGATGGCGTTGCCACAGTAACCGATTGATATTTTTATTTCATAAAATTTTAGATACGAAAGAGAAGTTTCTCTGTTGTGGCGTTGTCAATAAAAAATATTGACAATTCAACAGGCTATGGATGCGCATCAATCACATGCCATGACAGAGCCTTTTCGGTATGAAGATGGCCGCTCCATCATCAAAAAAGGCGGGGAAGGGTGCTTCTCCGCCTTTTTTGAGGCAAGATGGCTGCCCGTCTGCCGTTTTCACTGGACTCCTGTCACGCCGCCTCCCCACCAGTCGAAACGCTTAGGAGGGTGAGGGGAGGGACTTGGGGAAGGGGAAAGGAGATGGACCCCTTTTTAAAGGGGCTCATCCCTCAATTCGTTCCGTTCCCTCAATCAATACATAGGCATCATCGGCATGCCGCCCATCATGTTCTGATGATGGTAGCCGCGCATCATGCCGCGATGCATGGGGCAGGGCGTATACCCGTCCGAACAGGTGCCGCGCTGGATGGAGATGCCGAGCTCATTGGCAAGGCGATCGGCCATCATGTCGTGAACCTTGATCATCTGGGTGTGCAGCGATGCGACCTCGGCGGCAGTCTTGGCAATGGCTTCCTCATTCATGTTGGGCATGCTCGCCATCGTTTGGAGCTGAAGACGCTTGGCCATCATCTGCTCGCGGAGGGGCAGCATGGCTTCTTCCGCCGCCTTGATGATTTCGTTGTATTTGGCCTGCTTTTCCGGCGTCAGCGAACGGTAGTCCGCGTTGTTGTCGAACGAGCTGACGGGCGGCATCATGCCGTTCTGGGCTGAAGCGGCGGGAGCTGCCTCAGCGGCTTGCGCGAAGTTCGCCCCGGCGCAGGCAATGGAAGCCGCCAGAGCCAGAAAAAGGAACGCTTTCAGATAAGTACGCATATCCCGAACCTCCGGTTACGTATCGTTTCCCAAAGCATAGGAGGCGTAACGGGGTGAAACAATGATTGTTTCGATGAGAGGCGTGAGGTGCTTCGGGAAGGGGGCCCGGCTTCGGGCGGGGAAGGGCAGGAGCGCGGCACAGTGATAAACGCCGGGAGAGGGCGAAAGGACGCGGCGAGGCTGCCGTGCACGCGGCGCGGAGCACGAGGGGACTGGGAGCGGCAGCGGGAGAAGGCGGTGGAGGGCGGCAGCGGGGCTCAAGACCATCAACGGGAGGGGGCAGGCGGGGAGGGATGCCGGAGAGGGGCGGGAGAACGCCGGGCATAAAAAAAGGACTCCGGCGATACAGGAATCCTTCTGCGATATTCTGGTCGGAGCGACTGGATTCGAACCAGCGACCCCCTGGTCCCAAACCAGGTGCGCTACCAAGCTGCGCCACGCTCCGCTACGGCTCACGCCGCCCCGTAAGGCGGCGTGAGTTCTCAGAAAGCAAACTTATTTCGCGATAACGCGGAAGTCGTCGCGGCGGTTCTTCGACCAAACGGCGGGACCGGTGCCTTCAACGGCGGGACGTTCCTTACCGAAGGAGATCATTTCCATCTGGTCGGGGTTCACGCCGAGCATGACGAGGTATTCGTAAGCGGCGCGGGCGCGGCGTTCGCCGAGGGCGAGGTTGTATTCCTGGGTGCCACGGGCGTCGCAGTTGCCTTCGATGCGCACGCGGATGCTGGGATACGCCTTCATGAGCTCAGCCTTCTGGCGGAGCATGTCGCGGGATTCGGCCTTGATGTCGGACTTGTCAAAGTCGAAGTACACGATGCCGTCGGTGATCGCCTGAGCGGCGCGTTCGATGGCGGCGTTGGCGGCGCCGTTGTCGTCGGCGGTGGTGGCGGGAGCCACGTCAGCGCCAGTCTGCTTCTTCGCGCAACCAAAGCCAGCACCCATAGCCACAACGAGAGTCATAACGAGAGCCAAACGTTTGAAAGTGTTCATCTCTTTTTCCTCCTGAGCGAGTTTCCCCGCACAGAAAAACGGTTGATAAAATTCCTTCTTCCTTGCGCATATTACCCTACACACGCAAGGGCTGAAGGTTATTCCGGCGAACCTTTATTGTCAAGCTGGTAGGGGGGCTATTTCAGTGATTTCCCGTGAAGATTCGTACGGGAAAAACACGGTCGCGGAAGGCTGCGCCTGCCCGTTTCCGCCTATCTAAAAAACGTCCCCTTTTCCGTCAAGCCCGCTAGCGGGGAATGGCGCCCCAGCGGGGGAACGAAGCGTCCCCGCTGCCCGTGGGGACCTTCTTCGCATCGCCGCCATGACGGGTCGTCAGATAAATCTGGTTCGGGCCGCTCCGGTTGGAGGTGAAGGCGATGAAGTAGCTGTCCGGCGCGAAGGAGGGGAGCACGTCATTGCCGGGGCCGAAGCTGATCTGCTGCTCGGTGCCGGTGGTCAGGTCCTGCACAAAAATGCGGTTCCCTTCCGAAGTGAGGCGCGAGAAGGCGATCAGCGTCCCGTCAGGGCTCATGCTCGGTTCGGTGTTGTAGTTGCCCTGCTTGGTCACGCGGGAAACGGATCCGGAGGCCATGTCCTTCATGAAGATCTGCGGCCCGCCCATGCGGTTGGACGTGAAGGCCATCTTGGTCCCGGCGGCGTCGAAGGTCGGCGACACGTTGATGGTGCCGTTGGCCTCAAGCGTGCGTTCCTTCTGGAAGGCATGGTTGAGCATGAAGATGTCGGGGTTCTTGCCGGTCGAGAGGCTCACCGCGACCTTGTTGCCGGGCGTGAAGGTGGGGCCGATGACGGTGTTGCCGGGGAAGCGGATGCGCTGGACCCGGTTGGTCAGGCGGTCCCATACGCCGAGGGCGTGGCTCTTGTCGTCCATGTGGCTGAATACGATGAAGCGGCCGTCGAGCGACCACGACGGGGACATGGCGATGCCGGGGATATCGGTGATCTTGCGGAGGTTGCGGCCGGTGGGCTTGGTGATCCACACGTCGCGCTTGTTCTTGCCGTTGTTCTTCACGAAGGCGAGGGTGGCGAGGAAGAAGTCGCCGTGGCCGGTGAGGGCCTTCATGAGGTCGGCGCAGAAGCGGTCGGCCACATCCTGCACTTCTTCCTTGGTTACGCCGCTGTAGGCGTTGCCGAACACGAACTGGCCCGAAAAGGTTTCGTAGACGCGCAGCTCCACGGTGGACCCGGACTTGTCGCCCTGAGGCCAGCCCGCGGTGACGAGCAGGTCGGCGCCCGCAAGCTGGAAGCGCTTGAAGTCGACGTTCGGGGGCTGGTAGCCGGGGAGGACCGTGCCGCCGAGGACGGCTTTGGGATCCGTCAGCCGCATGAAGGGCAGGAAGCTCAAGTTGTCATGGATGGCGCCGTCGAGCTCCTTGCCAAGCCCTTGGGCAGGCTGGCCGGTGCTGAGCGGGGCGGCCATGGCCAGATTGACGATGTTCTGACCGGGCCCGTAGATGTCGATCTGCATGGCGGCTTTTGAGGAACCGGCGGAGCAGATCATCACAAGGCCGAGCAGAAGCAGCACTTGGGAAAACAGGCGAAATGGTTTCATGATGCCTTTAAAGGGGTTGGGGTGAACGGGAGGTCCTCCCGCAGGATCGGTCTTTCCGGTTTTTCGGCAAAAAGGCCTTCCGTTTTTTTGCCACGGAAGACCTTTTGCTTACGCGGCGCGAGTCTAGATCAATTGTTTTTGAGGGTAAAGAGGAGACGCATCGTCAGGGGCTCGGAACCAACCGGGCGCGGTGGGATCACCCCTTCCCGGATGACCCCGGTGAGGACGGCGTTGTCCACTTCGGCCTTTCCCGAGGACTTGGAGACGGACATCTGTTCGATCCCGCCGGTTTCGTTGACGCGCAGGGTCAACTCCACGCTGAATTCCCCGTGGACGCCCTGCGGGATCTGGATATAGGGCTTGGCCCGGAACATGATTTCCTCGGCGTAGCTGCGCTCCTTTGGCGCGGCGGCCTGCTGGCCTTGCGGCGCGGTGCCCTTGAGCGCGCCCTGATCGGTCACAAAGGTCAGGTAGACTTCGGTAATGGCGCCATACGGCGGCGTGGGAAGCGTCCCCGCCCGCACGACGGCCTGACAGGCGGATTCGTCGAGCGCGGCATTGCCCGACTTGCGGCTCGCCTCGCAGTACAGGGGGCGCCCGTCGCTGCCGACGCGGAGAGAGATGGTCACTATGCCGGAGGCTCCGGCCGGGGGCTGCCATGCGGGGAGCACTTTGACGAGGACATCCCCGGCGTACCCGCCGGCGGTGTCCGCCCCGGCAATGAGGGGCATGCCCGCCGGTTCCGCCATGCCGGGCAGCGCAAAGCACAGGAGGAGCCCAAAAGCAGCCAGCAAACGCACTATGGTTTTATGCATCGTTCGCTCCGGAATTTTCCTTGCGTGTTGAAGCGTATACGCCCCTTCTACCGGACACTTCGCCAAAAGGCCAGCCCTCTAGATGAGGGAGGAACCGGGGGAGGGCGCTTTTTATAAAAAGCGCCCTCC
>USCL01000279.1 GCA_900553145.1 uncultured Desulfovibrio sp.
CTTTCTCCAGAAAGTTCCCCCTTCCCCCCTCCAATATTCTCTTACCCCGCAAAATAATATTTCCAAATAAGGGAAGCGAACAGGATGACGAGCGAGAGGAGCAGGAAGCGGCGGACGATGGTCGGGCCGGTGCGGATGGCGAGCTGGCTGCCCGCGAGGTTTCCGAGCACGTCGGCGACGGTCATGGGGATGGCGTAGAGAAAAAGCACGTCGCCGTGGAAGAGAAAGACGACGAGCGAGCCGAGGTTGGACGACAGATTGAAGACTTTGGTCAGCGCGGAAGCCTGAATGAGGTTCATCCTCAGGCAGAGGTTGAAGGCGATGATGAAGAAGCTGCCCGTTCCCGGCCCAAAGAAGCCGTCGTAGAAGCCGATGACGAAACAGATGAGCGGGGTCAGCAGATAGATGTCCTTTGACGTGAAGCTGTCCTTGCACGACTTGGAACGCCGGGGGATCAGGGTTACCATGGCGGCTATGGGAAGCAGGGCGATCAGTATTTTCCCGGCGGTCTGCGGATCGAAGGCGAGGATGCACTTGCTGCCCGCCGCCGAGCCGAGCAGGGCGCACGGGATGCCGACGAACGCCAGCTTCCAGAGGATCAGCCCCTTGCGGGCGAAGTTGAGCATGGCCGCGCCCGTGCCTATCGAACCGACGAACTTGTTGGTTCCGAGCGCCTGCTGCGGCGAAACCCCCGCGATCAGGATGGCGGGCAGCCGGAGCAGCCCGCCGCCCCCGGCAATGCTGTCGATGAGGCCGGCGATGAAGGTGACGACGCAGAGGAGAGATACGGTCAGGATCATGAAAACTTCCCCGGAGCTGGTTTACAGAGTGATGTTGAAAGTCGACAAAAGGCTGAAGCCCGCGTTCCGATACGTGGAAAACCTTCCGTCGCGGGAGTGCCGCGCATGATATACCGCCTGCATCCCGATTATCCGGAACTGTTTCCTGATCCGGAAGGGGCCGATCCCGAAGGCCTTGTGGCTGTCGGCGGCGATCTGAGCGTCCGCCGCTTGCTGGCGGCCTACAGTGCCGGCATTTTCCCGTGGTACGGGGAGGGGCAGCCGCTGCTGTGGTGGTCTCCCGATCCCCGGTGCGTCCTTTTCCCCGAAAAATTTCGTATTCCCCATACCGTCCGCAAGGAAATACGCAGGTGCGGCTTTTCTGTGACCATCGATCGGGCATTCCGGGAAGTCATGGCGGGATGTGCGGACACGCCGCGCCCGGATCAGGACGGGACGTGGATCATGCCGGAAATGGTGGATGCCTACGTCAACCTGCACGGGCTAGGTTTTGCCCATTCCGTTGAAGTATGGGAACAGAATGCCGGCGGAAACGCGCTTGTGGGCGGCCTGTATGGGGTCGGGCTCGGCAGGGCGTTTTTCGGGGAATCCATGTTCCACGTGCGCCCCCATGCATCCAAGCTGGCGCTGGTCAGCCTGATGGAATGGCTGAAAGCGCGGCATTGCCAATTGGTCGATTGCCAGATGGCAACAAACCACATCATGCGTTATGGCGCGGAATGTATCCCCCGGCATGATTTTCTGCAACAGCTTCATAAGGCGCTCTGCCGCGACGGGCAAGGGTAAAAGGAAAAGGCCCTTTACAATGAAAGGGCCTTGTTGTCTTGCGGCGGCGCGGGGGCACGCTCCACGGCTTGGGCGGGAAGCATGGCGCGTTACTGTACGGCTTCATGGGCGTTCCCGCAGACGTATTCCAGAAAGTCCGCCGCGCGCTTCTCTGACCAGTAGAGATCCCGCCCCGGCGTAACGAAGCCGACATGCCCGCCCCAATAGGGCATTTCCAGCGTCATGGCCGCGTTCGTTTCCGCAATGCCGCTCGGGTAACAGCCCGGCGAAAGGAAAGGGTCGTCCGAGGCGTTGATCAGCAGGAACGGCACGTCGATGCGTTCCAGAAAGCGCAGGCAGCCGCTTTCCCTCCAGTAATGGCGGGCGGAATCGAAGCCGTGCAGCGGGGCTGTATAACGGTCGTCGAACTCGTCGAACGTGCGGATGCGGTCAAGGCCGTCGATATCGACGCGATCGGGGAACCGGGAGTGCTTGGCTTCGACCTTTTGGCGCAGCGTCCGCAGGAAGTAGGCCATATACGGCGCCCGGGAAGGCAGCGAAAGGACTTGGGCCGCGCCTTCCATGTCGCAAGGGACGGAAATGGCGACGGCGGCGCTCACTTGGGTGGGGATGGCCCGTTCGCGCTCGCCGAGATACTTGAGCGTCTGGTTGCCGCCCATGCTGAACCCCACAAGCACGATGAGCCCGTAGCCGAGGGAGGCGCAGTACTGCACGACGAGGTGCAGGTCATCCGTTTCCCCGCCGTGGTAGAGCGGGAGGGTACGGTTCATTTCGCCGGAGCAGCCCCGGAAATTCCGGGCCACCACATCCCAGCCTTGGCGGTTGAGCGCCTCGGCCATGCCGAGCATGTACCGGCGCGTGCTGTTGCCTTCGAGCCCGTGCGACAAAATGGCCACGCGCCCGGAACGGATGCCCGCGCAGGCGGGGATATGATCAACGTCGATGAAGTCGCCGTCCGGGGTTTCAAGGCGTTCGCGCCAGAGGGAAGGCAAAGGGGGATTGCGGAACAGCACGGGCCAGATGGTTTGCAGGTGACCATTCCGCAACCATATGGGGGAACTATAGGACGAGTGATTGACGACGGGCATGGTTTCCTCATTGCGGTTATATGGTTATCCCCTGTTGTACACCATGCCGCGCGGTCTGCCCACCCGGTTAGACAGTCTCGTGCCGATCTTGAACGTGAGGCGGAAAATACGGCCCCGCTTCCGCCTTCAATGCTGAGCCCGGAAGACGCCGCCTTGCCCTTGTCATCTTGGCTGTCCGCAACGTGCGGGCCTCCCTTCGGGAAAGGCCCCGCCTATCCGGCATACCAGCGGCATACGGCAGAGCTCGTTTGGCAAGAGAAGCCGCCCCTTCCCATTCCGGGCCTTCCTATCCGGCCTAGAACCTTCCGGAAGCAGGATCGGGGCCGTGCGTTCTCTCTCTCTATATATATGCTGTTGCTGCGAAACCATTGCCCGATGGGATATGAGCCCTGCAAGGCGTTGCCTGACAGAGACAGAAACAGCGTTGGGGCACGGGCCGTAAGTGCAGGACTTAGATAAGGTGCCTCGGAAGTATGTTGCGGGGTGGAAAGGTTCCCCATGCAAGGCTGGAATACAGCCGGACAGGAAGTGCAGGGCAGTGAACACGGCAACGGCGCGGAGCGCATTCTTCCGGCTTTGAAGGGCGTTGCGGCACACTTATGGATTATGAAGAAGCCTCCCCTTTCTCACGGAGAGGGAGGCTTTTTTTATTCGCCGCCGATGCACAAAACCTGTGCGTAGCGGCCTGATTTTTTTCCGGTCGTTTCCACGAGGCGATGTGCAAGATCCCGGCAATGCCGGCAGGCGTTGCGGGGCAAAAGCAGGCACAGGCTCTTGGCGACGCGATCCGAGGCCGTTTCGATGCAGGTCAGGCCGGGGCAGTCGGGGCAGAGCCGTATGCCTTCGTTCTGGTGTTCGCTGAGGCCGTCGGTGTCATAATAGATGTCCCGTTCCCGCCGCCACCATTCGCCGTCGCGATGCCCCTCGGAGGGCTGGGACGGCGGGGTATGGTACTGGGCCAGCACGTCGTCGCAGAGCCGGGAAATGTATTCCGTGACTTGCGGGCGCTGCCTGAGCGCCTTGGCGTCGTGATTCGGCTCGTGGACATGCCCGAACGGCAGGCCCGCCAGCGCAAGGCAGATGCCGAGGTTGACGTAGGGCAGGGCGCCGCGGATGGAATAGCCGCCCTCAAGCACGGCAATGTGCGGGTTGAGGAGCTCGTTCATGGCCGCGTAGCCGTGCGCGGAAAGCTGCATGTTGGTGAGCGGGTCGGTATAGTGGTTGTCCTGCCCTGCGGAGTTGATCACCAAGTCGGGTTTGAACGCCTCCAGCAAAGGCAGCACCACGTTTTTTGTGACGTAGAGGTAGCCTTCGTCTCCGGTCCCGGGCGGGAGCGGGATGTTCACTGTCCGTCCGAGCGCGCCGGGGCCGCCGCATTCCGGCAGGAATCCGGTGCCGGGGTACAGCGTCCTGCCGTCCTGATGCAGCGAAATGAACAGGGTGTCGGGATCGTTCCAATAGATGTCCTGCGTGCCGTCGCCATGATGGCAGTCGGTATCGACGATGGCCACCCGCAGCGGCCCGAAGCGCCGGCGCAGGTTTTCGATCATCACGGCTTCCATGTTCACGTTGCAGAAGCCGCGGTTGCCGTGGGTGACCCGCATGGCGTGGTGCCCCGGAGGCCGCACCAGCGCAAAGGCCCGCTCGCGTTCGCCGGAAAGCACGAGCTCGCCCGCCCGGATGGCTCCTCCCGCCGAAGCGAGGTGCGATGCGGAGCACACGCGCTCGACATCCGGAAGGCAGAAATGCACCCGCTCAATGTCTTCGTACGTCGCCACGCCGGGTTTGTACTCGGTAATGCCCGGAAGGTCGAACAGCCCCTCCTCGCGGAGCTGATCCTGCGTGTACAGGAGGCGTTCTTCGCGTTCCGGGTGCGTAGGGCTGATCGCCCAGTCGAACGCCGGGAAAAAG
>USCL01000280.1 GCA_900553145.1 uncultured Desulfovibrio sp.
ATCGACACCGTGCGCAACAACTGCAACCATATGAACATGAAGTTCCTGCCCTCCGCCCTTGAAGGCCCGAGCGGCACCCGCATGCTGCTGAACCTGATCAAGACCTACTTCGACCTCGGAGGCGGCCACATCCAGTTCAACTGCGTGTCCTCCGAAACCCTGTGCGACGCGCAGGAGCACCCGCAGGACTACAAGAACCTCGTGGTCCGCGTCGCCGGGTTCTCCTCCTACTTCACCCGCCTGTACAAGGGTGTGCAGGACGAAATCATCAAGCGTACGGAATACCAGAACGTCTGATTCCGATCCCAATGAAGGGGAGCCGCCGCCGATTGCCGACGGCCCCCTTCCCAACCGCAGCACAAGGATGAAATGCATGCTGGAAATTACGATAGCGCCCGAAGTTATCGCCAAGTTTAAGGAACTGCTGGTGGAAGAAGACAACGAAGACGCCGTGTTCCGCATTCGGGAAACCAAAGTGGGCGGCGGCTGAAAGAGCCACATGGAGCTCCGTGTGAGCCTCGACGAACGTGAAGATCCCGATGAGGAACAGGAAATCGAAGTCGAAGGCATCCCCTTCGTCGTCAACGAGGACGTGATCGATTCCTACGGCCTGAAGTATACGATTACCGTGGACGAGCGGAATATGCCCGCGGTCAGCTCGGAATTGCAGAAGGCCAGCGCACCGGAACCCGATGGCGCCAGTTCCGAAAAAGAAGCCTGCACCCTGTCATAAACGCGGCAAAGCTTTCCTCTCACGAGCTTTGCCCAACCCGGGCGACGCGGAGGCAGCTCCGCCGTCGCCCCCCTCTTTTGGTGGCTGATCGGGACTTTTCCGCGTTGCGCGGCCAAGCGCACACCTTTTACATCGCGACGGACGAACGCGGCATTCCATCCGTCCACCCATCCAAATCCATGAATACAGCTGAACTGATACAAAGGGCGGAAGCCCTGATGAGTCAAGGGAACCCGGAAGAAGCCGGGAAAATCTACGACGAACTCTGCCGCATGGAACAGCTCACCGCGGCGGAGCGCGGCGTCTCCCTCTTCGGCCTCGGCACCTGCCTCTTTCTCCATGAATCCTATGCGGCGGCAAGCTTGCAGCTTCGGGAAAGCTGGGAGCTGCTGGTCGCCGCGCTGGGCATGGAAGATCCGCTCACGACACGGACGATGGTTCTGCTTTCCCGCACGCTGATCGCGCGCGGCGATCTGGAGTCCGGCATGGAAATCGGACGCGGCGCCCTCAAAAACCTCGAAAAGCTGTACGGGCAGGATGCGGATCAGACGGCTACGGCGGCCTTTTTCCTTTCATCCGGGGCCTACCAGATCGGACGGCTGGCCGAAGCCGAAGAGTTGACCCTGCAGGCCCTGCGGGCATGGGAAAAAATGTACGGGCATGCCTCGCTTCAGGCTGCCGCCTGTCTGGACGCACTGGGGAAACTGCGGGATGTCTGCGGCGAGAAACGGGAAGGCACTGACTTCCACCGCAGGGCCGCGGACATTAAGAGGCAGGTTCTGGGCGAACACGAGACGACGGCGGCCTCGCTCGGGCACATCGGCATGGCCGAGGCGGAACTGGGGAACTGGAAAGAGGCGGAAACGCTGTTGGCCAGCTCGCTTGAACAGTTCGGCAAGCTCGGCGTGGAGAAAAACGCTGAGGGCATCGCGGCCTTCCGCGAAAAACTGACCGAATGCCGGGGCATGCTCGCCGGGGAGCCAAGCGATGAACAAAAATGAACTCATTGACGCCATCGTACAGATCGAATGGCCCATGTTTGCCGGAGTGAACAACGAAGGAGGAAAGGCCGCCTGCCAGATGGACTCGGCCACGTTCCGGATCATGCGCATCAGCCAGTACTCCGCCTGGGATGAGGAACTGCTTGAGAGCTGCCTGGCCGATCTCGGGGCTGCCCGGGATCAGGGACGGAACCTCATGACCGAAAAATACGCGCGCATGATGAAAACGACCTTTCCCGATGAATACGCGGCCATAGAAAAGTCACTGCCTCCGCTCGATCCAGCCGCCGCACGGCAGATCGAGGATATCGTGGCCTGCCATGTCCAGTGGAAGACGGCACTGGATCAAAAATATCCCCACCTGGGAGACCGCAGCCGCCCGGTCCGGACGCAGGAAGACAGGACCGGCCTGCCTTCCGTGGAAACCTATACGCGGGCCGAGCTGCAAACCTGCTCGCCCCACACCATTTCCCTGTACCATGCCGCCACCATGAAACGCCTTGAAAAGGGCGGAAACGAGGCTGAGGAGAACCTGTTGAATCAGGTCCGGCAGTACGGCTTCGCGAACCTGGAAGACGCGGAACAGTATTTCAGTACCCACGAGTAGCCGGTATCCCCAACCCTCCGGCCGACGCCCGGCCCGCCATGCCCCCGGCACAAAGGGGCCCTCGGCGCAGCCGATGGTTCTCCGCCCCATACGCCTGTGAGGCTCCATTATCAGCAACGCCAGCCAGGTGTTTATGCACCTGGCTGGCGTATGCGCTATTTGATATCTGTATTTCTATCGATTGACATCCATTCTGACGCCAAACAGCAAGGCAGACAGCCCGACGAAAAATATCCGCTTTCGTTGCCTCCGCGGTTGCTCCGTGCCGATCATCTCCAGATCGTTTCGGGACTATACAAGTATCCATTGAGCTTTCATCTCCTGTGTACGCTACGCAAAAAACTGTCTGGCGTACATGTCGATACAGAAAGCTAATAATCAGGATATCTTCTTAATAACAGGTATTTCCCATTACGAAAGTGTCTGGTAGTATGTCGACAGAGCAAACAAAATGACATCCGCAACCTAGGATATCCACTATGCGTAACAGGCCCAACTCGTCATCCGCTCTGGAATCGCTTGCTGAAAGCGCGTACGCCGATGTTTTTGAACTTCTGCACACCGGGATCGCCGTCATGTCGGCAACGGGTACGTTCCTCTATTGCAACCAGGCTTTTCTGAGCATGTTCAATTTGCCTTCGAACATCAGGGGCAAACATGTTACCGACTTTTTCCTTACCGCCGAGCAGGGCGTCATGACCACTATCCGCACGCGGAAGCCGACATTCTGCTCCAGCCTGACCACCACCGACGCGCAGGGCATTTCTTTCCGATATCCGCTGCTGGACGACAAGGGAAAACTGTACGGCGTCATCATTGAAAGCATTTCCCCCAGCATCGGCCCCGAGCGGATGCAGAAATTTCTGGACACGATCCATGATCTTGAAGAAAAGAGCAATTACTTCGAGCAGAAGGTGCGCAAGAAACCGGGCAGCCTCTATACCTTCGAAAGCATCATCGGCAGCAGCAATGCCATCATGGCTTTGAAAAAGAAGGGGAAAATTTTTGCCAGAGGCAATGAGCCCATCCTTGTGCTCGGAGAAAGCGGAACGGGGAAGGAGCTGGTGGCGCAGGCCCTGCATTCGGCCAGCTCGCGGGCGGACAAGCCTTTTGTGACTGTCAATTGCGCGGCGCTGCCCCATGATCTCATGGAAGCGGAACTGTTCGGCTATGAGGGCGGAGCGTTCACCGGAGCGAAGTCCGGCGGCATCAAGGGGAAATTTGAACTGGCCAACAAGGGAACCATTTTCCTCGATGAAATAGGCGAGCTGCCTCTGACCATGCAGGCGAAGCTCCTGCGCGTCCTGGAAAGCGGCGAAATCCAAAAGTTGGCCCACCGGGGGCAGCTGCATTCGGATTTCAGGCTGATCGCCGCGACCAACAGAGAATTGAAGGAAGGCGTGGAAAAGGGCACCTTCCGGGAAGACCTGTATCACCGGCTGAACATCCTGGAATTGACTATCCCGCCGCTGCGGGACCGGGTGGGGGACATCCCCCTGCTGTCCCGCCACTTCATCGATCTGCACGCGGGGGCGAAACGGGGCAGGAAAATCCAGATTTCCAATGAGCTGTACCGCGCGTTCGGCCTTTACCCCTGGCACGGCAACATCCGCGAGCTGAAAAACGTGATCACCTACGCCCTGTTCAACCTGGAAGAAGACGAGAACGTCCTGTCCACGCGCCACCTCCCCGAGCGTTTTTTCCGGGAACTGCTTACCGAACAGCCCGAGATCAAGGAAAAGGAACTGTGCCCCGATAACCTGAGCCTGAACGAAGCCGGGGCGCAGGCCGAGCGCAAGGCGCTTCTGCTCGCATTGTCCAGCACGAAATACAACAAGACGCTGACTGCCCGCGTTCTCGGCATTTCCCGAAACAAGCTGTACAAAAAAATGCGGGATTTCAACCTCCTTTCTCCGTCCGGCAAAAACGAGGGAAATTCCTAGGCGCACAGTGGCCCCAAATCGCCGTCAAAGCCCGCATGGCATTCGCCTGCCCGCAGAGCCGGGACATTTCACAACAAAAACGGGAACGGTCCATCATGAACCGTTCCCGTTGCCGTCTGTGCAACCAACACAGGGCGTTCCCGTCCCGCCGTCACAGGGAAGGCGGACAGAACATTCTAAAGCGGCAGGGACTCCGCATAGATTTCAATGGCATGCTTGACCTCGACGGGGTCGTTGTTCCGGGCCAGCATGTCGGAAAGCTGCATCATGCAGGCGGGTCAGCCCGTCGCCACGAC
>USCL01000281.1 GCA_900553145.1 uncultured Desulfovibrio sp.
GGTGCGGTTGCCCCAGACGGTCATCTGGCCGGTGAAGTTGAGCCCGGTGACGATGCCCTGCCCGTTGAGGTAGGCGGCCTCGGAGGGGGTGAGGGCCAGTTCCCTGCCCGCGTGGGTCAGGCCGTTGCAGAGCATCCGGCGGTTGGACGGCGACCAGTAGGGCACGCCCTCGTTGTCGGCGTCGCGGCTGGCGACCGTGGCGGCCAGATGCACGGAGCCGTGCTCGACGGCGTTGCCGAAGACCGGCGATCCGAAGAAGATCTGCAGGGCCGGGTCAGTGAGGTTGTTGTCCTTCACCCATGCCGGGACGTCGGTGTACTTGGCCACGCTGGCCGGGACATCGACAAGGCCGGTCGCCTTGAAGTGGCCGTTGATGTTCGCGGCCTTCGCGCCGATGACCACGGCTACCGCCGGGTCGTCGGAGAAGCCGGGAGCCAGAAGCTGGCCGGGGACCAGCCCAAAGCGGGGGAAGACTTCCTCCACCAGTTCCAGCCCGGTGCGGCTTCCGGTGGAAGCGTCGATGCCGCCGATGACGTCGGCCTTCGTGACCTTGGAGACGTCGGGTTTGGCCGGGGTTTCGTCCTGCGCGGGCGCGGTGTGCTTCGCCGGGTCAAAGACGTTGATGCAGACGATGGGGGCCACCCCGTAGCGCGACAGGTAGACGCTGGCGGCCTCGTGCAACGTGAAGCCGGTTTCGTCCTCGCCGGGCGCGCCGAGCTGGGCCGTGAATTCCGCCATCGAGTAGATGAGCAGTGGTTTGTTGACGGGCCGTTCCGTGCCTTCGGGCAGGTTGTGGACCGGGGCCGTGCCGATGATGACCGGGAGGGAGACGTCCACGCGCACCGGCGCGACGATGCCGGTGGCGGTCTCTTCCCAGTAGACGCCGTGATTGTACATGGTTACCCCTTGATGTGGTTGCGCCTGACGCGCTCGTGGGTTGTGAAGAAGCCTTGCTTTTCCCGCATGCCGCGCAGGGCCTCGCCCGCCTTGTCCAGCGGGAGGAAGCAGGCTTTGACGTCGGGATCGGCGAAGAGTTCCCCGAAATGTTTGGGGAGGCCGCCCCGGAACACGCTGCCGTACATGAGCAGCACAGGCTGGCGGAAGGTCGGCCCGAGATAGATGAGCGTCCCGGGGGGCGGGGAGGCGGTTTTCGCCTTTTTGTCCGTGTCCATAGGTTCTCCTTTTATTCCCAGCCCTTCATGGTCCAGTGCGACAGCATGGCCGCCTGAAGGAAGGGCTTTGGGTTTGTTTCGGCCTTTTCCCATGCCAGCAGCCGGCCCCGGTGATCGGGCACGAGCTGGAAGCGCCGTTTCAGCGGCGCTTCCCGGCAGGCCCCGAGCACGCGGGTGATGCCGGACATAAGGATTGCCAAGTCCTGTTCCGCGCCCTCGGCGTCGCCCGGTTCCGGGTTGTAGACGCAGCAGATGAGCGCGATGACGGCGGTTTCTACCCCCTCTTCATGGTGGCCGCTCACAGGCACGAGGATGATGCAGGGAAAGGGTTTCCGGCCATTCTCGGGCGGAGGCAGGTCTCCGATAAAGACTTGTACGGGCTGTATGGCGCCGCCCTCGGCGGTCTGGCCGAGCAGGTGCAGGTCGGCGAGGCCGTCCGTCAGGCAGGCTTTCAGGGCGGGCAGGATGCGCGTGTTCATCTAGCCTCCGCAGCAAGGGTTTGTTGCACATGGCGGGTCAGGGTCACAGGCATTCTGGATTCCACTTCCTCCTCAAACATGCCGAGGACGCGGGGCGTCACGACGTGGTACTGGATGGAAGGCCCGTAAGCCTGTTTGACGGCATAGTTGTTTTCGTTTTCCCGCGAGCGGTAACCGGGCCGGAAGTACACGCCCATGTGACCGCCCGGCATCACGGCGATAAAAGGAAAACCGCCGCCAGCAACGCGGCTTTTGCCCTCACGGCGTTCTCCCGTCCTGAGCGAGAACGTGAAATCCGGCCACTGATGCGGGCGCTTGCCGGGGCGGGCTGTGATCTCTTCCGGCTCCACTTCGTAATGGATGAGCGGCTGGGCTTTGCTTTGGACCAAGATGGAGCCGGAAACCGTTTCACCGGACTTTCTTACCTGCCCGAGATGTACGGCCTTGCGGAGAGCCTTGTCAGGAAGCGGAACCTCTGAAACGAGGTACTGGACAAGGCCGGATCGGATATGGTCCATCACCTCGGAAACAGCCGGGACAAAGGCTTTCTGGATGGCCCAAGGGATGCCCTTGAGCTGTTGCATGGCCCGGTCAAAGTCGGTTTCATCGATGCGGATATCAAGCATGTCAGCTCCCGTTGCGGTACAGGTTGATCCTGATGAGCCCGTGCAGGTCCACGGCATCGTCGACGGTCCAGAGGGTGCCGTCGATCCGCATGTCTTGCCGGGGCCGGGGGAGCGGGACAGCCCCTTTCCCGGCGGACGGCACATGCAGCGTGCGGCGCAGCTGGTGCACGCCCCACGTTTCCACGTTGCTTTCATAGCGGCCTTCCGCGGGGGCCACGGCGTCATCCCAGATGCCGACGGTGTCGAGGCCGTCCACGTTCATGGGGACGCCGAACTCGGCGGGGTTCAGGAAGGCATGCCGCACGTCGAAGGCGAGGGCTTCTTCAAAGAAATTCCGGTTCATGGAGCCCCCCTGACAAGCGACTTTACGTCCGCCTTGATTTCGCGCAGGTCCAGCGACACGGCGTCCATCGTCGCTTCGGTTTTGGCCAGACGGCGTTCGTGGTCGTCCGTGCGGTCGCGCAGGGTCGTGAACATGCCCTCGTGCCGGGCCTGCGTGTTTTCGAGGCTCGACAGGCGCTCGTCCATCCGTCCGATGTAGATCGCGCTGGTGACGGCGGAGGAGCCGATGCCGACAAGGATGGCGACAAGCAGCGGGATGATAACCGACTGGATATACTTCATGATCAGATGCTCTCTGCCTGTTCGATCCACAGTTGCAGCTCCCCGGCCTCCTGAGCCGGGAGGTGAACCCATTCCCCGGTCACGGTTTTCCATTGTCCGGCCTCCCTGTACGCCCATTCATCTGTCACGAGGGCTCCCGGCGTCGCCGGAGCCGGGGGCAGGGCGCTTGTCCGTCCCGCCACGGCGTTGCAGCCACTGGTCAGCAGGGCCAGAGCGCACAGCGCGAGTGCGAGCTTGGCGGCGGTAGTCCCGAAAACCTTCAAGGAACAGTTGAAGGATGCGGACAAGCGCGGCCCAGACATCACTTGCCGCCATTGTCCGCGTCGTCGGCGTTCTTGGCCTTGCCCTTGTTGCAGCCGATCCAGTTGAGCAGGCCGTACACGAGGCGGTAGAGCGCGCCGGACCGTTCCGTGGGCGCGGGCAGGAACACGCAGATAAACGCGCATACGCCGGACAGGGCGGCCATCCCCTGCGCGAAGACGCCGGATTGGGTATCCAGCAATGCCGAAAAATCCATGATGGCCTCCTACACGGCGCGGGTCATCCAGCCCGCGAGGAATTTGCGCTGCGAGAAGCTGCCCGCGGCGATGTCGAGGTATTTCTTGCCCTGTGCGGCGTTCAGCGCGTGGACCACGTCCCTTTCGGCGCGGTATTCAAGCACCAGCGCGAGGGCCTTGACGGTCTTCGGCCCCACGGCCCCGTCTTCGTCGAGGTCTTCAAAGAGCCGCTGTTCCTTGCCGTTGCGCCGGACGTAGTTCATGGCGTTGCACACGCGCTGGAGGAGCTTGCCGGAACCGCCCCGGCCCAGATTGACGGCCTGTTCGAACAGTTCGTTGGCCACCAGCTGGGGCCAGCGGGCAAGGCCCATCTTGTCCCACCACTGGACCCGGTAGAACGCCGTGACGAGGTCCTCCAGATTGGGAAGGGTGGTCAGGTGGCGCGAGAAGGCGAGGCTGCCCTGCTGGAAAGAGGGGTGCGCCTTGGCCGCGTCGATGAAATGCCAGCCCGGCCAGTCCGGGAAGAACGCCCGGGCGATGCCCGCATACGTCTCCCCGCCCTTGTCGCCGGGGACGTCGCACCAGTCGCCCTCGAACGTGCGGACAGGGTTGTAGGCGATATTGAAATCGGCGCTCATTGTTCGTCTCCTTGGGGCGTTCCCATGCAAGCGGAATCACGTTCCGTTTGCGCGCTTTCCTCACTCGAAGCGCCGCACGCGGCGCGACTGCCGTCGGCCATATGGTTTTCTTTTTTAGAGCCTTTCTTTGGGGCCTGCGCGGGCACGGGGGCCGCGGCATGCAGCGGCGTAGCGTAGCCCTCGCGGATGAGCGCGTCGGCCTTGCCCGCGTCCAGCGTGACCGCTTCTCCGGGAAGGAAGAGATGCTCGCCGTCATCAAGGGGGACGTGGAGGCGCACGTCCTTGTTCGTTTCGTCCATCACGCCACCGCCTTGATGAGCACGGTCGCGCCGGGCTGTTTGGGCCACGGCAGGGGGCGGGACTCGGCGATGGTGAAGATGCCGGAGGGGTCGTCCTGCTTGAACTGCTTGGAGAAGATTTCCACGGGGCCGGTGCAGTCCACGTCCATCGGCTGGCCGAACTCCATGACGTTCTCGGCGTCGGATGCGGCAAGCAGGGCATATTCGGGCGCGAGGTAGTATTGGACCTT
>USCL01000282.1 GCA_900553145.1 uncultured Desulfovibrio sp.
GCAAGGCATGGAATTCGCTGGAGTTGGTGGCCGCGCCCGCCGAAGGTGCGCGGAAACGTCCGATAGGGAGCCTCGGCACTGTGAAGGCCATGCCGCTGGCGCATGTCGAGGATCACGGGCACGAGCCGTTCGGCACGGGGCTTGATGCGCTGGATCGCGTGCTCGGCAAAGGGCTCGTCCCGGGAAGCGCCCTGCTCATGGGCGGCGAGCCGGGCATCGGCAAGTCCACGCTCCTGTTGCAGATGGCGGGGGCCGTGGCGGCTTCGGGCAAACTGACCCTCTATGTGAGCGGCGAGGAATCGTTGCCGCAAATCAAGGATCGCGCCAACCGTCTGGGCGTATTGCACGACAACCTGCTGGCGGTGTCCACCTCGCGGGTTGAGGATGTGCTTCCGCTGCTGGAAGGCGACGGCGCGCCGGATCTGCTCATCGTGGACTCCGTGCAGACGCTGACGTCGGAAAGCGCCGAAGGGCTGCCCGGCAACGTGAGCCAGGTCCGCGCCGTGGCCACGGAGCTCGTCGACGCCTGCAAGCGCGGCACCACGACCCTTGTTCTGGTGGGGCACGTCACCAAGGACGGCGCGCTCGCCGGGCCGAGGCTGCTCGAACACATGGTCGACACGGTCATTTCGCTGGAAGGCGATCGCCGCCAGATGTTCCGGCTCCTGCGCGTGCTGAAGAACCGCTTCGGGCCGAATCAGGAACTGCTGGTCTTTCAGATGGTCCGGCAGGGGCTGGAAGTGGTGGAAGATCCGGCGACGTATTTTTTGGGTGCGCGCGACGCGAGCCTCAGCGGGACGGCGGTGGTTATGGCCGTGGACGGGCAAAGGCCGTTGGCCGTGGAAGTGCAGGCTCTGGTCACGCGCAGCTATCTGTCGATCCCCCGGCGCACGGGTCTGGGATTTGACGTTAACCGATTGCATCTTATCTTGGCGGTATTGGAAAAGCGCTTGCGCCTGAACTTCGGCCAAGTCGACATTTATGCGAAGGTCGGCGGGGGGATGAAGATTCAGGAGCCGGGCATGGATCTCGCGCTGGTGGCGGCGATGCTGTCGTCCTTCTACGACGTGCCGCTCCCCGAGCGGGCCGTCCTGTGGGGCGAGGTTGATCTCAACGGCCAGATCCGCCCCGTGGCCGCGCACGACATCCGGCTTTCGCAGGCACGGCGGCTTGGCTACAAGCCCATCCTTTTCCCTTCGCAGGGCGAGGGCGACGGCGTCGCCACGGTCGTTGAGTTGCAGGACAGGCTGTTCCGCCGCAAAAACTGACGGCGGAACCGGAAAGAGCCTTAAGGCGGTCATGCGCGGATTTCCACGGGATCGGTTTCGGCGTGCGGGATAAAAACGCGGAACCTGCCCCTGCCGCTCTTGCGCGGCCCTTGCGAACGCGCTATCAGGAATTATTCTTTATTCAAAAGGACGATTGCACCATGAGCCAGAATCCCTTTCACGCGGCCCCGGGCGGCCAGCCGGACGTCATCATGGACGTTGAGGTGGAAGAACCGAAAATGTATCAGGTCCTGCTCCACAATGATGACTATACGACCATGGAGTTCGTCGTGAACATCCTGATGACCGTTTTCCATAAATCGGCGGATCAGGCGACGAACATCATGCTGGCCGTGCACAAGCGCGGGAAAGGCATCGCTGGCGTCTACCCCCATGAAATCGCCGAAACGAAAGCAGATAAAACTCATTTCCTTGCGAGAGAGGCAGGCTACCCCCTGCGTTGCACGCTTGAGGAGGTTGGCGCATGATTGGCAAGAATTTGCAGAAAGCACTGGGCCTTGCGGTGGAGGAGCTGAAAGAGCGTCGGCATGAATACCTGACGCTGGAGCATGTCCTCTATGGCATTGCATCCGAGCCTTCCGGAAGGAGGCTCATCGAACGGTGCGGCGGCAGTGCCGCCGTGCTGCGGCAGGCCCTCGATCATTTTTTCAAGACATATATGGAAAGCCTCGCCGAACCCACGAAAGACGTCTACCAGACGCTTGCCGTCCAGCGTGTGCTGGACAGCGCGCTGGCGCACGTCAAAAGTGCGGGGCGTGACGGGGACATCGGCGTTGAAGTCGGCGACGTGCTCGCCGCGATCCTTGATGAAGAGGAATACTCGTGGGCTGCCTACTGCCTGAAGAAGCAGGGCATCACCCGGCTCGCCGTGCTGGAGAGCATCTCCCATGCCGACGAAGAGGGGCAGGGCGAGTCTTCGGAATCCTTGGAAGGCGGCGAAGGCGGTTCCGAATCGGCGAAGGACACCTTGGCCCGCTATACCGTGGATCTGACGGCCCGCGCCCACGAAGGCAAGCTTGATCCGCTGGTCGGGCGCGAGATGGAGCTGTCGCGCTCCATTGAAATCCTTGCCCGGCGGCGGAAAAACAACCCGCTGTACGTGGGCGATCCCGGAACCGGGAAGACCGCCATTGCGGAAGGGCTGGCCCTGCGCATCGTCAGCGGCAATGTGCCGCCGGAATTCAAGGATACGAAGGTGTACTCCCTCGATCTCGGGGCCGTGCTTGCCGGGGCGCGCTACCGCGGCGACTTCGAGGGCCGCATCAAGGCCGTGGTCGGGGCGTTGCAGAAGATCCCCGGCGCGATCCTGTTCATTGACGAGATCCATACGATCGTGGGCGCCGGTTCCACCAGCGGCGGCTCGATGGACGCTTCGAACCTGTTGAAGCCCATCCTTGCCGAAGGCAAGCTCCGCTGCATCGGTTCGACGACCTACGACGAATTCCGCAATCATTTTGAAAAGGACCGCGCGCTGGCCCGCCGGTTCCAGAAGGTGGATATCAAGGAACCCTCGCTGGACGAGTGCGTGGATATCCTCAAAGGGCTCCAGCCCCACTACGAGAAGCACCATAACGTGCGCTACTCGGCGTCGTCCCTGCGGGCGGCGGTGGAGCTTTCCGCCCGGCATGTGCAGGATCGCCTGCTCCCCGACAAGGCTATCGACGTTATGGACGAAGCCGGGGCTTCCGTGCGGCTGCGCCCGGGGTTCAAGGCCGGATCGTCGGTTTCGCGGCAGGATGTGGAACGCATCGTGGCCCGCATGGCCGGCATTCCCGCCCGCACCGTATCCGGCAAGGAGCGCGACCGCCTGAAGACGCTCAAGGGCGACCTTGGGTCCGTGCTGTTCGGGCAGGATGAGGCGGTGGATATCGTGACCCGGGCCATCCTGCGTTCGCGGGCCGGGCTCGGCAGGACCGATCGCCCCGCCGGTTCGTTCCTCTTCTATGGCCCCACCGGGGTCGGCAAGACGGAACTCGCCAAGCAGCTTGCCGAGCGCATGGGCGTGGCCTTCCTGCGCTTCGACATGAGCGAGTACATGGAAAAGCATGCCGTATCGCGGCTCATCGGCGCGCCTCCCGGTTACGTGGGCTTTGATCAGGGCGGCCTTTTGACCGAGGCCGTGCGCAAGACGCCCTATGCCGTGGTGCTGATGGACGAAATCGAAAAGGCGCATCCCGACATCTTCAACGTGCTGTTGCAGGTGATGGACTACGGGACGCTGACGGACAATACGGGCCGCAAGGCCGACTTCAAGAATGTCGTCCTGATCATGACCTCCAACGCGGGTGTCCGGGATATGGACGCCTCGCCGATGGGCTTTATCGAAGCCCCCGCGGGCAAGGCGGCCCAGAGCGCGGCGCAGCGCGGCCGCAAGGCTGTGGAGGCGATGTTCAGCCCCGAATTCCGCAACCGCTTGGATGCGCTGGTGCCCTTCAACGCCCTGACGCCCGACCTGATGGGCATGATTGTGGACAAGTGCATCGCCGAAATGGGCAAGGGGCTCGCGGACAAGCGGGTCAACCTGACCCTGACGCCGGAAGCCCGGGCATGGCTGGCCAAGGAAGGCTACGACGCCAAGCTCGGCGCGCGCCCCTTGCAGCGCCTTCTCCGCGAAGCGCTGGAAGATCCGCTGGCCGGGGAAGTCCTCTTTGGCCGCCTCGTCAAGGGCGGCACGGTCATTGTGGACGAGCCCGAGGAAGGCGGCGACAAGCTGGTATTGAGGTTTGAAGAGAAATAGGGTGAAGATTGGGGGAAGGGAGGAGAAACCTTTCTGAAGAAAGGCTTTCTCCTCCCTTCCCCCAAACCCCCATCCCTCCTCTTCCCAAGACTTTTAACCTTATCGAATCCCTGTTCCCAGCGTTCCCGGAAGCGAATAACCTCTAAAAAAATGAACCTCTGAAGAAAAAAACAGACTTCAAAAAATACCGCAATGCAGATACAGAGAAAGGCGGGACACGTCCGAAGAACGTCCCGCCTTTCTTTTTGTCCCGGCTTGAGGCCTGTGCCGGAAAAATGACGAAATTCCGCCCCTCCGTCAAGCAACCGCCGCCCCATCCGGCGGAACTCCCGCCGCGCGGCCTCCCCACCAGCCGAAAGTCTTGGGAAGAGGAGAGATGGGGCCCGGGGGAAGGGAGGGGAAAACGCTTGTCCCCTGCATGGGGATTCCTCAGAAAGGTTTCCCCTCCCTTCCCCCGATTCCGTTTTCCCCACCCAAACACTCCACAAAGACCTCCCCCC
>USCL01000283.1 GCA_900553145.1 uncultured Desulfovibrio sp.
GAGGGGGTGTGGGGGAGGGGAGAAGGCAACCTTCTTCAGAAGGGTTCCTTCTCCTCTCCCCCACGAATACTCCTAATAGGCGTGATCGTCCTTCTGGAGGCTTTCGGGGGTCACCTTGTGGGCGAAGGTGTAGTACACCCATGCCTGATAGGCTATGACCACGGGAATGCAGCAGAGGGTTACGCCGAGCATGATCTTGAGGGTCAGCTGGCTGGACGCGCCGTTGAAGGCCGTCACGCTGTACGCGGGATCGATGCTGGAGATGATGATGCCGGGGTACATGCCGAGCACGCCGAAGAAGGTCACGGTAATGATGAACAGCGCGCTGAAGAACCACGCGCCGAGCAGGTTTTCGGCCCAGATCATCACCCGCACGGTAAGCAGGGAGGCCACCGCGAGGATCGGGAAGATGAGCAGCGTGGGATGCTCGGCGTAGTTGTCGTACAGGTTGGTGTAGAACGCGGTCAGGGCAAGGAAGAGCAGGGCCATGGCGAGGACCAGAGGCCAAACGACCTGTGCCGCGCCCACGGCGCGCTCATGGATGTCGCCTTCGGACTTCAGGGCCAGCCAGAGGGCCCCGTGCATGCAGAAGATCAGCACGAAGAAGATGCCGCCCGCGAGGCCGTAAGGGTTCAGAAGCTTGATGATGTTGCCGTGGTACACTCCGTCGCCGTCGATCGGGATGCCCATGAACAGGTTGGCGAAGGCCACGCCGAGCAGCAGCGCGGGCAGGAAGTTGCCGAGGAACTGGCAGGCGTCCCAGAACTTGCGCCACTGGGGGCAATCCTTCTTGTTGCGGAACTCGAAGGACACCGCGCGGAAGATCAGGGCGAAGAGCAGGATGAGCAGCGGGGCGTAGAGCGCGCTGAACATCACCGCGTATGCCTTGGGGAAGGCGGCGAAGGTCACGCCGCCGGCCGTGATCAGCCACACCTCGTTGCCGTCCCAGTAGGGGCCGGCAGCGTTGTAGATGATGCGTTTTTCTTCATCGTTCTTGGCGAGGAAAGGCAGCAGCGTCCCCATGCCGAAATCGAAGCCGTCCAAGACAAAGTAGACCGCCCAGAGCAGTCCCCACAAAACAAACCAGATGGTTTCAAGCATATTGGTAATCCTCTCTTAGGGTAGGGATGGCGGGGCTAGGCCTGCGCTTCAGGGGCGGCTTCCGGGCCCTTCTTGGCATATTTGCGGAGCAGGTAGATGTCCAGGATGCCGAGGAAGGTATAGATCACGATGAAAGCCGCGAGCGAGAGCCCTACGGAGGACGTCGGGACCGGCGACACCGCGTCGGAGGTCCGCATGAGGCCATAAACGATCCACGGCTGACGGCCGATTTCGGCCACGGCCCAACCGGCCATGATCCCGAGGTAGGGCAGGGGGATCACATAGAGCAGCGCCTTCATGATCAGCGGATGGTTTTCAAGATCCTTCCTGTGCCACCATGCCGCGATGGCCAGCAGCACGAAGAGGCCCGCGCAGGCCACCATGAAACGGAAAGAGAGGAAGGTGGGAAGGACCGGGGGGATGTCCTCGGCGGGGAATGCATTGAGCCCCTTCACTTCCGCGCTCGGGGAATTGAAGGCCAGCAGGCTCAGCAGGCTCGGAATAGGCAGGGCCTGAATGCTGTTGGTGCGATTGGCCTGATCAGGCCAGGTGAGGAGATACATGGGGACGTGCGTGCCGGTTTCCCAATGGGATTCCATGGCGGCGAGCTTGGCGGGCTGCATTTCCGCGACCATCTGCGCGTGATGGTGGCCCTGGAGGCCGAGCAGCAGGACGAGGATCAGCGTGAAGGGCGCGGCGATGCGCACGGAACGCTTGAACAGATCCAGTTCGTTCTTGCGGAGCAGGTGCCACGAGGAAACGCCGAGCACGAAGAAGCCGCCGAGCATCCACGCGGCGAAAATCGTGTGGAAATACTGGCTCCACGCGAAGGGGTTGGTCACGACTTCAAAGAAGCTGGACAGTTCGGCGCGGCCGTTCTTGATGACGTAGCCGACGGGGTTCTGCATCCAGCCGTTGGCGAAGATGATCCACAGGGCGGACAGGTTCGAGGCGATGGCCACGAGCCAGATGGCGGTCAGGTGGACTTTCTTGCTTACGCGCTCCCAGCCGAACGCCCATACCGCAAGGAACGTCGATTCGAGGAAGAAGGCGGCCGTGGCCTCGATGGCCAGCAGCGAGCCGAAGATGTCGCCCACATATTCCGAGTAGCGCGACCAGTTGGTCCCGAACTGGAATTCGAGGGTGATCCCGGTCACGACGCCGAGGACGAAGTTGATGAGGAACAGCTTTCCCCAAAACTTGACCATTCTTTTGTACACTTCATTGCCCGTGCGGACGTAGAGCGTCTCCATGATGGCGAGAAGAACCACGAGGCCGAGGGTCAGCGGGACAAAGATGAAGTGGAAAAAGACGGTCACGGCAAACTGCAGCCGTGACAGCATGACAACATCCATAGAATTCCCCCATGATTTTGGTTTCCGGCCCGAGGCCGGATGCATTACGGAGCCCAGTCTCCTCAGGCTCCTCCGAAAAGTATATGATATTGCGCCGCCGGAAAAATTCTTTCCTCAAAACGGCGCATGGAGGCGGTTTTCTCAGCCCGGCCACGCCTCCTCTCACCCGCGAACGCCCTTGCGCGATGCCCCGCGCATGGCCTCCGCCGCCGGGACGGCGGGGGAAAGCCCGAAAGCTTCCCCCCGGGCGGTCAGCACTTCGCCTTGAGGGCTCCGGCAACGGTCCTGCCGAGCGCGACGCACTGGGACAGGCCCTCATGCTTGGGCACAAACAGGCACTTCACGGGATCGGCGGGCATTTCCATGTTCATGGATGCGAGCCATTCCTGGATGATCTTCGGGGATTCGCCGGACCAGCCGTAGGAGCCGAACGCGGCGCCCACGCGGTTCAGGGGGCGGAGGCCCTTCATGTAGGTCAGCACGTCGGCGATGCCGGGCAGCACGTTGTTGTTGTGCGTGGCGGAGCCCACGATGACGGCGCCGCAGTCGGCGAGCTCGGTCATGACGTCGCTGTGGTGGTTCTTCTGGATGTCGATGAGGCGGACGGGCACGCCTTCGTCCTCAAGGCCGGAGGCGATGGCGGCGGCCATGATGCCGGTGGAGCCCCACATGGAGTCGTAGACGATGACGGCGCGCTGCTGCGGCTTCTGTTCGGCAAGGGCGCGGTAGGTGTCGAGGATGTACTTGCAGTCATCCTTGCCGCGCCAGATGAGCCCGTGGTCGGGGGCGATCATTTCGATATCAAGCTTCAGGGCCGCCACGAGGTCAAGCGTCTTGAGGACCTGCGGGGAGAAGGGCAGGACGATGTTGTAGTAGTATTCCTTGATCGCCTTTTCCAGCACGCAGCGGTCGTATTGATCCGAAAAACGTTCGGAGGAGGCGATGTTCTGGCCGAAGGCGTCGTTGCTGATGAGGAGCTTGTCTTCGGGGATGTAGGAAACCATGCTGTCGGGCCAGTGCAGCATGCGGGTTTCCACGAAGTGGATGTTCCGCTTGCCGATGTTGATCACGTCGCCGGTCTTGACCACCTCGATGGGCCAGCCGGTGGTGTCGAACTGGGCTTCCATGAAACGCTTGCCGATGGTCGAGGTGATGATCTTTTCGGGCCTGCAGCGTTCGACCAGCTGGCAGAGGGCCCCGGCATGATCCTTTTCGGTATGGTTCACGACGATGTAGTCGACCTTTTCGAGCGGCATCAGCTTGGCGAGGCGGCAGAACATGGTCCCGGCGTAATCGTTGTCCACCGTGTCGAACACGACGTTTTTCTCGTCGCGGACGAGGTAGCTGTTGTAGGTCGTGCCGCGCGGGGAACGGCTGTAGCCGTGGAAGTTGCGCTTGTTGTAGTCGACGGCCCCAATCCAGAAAATATCTTTCGCCAGTTCAACGGGTTTCATGATGACAAAATCCTTTCAGCATGTTTGAGGTGAGCACAAAAAAACATGGGGTGCGACGAAGCCCGTCACACCCCCTATTCTACGCGTTCAGACGAGCCGCTATCTAGGCAGCGGAGAAGTCCGACTTAGAAGCGCCGCAGACGGGACAGACCCAATCTTCAGGCAGATCTTCAAAAGCGGTGCCGGGGGCGATGCCGCTGTCAGGGTCGCCGGCCGCGGGATCATATTCATAGCCACACACATTGCAAACATATTTCTGCATGTCGAATCTCCTGCCCGCACGAACGCCTTGCCGGCCTGCGGGGGTTAGAGGTGTAAAGGAACATCTCCGACGGGACTGTTACAGCCAAAAAGAACCGTCGTTGTCAAGTAGTCTCTGCTTATGCCTTCCACAGGCCGTGGAGGTTGCAGTATTCGCGGGCGGAAACCACCTTGTCCACCGGGATGCAGAAATCGGCCTCGGGCGCGTCGCCGGGCTTCAGGAACTTCTTATAGCGCTTGCCGTCGGCGGTAGCGATTTCGATCCATTCGATCCAGTGGGTTTCTTCCATCACGTGAGGAGCGGAACCAACCTTGACCTTGCAGCCTGC
>USCL01000284.1 GCA_900553145.1 uncultured Desulfovibrio sp.
CGCTCTTAAAATATTCACCGCGCTGGTGCGAGATCTGCGGAAAAGTACTCTCCTTCTGGGGGCAGATTGGCGCCCCCAAGCTTCCCGCCAGCAGCGAGGAGCACGAGGCCGATCCGCTCAAGAGCCGGCACTTGTACATGCGTTTTTAACATGTTGGTATACTATACGGCGCTGCTCGTCGCTCTCTGTAGGAAAAAACAAAACGGTATCAGCGCCGTCTTCATGCAGCTTTCTCCAGTCTGGGGCGTTCATTATAGATTGTTCCAAGTCGTCAGACTGGTTCAAATAAAGAATATTCTCAAGATTTATCGCTGATGGATTATGGAGATCCTTGAGACGTGCAATCATATAGATTCCCGGCACATGCGGAAAATTTGATCCAAGGCTATAAATATCGAAAGTGTATATCTGATCCAGTATTGGAAATTCAATATAACCATGTTTTCCCATTTAGATTCTCCTTATTGTAACGGCGGGGATTTCATCTGTACTCAACATAAATGATCACACACCCGGATGGTCGTCGTTCCCGCCGGACTTCACGGAGACGTGGAGGCTCTACGCAGGTTTTTTCTCACCTTCAATGGACTGGGATGGCCGAACAAGCTCCTTCAAAAGCTCTACTTGTCCTTTGAGGATATCCCGTTCCTTCGTCAGCATTGCAATTTCATGTTCAAGAGTCGCTAAGCGCTTTGGGGTACTTTCTTCCTTTCCTGTGCTTGTGTCTCCGGGAAGAACGATGCGAGCGCCAATAATGTCCATAATAGGTGAAATTTCTTCTACTTTTGGACTTCGTGTTCCACTGCACCAGCGAGAGATGTTGACTGTGCTCACTCCCGATGCTTCAGAGAGAGCCGCGCCACTCCCGTATTCTTCCTTGGCGCGGTTGAGCGCCCGCATAACTGAGTCAAAAAATTTTTCCATGACAACAAATTACCATTAGTCAATTTTTAAGTAAAAGCCGTTCGGTAACTTTTGACTTGACCTGTTTATTTCCAATCGGTAATGTCGTGAATATGAAAACATCAATCGTGATCGAGATTGAAAATTTTTTAGGCCAATACAGGGTCACTCAGGCTGCCCTCGCCAAAGAAGCGGGGATTTCTCCTGTACTGATAAATCGACTTTTGAAGGGAATTCGTCGGGATACCACATCAAGCAACGCAGATAGCATCCGGGAAGCCATGCAACGTTTAGCCGCCCCCAACACTCCCACCGAACCCGAAAAGGAGGCTTCGGTATGAACACGCCGAAAAAATACATGTGCCAGGTCAATTTCAACGTGGACGGCACGCTGTTGTACGATTCCGAGGAAGAGCTGATGAGGCTCCAGCATCGTATTGAGGACAGTCTGCTGGGTATGTTCTTTAAGGTGGGGACCAGCGCCCCCACCTTGAGTGATGTTACTTTCAACCTTTTGTCCGGTTCGCCCGATGCTGAAGGGCCGCAGTCCCTAGACGGGATTTAAGAACACCGTCTTTTTCAAGCTGGGCTTTCAGCGAAGCAAGTTCCTTTTCGAGTGCGGCAACTCTCCGCGTGAGAACTTCGATTTTCTGTTCAGCGGATTGCTGTTCCATAATTTTTCTCCTGTGTCGTCTGTTTGCTGTGAGCGTTGCAGGTGAACCTGCCGGGGGAGTTGTGACCTTCCCCGGCAGACCAACGACTTGTTGTCATGCCTGAACGCGGAATTGTCAAAGCGTTCCCCAACACTCCCAACGAACCCGAAGAGGTGAATCATGGACTGGCCTGATGTCGCCGTGAAGGTGGCCTTCTTCGCCCTCATGGGGTTTATTTTCTGGCTTGACCGTGACTAGCCCCGCCGCGCACCGCCGGGCCACGGCTTCCGGCGTGGGGTAGTCCTCGGCGCGGTAGCACTTCCAGCGGATGGTGCCGCCGGACAGGATACGGACGCGCCAGACGGGGCCGCGCAGTGTGATGAGCAAATGGACTGTAGGCACAGGCATGGGTTCCGAACCTTTTTCAGCCATCTTATCGGAACACAACAGGCCGTAAAGTTGAAAACTTTAGAGGAAAAGCAGGATGGCCGACTACAAGAACATGACTGCAATCGAGGCGCTTCGGGAAGCCAAGGACGCCAGCGGCATGACCGCCGAAACCATAGCGCATGGAGTCGGCATCACCGCGACGCACTTGCGCCGCTATCTTGATCCCAATGACAACTATGCGCCGAGCCTGCACATCATCCCCGGTTTGTGCAGGGTGATGCGGAATACAATCCTCCTCCAGTGGCTTGAAGCGCAGCTTGTAGCTGATGACACTCCGGTGACGCCCGCCGCGACGCGGGCGGACGTGCTGACGGCGGTGGCGCGTGCGGGTTCGGCCCTTGGCGAGGTGCAGAGGATCGTCGCTGAAGCGCAGGTGCTTTATCCGAGTACGGCGCGGGAGATCCGTTCCGGGCTTGGGGACGTGATCGCGGCGTGCCGGAGCACGCAGGCCGGGCTGCAACCACTGGCGGAACGTCGGGATCGGGATGTGGCGCTGGCCAGCCTGTCGGACGGAGAGCAGGCGCCGCTGGTGGCGATGCCTGAGCCACTGACGGGAGAGTACCGCAAGCCGTGGTGGAAGGTGTGGAAGTAATGATGAGCGTCGTGCCGAAAAATCCGTACGAAAATGCTTCGCATGGAACGCGCTGTTTCCGGGCAGGGAAAAAAGAACTGGGATAACCTCTCTTCAAAAAGAAGGAGGAGCCGATGAGCGGGCTGCGAATTTTTCAGAACAGGGAGTTTGGGGCCGTGCGCGTGATCGAGCACAAGGGCGAGCCGTGGTTTGTGGCGCGGGATGTATGCGCCGTCCTCGGAACGGAGACGCGGGATCTGCCGGACATTCTGGAGCACGACGAGCAACGCCCCATTGTCGATATTATCCACACTCTGAATGATTCCACAGGATTGCGACGCGATAGCCGTATCATTTCAGAACCGGGCCTGTACTCGCTCGTCCTCCGGTCCCGCAAGCCGGAGGCCAAGGCGTTCAAACGCTGGATCGTACATGAGGTCATTCCGTCCATTCGCAAGACCGGAGTATATGGCGTCCCCTCGCTCCCCGACTTCATGGATCCCGTGGAGGCCGCCCGTGCATGGGCCGACAAAGAGGAACAGCGCCGCCTCGCCCATGAAGCCCGCCTCGCGCTGGAGCAGAAGATGGAGGAGGTGAGGCCCAAGGTGGTCTTCGCCGAATCCATCGAGGTCGCCAAGACCAGCATCCTCGTGGGGGAAATGGCGAAGCTCATCAAGCAGGCCACGGGGTACGACATCGGGCAGAACCGTTTCTTTGAGTGGCTCAGGAGTAGGGGCTACCTGCACAAGGATGGTTCCCAGACCAACATGCCTACCCAGAGAAGCATGGATGCCGGATGGATGGAGATCAAGGAAGGCACCCGCATCGGAAGCAGTGGGGAAAGCCGCATCACCCGCACGCCGAAAATCACGGGCAAGGGGCAAATCTACTTCATCAACCTGTTCAAGCGGTTGGTGGACTCATGAATGTTCGTTGCCGCCACCGCATCCCGTCGCCCGAGGCCGCAGGGTACGAAACGCTGGAAGGGCTTAAGGCGGCCGCCGCGCGGTATCCGCACCTGCGGCCCTGCCCGAAGCATGGCTGGAACTGGCTGTATCGGACGGCCTGCGCGAAGTGCGGAAATAGAATTGAAGTGCCACTTGAAGGTTCGGCACGCGAACACGAAAAAGGCCCGCTGTGGAGCAACGGGCCAAAAGGGGAAAAGATGATGCAAGTTCATCAAAACGTTGAAAACAGTATGCCCGCAACCGGGCCTGCCGTCAAGGGAAAGGTGTGAGTATGGGCGGCTATTTCAAGGTCTGGCGCAAGATTGAGGACTCGAAGTCGTGGAGCCGGGGCGCGTTGTACCGCGGGCTGATGATCACCCTTCTCCAGAAGGCGAACTGGAAGCAAGGATACTTTCACGGGCAGGAAATCCTGCCGGGCCAGCTTGCCTGTTCCGGGGCTACGCTGGCGAGCGAGCTTGACCTGTCGCGGTATCAGGTGATGCGGATGCTGGCGACGCTTGAGGACGACGGCTTCATCACCCGCCAGACTTTCGGAAAAGTATGCACGCTGATCACCGTCGTGAATTGGCAGTTATACCAGTCTGCTACGGAAGAGGCCGCACAGCAGCCGCACAACGGGCGCACAAGCGGCGCACAGGTTCCGCACACGATAGAAGAAGGGAAGAAAGCAAGAAAAGAAATCCCTCCTGCATCCGCCGATGCAGCGGAGGAAGGGGCTTCCCTTTCGGGAAAGGAAAGGCAGGAAGGCGCAGGGGCGCGCACAGGTTCCGCACACGTTACGAACAACGCCCCCAGATCTGCCGCATCCGCTACCGGGGAAGGGCCCGCACCTGAACCGGCGTATCGGACGGCGACCAAACGTGTCCTCACGGGGCAACGGCTGGCGTGGTTCAACTGCGTGTGGGACGCCTTCGGCTACAAGCGCGGGAAGGCCGAGGCTGCGGACGCCTTT
>USCL01000285.1 GCA_900553145.1 uncultured Desulfovibrio sp.
GGGGGGGGAGGGGGGGGGTTTGGAGGGGGAAGGGGGCCGCTTGTCCCCTTCATGGGGATTCTCCAGAAAGGCCCCCTTCCCCCTCCAATCTTCTTTTTCCTAAAAAACAAAGAACCCGCGCCGAGGAGGAGCAATCGGCACGGGTTCTTCGCGAGGGGTATGGAAGGAAGCGCCTTCGGAGGGGGAGAAGGCGCTCCGGGGAGAGGGCTTATTCGGCGTCGACAAAGCCGCGGCTCGGCACTTCGGGGGAGTCGCTGCCCGCGATCTTGGAGAGATAGCTGTTTCCAAGCATTTCAATGTGGTTGGACATATTACAGAAATAATTGTCGTGGACCTGTTCTTCATCCAGAATGCGTTCGAACAGGCGGGCGCTCACGCTGTCGCCGTTGGCGCGACAGGTTTCCAGCAGCTTGTTGTAGGTCTCGATGGTGTCGTCTTCCACCTTCACGTTGAAGGGGAACACGTCGACGACCTTCTGGCCCTTCGTGATCTTGGAAGACAGCTCGCTGTTCGGCTCGCCGCCCAGTTCCTTGATGCGTTCGGCAAACAGCTCGGCATGGCGCATTTCGTCGATGGCGATCAGCTTGATCTTGCTGGCGAACTCACCATAGTCCAGGTCATCCAGATTGTAGTGCTGGTTCATGTACTGATGCACAGCATACAGCTCCATGCTCCGGGCCTTGTTCAATACTTCAACAACCTTGGCCACACGTTCTTTCTTGGCGGCTTCCTGTGTCATTCCTTGTATCCTCACTGAAGGGTGTTATGTTCCTGAACTGGATTCAGTCTGCGGCAGACATGGGTTCCCTTCAATGATTATAACGGATTAGCGTCATAAACTCTCATGCCGACTTGTAACCGGGCGGAACGATGCAAAAAGCCCGTCGGCTTTTCCGGCGGGCTTTTTGCGTTTCAGCTGCGGGAGGGTCAGCGCGGATTGTTCACGTCGTAATCCTTGAGCGCCATGCTGACGATCTTGGAAAGCCCGATGAGGGCGATGAGGTTGGGAAGGACCATGAGGCCGTTGAACATGTCGGCCAGCTCCCATACGAGATCCACCTGCAGTATGGAGCCCAGCACGATGAAGGCCATGACGAAGAGGCGGTAGGGCGTCGTCCCCTTGGAGCCGAACAGGTACTTGATATTCTGCTCGCCGAAGAAGTACCAGCCGATGATGGTCGAAAAGGCGAAGAAGAACAGGCAGATTGCCACAAAGGAGATGCCGAAGGAGCCGAGGCCGCTTTCAAAGGCCTTTTGGGTCAGGGCGATGCCGGTGGTGGATCCGTCGATGGCGTTGGTCACGAAGATGACGAAGGCGGTCATGTTCAGTACGACGAAGGTATCCACGAAAACGCCCATGATGGCGACGAAGCCCTGCTGGGCGGGGTACTTCACCTTGGCGACCGCGTGGGCGTGCGGGGTGGAGCCCATGCCCGCCTCGTTGGAGAACAGGCCGCGGGCCACGCCGTAACGCATGGCTTCCTTGACGCTCGCGCCGATGAGGCCTCCCGTGGCGGCGGAGGGATCGAACGCGCCCACGAAGATCATCTTGAAGGCCGGGAGGATCTGGGAGGCGTTGGCGAACAGCACGACAAGGCCGCCGAGCAGGTACAGCCCCGCCATGATGGGCACGACCTTTTCGGTAAAGGAGGCGATGCGCCCCATGCCGCCGAAGAACACGAACGCGGCGAGCGCGGCGATGAGCACGCCGATGAGCAGCGGAGGCAGGGTGAAGGCGGTCTGGAAGGCATTGGCGATGGAATTCGACTGGACCATGTTGCCGATGAACCCGAGCGCGATGATGATGGAAATGGAGAAGAAGGCCGCAAGCTTCTTGCTGCCGAGGCCCTTGGAAATGTAGTAGGCGGGGCCGCCGGTGACGTGCCCTTGATCGTCCGTGGTCTTATAGGTCTGGGCGAGGACGGCTTCGGCGAAGATGGTGGCCATGCCGAAGAAGGCCGCGATCCACATCCAGAAGATGGCCCCGGGGCCGCCCATGGCGATGGCGGTCGCCGCGCCCGCGAGGTTCCCGGTGCCCACCTGCGCCGCGATGGCGGTGGCAAGGGACTGGAAAGAGCTCATGCCTTGCTTTCCGGCCCGTTCGCCGTGCAGGGTCAGTCCGCCGAATGTCGATTTCACGACAAGGCCGAAACGGCGGATCTGGATGAAGTCCAGCTTCAGGGTGAAATAGATGCCCACGCCGCACAACAGCGGGATCAGGCAGTACATTCCCCATAGGAACCCATTGATTTCGGACACGATTTTGGTCAGCTGATCCATCACGGCAGGCTCTCTCCTACAAATCGGAAGGTTATGGCGTCATGACCGTGCCCGCCCTCCTCCGGCGGCCGCGGCTTTCCGGACGGAAAAGACGCTTTTGCATTTTAAAGCGTCTAAGCCTTTGTTGGGTATAAGTAAACAGACGATTTGCTTAGAATGGAGGGAAAAAACTATGCAAAACGAAAGATGATTTTATAACTATTTGGAATTTTATTATAAAAAGAAAAAGCAGCGGTTGGGGGACGATAGGGGGAAATGCCTTTCGTTTTTTTGCCGTCGACAGGTGAGGCAGGCCTTCGTTTCTGACTGAATCCGAGCCGGGAAGGGTCCGACATGGGAATGGGAAGAGAAAAGGAGTGTCCGCGGGGGAAGCCCGCGGTTGCCCGCGGCGATTATCATCTTGACGTCTGCTGCTCCCGAATTCATTATGCCGTCATGCTCGTATCCGTACTTTTTTCATGGTGCCGCAAGGCTGCCCAGGCTGTTTCCCGGAGCGTGGCGATCCGCGCATGCGCTGTAGGGTTCGCCCTGTGCCTGTTGCTGTCGGGCTGCCTTTTCGGTTCGGGGAACAGACAGGACACGCTCCAGCCCATGAACGGCGAGGCCCCCGGCGCTTCGAAGAAGACGATACGCTACGGCGTGAAACTCCAGTCCGACCCGGAGAACGGCGATCTCGTTTCGGAGCTTCGGGAAAACAGCCAGCTTGTCTGGCTGCGCGACGACCTCCCCGACAGCCGCGTGGGGCTTGAGCGCCGGGCTCTGGAAGATGTGGAGACCGCCCGCAAAATTTTGCATTCGCAAGGTTATTATGACGGTACGGTGCGTTACCGCATCAATTGGGAGGCGCAGCCCCCGGAAGTCTCCATCACGCTGAGGCCCGGCGAACGGTACGTGATCGGCACGACGCAATTGCGTTATGAGCGTACCGGGCCGGAAGGCGAACCGGCGGATGAGGATGTGCCCGAATCCGTCCGGGGCGTCGATTTTATGGAAAACGCCCCGGCCACGCTGGAGCCGTTCGGCCTCGCCAAGGGAAGCCCCGCCGAGGCGCAGACCGTGCTCAACGCCGCCTCCTCCGTGGTGACGGCCATGCGCAAAGCGGGCTATCCGCTCGCGGAACAGGGCAAAGCCCGGTACGTCATCGATCGTTCCACGCATACCCTCGAAGCGGACGTGCTCATCAAAACCGGGCCGCTCCTCCGCATGGGGCCTGTGCTGATCAAGGAAGAGAACGTCAGGCCGGCCGGCGATCCCGACGCGCCCGGCGCACCGGCGGTCAACGGGGAGTATCTCAACAAGCTGAGCCCGTGGATCGAAGGGCAGTACTGGAACGACGACCTGTTGAAGGAATACAGGACCACGTTGCAGGAAACCGGCCTGTTCAGCTCCATCGACATGAAACCCGCCCGGCTTTCCCCCGAGCAGGCGAAGGCGGCGGGGTGGACGGACAGGGCGCTTGCGGAGGCCGGGTTTGCGGAACTGCCTATGGGGGCCTCTTCCGACGCGTCATCCGGCGCGCCGTCCCCGGCCGCCCCGGCGGAGGGTGGCGGCAGGAAAACGGCGGGATCTGCCATGCCGATCTGGATGACGAAGGACGGGACCACCCCGGTAAGCCTCACCGTGCGCGATGCGCCGCCGCGTACCATAAGCGGAGGCCTGCAATATTCGACGGATACGGGTTTCGGCGTGCGCGGGGCGTGGGAAAACCGCAACCTCTTCGGCGGCGGGGAACAGCTCCGCGTGACCGCGCCCATTTCGGAAGACTCGCAATCCCTGAACGCCTCGTTCCGCAAACCGGCCTTCGGCATCCGGGATCAGGCTCTGGTGGGCGAGGCGTGGGCCATCAACGAGACGACCGACGCCTACGATCAGAGCGCGCTGTCTTTTGCGGCGGGGCTTGAGCGGCGTTTCCGCAAGGACTGGCGCAACTGGTGGGCCAGCGCGCGCGTTTCGGTGGAAGCGGGGAGCCTCAGAGACAACTACCGGGGCAGGCGGACGTACAGCCTGCTCGGCTTCCCCCTGTCCGTGCGCCGGGATACGACCAACAGCCTGCTGAACCCGACCACCGGGACCCGGGTGACCCTCGAAGTCACGCCGTACACGGGCACGTTCAACGGCCCCCTGACCACCGTGCGCACCCGGCTGGACGCCAGCGGCTACTGGTCCCCGGGGTGGGATCGGCTT
>USCL01000286.1 GCA_900553145.1 uncultured Desulfovibrio sp.
AGTGGGCGTAGGGCAGGGCGCGCATGCCTGTGACCTGCACCCCGCCGAGGGCGGGGCGTTCCTGCGGGCGCTGGCCTCCCTGCCGGAAGAAGCCATTCCCGCCTATGAGGCAGAGGGCGGCGTCCCGGCTGAAGAGTCCGAGGAAGGCCGGGAACAGCGTCAGGAAGACGGCGGCACGCCTCCCCCTGTTCCGCCGAAGCCCCGCGCCAAGGGCGGCAAGCGTTCAAAGTACGTCTGTCCGGTGTGCGGACAGGCCGCATGGTCAAAGCCCGGCGCGAGCCTCCTGTGCGGAAACGAATGGTGTAACGCGGCGCGCATGGAAGAGCGGGAGTAAATCTCATTGCGGTGTACACCGCATTGCCTTTTTTTGAAAGAATACCTATAAAGAAGGGGCAGGGAGTGCGAATCCCTGCCCCGTGGGGCATGTCCCCGCGAATCACTGGAAGTGTTTCACAAGCTTGCGCCCCGTAGGAACGTCACTTCCTACGGGGCAACTTGCGTTACAGGTTCAACAAACGGAGAACCAGAGCCGCAAGAACGGCGGCGACTACATAGGTCGCCACGTCCCGAAGGAAGTGCTTCATGGGGTATCCTCCTTTCGGAGAGCATGCCCCACGCCGCGCACCCTATAATAGAACATCACGCCAATCAAGGCCGGACTCGAAAAGAGCCCGGCCTTTTTTTGTTGCTCCACAGATTCCGGCATTGTCCGGCGTCGACTGGAACAGCAACTTTTTCCATGGAGGAGTTCACATGCTCAGACGAGTAGGCGAAGGCATTCTGTTTGCGGCAAGCATGGCGGTCTTCATGGTGGTCTTTTACCTGTGGGCCGCCTGATTGACGTGTACACATCACTGAAAAGAACGACGAGGTGACATCATGAATCCTACACCCGAGGCCGTGCAGCTTATCCGCAAGATGCTGAAGGCTGGCATAGGCCATACCAAGATCGCCGCGACGGCTGGCGTTTCCACCTACATCATCATCAGGATAGATGAGCAGGGGGTGCGGACGGAATTGCGGCGTCCGGCATGGGAAAGAATACAAAAGACGTTTGCGCCGGGCTTGAAGCTGTCCAGTCTGACCACTGAGGAGCCTGAAAATGCTGTTGCGTGAGCGGAACCCCGAACAAGAGGGCGATGCCATGGGAGGCAAAAAGGATATTCCGAGAACGGTAAGGCTGGATGAGGATCTGGACGCATGGGCGCAGTCTTCGGCAGCCGAGTGCGAGTGTTCGTTCTCGGACTTGGTTCGCACGGCGCTGTTGCTGGCCGTGCCTCAAATACTGGCCTGTCCGTCGATGCTGCGGCGGCTGGATCTTGACGATTTTGACGGCGCGCCGTCCCGCTACAGGAGGAGGTTCCCATGAACGAGGCCGTTACCATCCGCATGACGGACACCCATGTCTGCCTGCGGGTTCCCTTTGACCAGACGCAGGTATGCCAGTCCTTGCGGGGGCGCTGGAATCCCGGCTGGAAATGCTGGCTGTGGCCGAAGGACAAACAGGCCGCACGGCGGATACTGGACGCATTCGGGCCGCGCGCGGCGCAGGCCGACGGCGGGGATTCGCTCCTTGCCTTGGCTGGCCCGGACGATATTCCCCGCCCACAGGACAATGTGGCGATACCGGACGTTCTCCCCGGCTTGAAGACGAAACCATGGCGGCATCAACGTGCCGCCTTTTCTTTTGCCCGGAGCAAGCGCGGCGCCATGCTCGCCATGGGCATGGGAACCGGCAAGAGCCTCGTCACCGTGGCCTTGCTGCACGACAAACGGCATTCGCTGATTCTCTGCCCGAAAGCTGTGATGTCCGTATGGCCCCGCGAGTTCGAGCGGCACGCCGGTTATCTCTCCGATGTCGTCGTCCTGTCCGGCAGGTCGACCAAGGCCAAGGCGGGGGCGCTGAAACTGTCAATGGACAGGGCGATGGTTTCCGGCCGCCAGCTTGTCGTTGTCTGCAACTACGACGCCGCATGGCGCGAAGCGCTGGCCGACGCCATGCTCGCCGTCCCGTGGGATGCCGTGGTGCTCGACGAGAGCCACAAGATCAAGGCCCCCGGCGGGCGCATGTCCCGCTTCTGCGGGGAACTGCGCAAGGTGGCGAAGCAGGTGTTCGGGCTGACCGGCACGCCGATGCCGCACAGCCCGCTCGACATCTATGCGCAGTACAGGGCGATAGACGACAGGGTGTTCGGGCGCAACTTCTCGCGGTTCCGCCAATCCTACGCCATCATGGGCGGCTTCGGAGGCAAACAGGTGGTCGGCTACAAGGATGCGGACGCGCTGCGCGCCAAGTTCCTGAGCATTGCGTTTCAGGCCGGGCGCGACGTGATCGAACTGCCGGAAGCCGTGCATCAGGTCGTCCCGATCGAGATCGGCCCCAAGGCCCGGCGCGTCTACACCGGGCTGGCCACGGCATTCTATGCCGAACTGGACGCCGGGGAAGTCACCGCGGCGAACGCGCTGGTGAAGCTGCTCCGGTTGCAACAGGTCACGGGAGGCCACCTCAAGCTGGACTCCGGCGCGGTTGAACAGGTGGACGGCGCAAAGCAGGAAGCCCTTGAAGACCTGCTGGAAGGCATGGGCCCGGAACCTTGCGTCGTGTTCTGCCGCTTCACGTCCGACATCGGGGCCGTCAAGCTCGCCTGTGCGAGCCTGTCCCTGTCCTGTTGCGAACTGTCCGGCGCGGCGAACCAGCTTGCCGAATGGCAGGCGGGGCATCATCAGGTGATCGCCGTGCAGATCCAGTCCGGCGGGGCTGGCGTGGATTTCACCCGGTCGCGCTACTGCATCTACTACTCGCTGGGCTTCTCGCTCGGCGACTATGACCAGTCTCTGGCCCGCATCCACCGCCCCGGCCAGCAGCGCGAGGTCACCTACTATCATCTCATCGCCAAAGATACCGTTGACGAGCAGGTCTACGCCGCGCTGGATGCCCGGCGGGATGTCGTCACGTCCATCATGGAAGGGCGCAAGCCGAAAAAGGCCGTCAGGGCCGCATAGGGAGAGGACATGAACGAGCAATGGAAGCGTTACGCCGAACTGGAATTGCGGGAACGGGAGTTCGAGATCGCCCTGAAGTCCATCCAGCAGGAGAAGGCCGCTCTCGAACCCGAGCTTCTGGACAGCATGGCCGAGGAAGGGCTCGACCGGCTCACCCTTTCCGGCATTACGTTTTTCCCCAAGCGGCGCGTCTTCGCCGGGCCGCGAGAGGGATTCGCCAAGCAGGACGTGGCCCGTGCGCTCATCGAATCCGGCCTCAGCGAGTACGTCAAGGAAGACTACAATGCCAACTCGCTGTCGTCATATGTGCGCGGCCTCGCCGCCGAGGATGACCCGGACATGGCTCCTGCGGACATTGAGGCCCGCATGCCGGAACCGCTGCGGGCCGTCTGTTCCGTGGGCGAAGTCTGGCAAATCGGAGCCCGTAAGGGATAACCCCATTGTCGTGTACACATCAATCGGAAATCTTTGAATAAAGCGTTCAGATGATCTACAGTGGACGATACCTGAACGCACACAGCCGCAACCCATAACAAGAAGGAAACACACCATGTCACAGATGCCCGTTACTCAGAACGCCGCCGCGCAGCTTGCCATCTTCGCCAATCCCGACGCCCTCGAAACCGTCCGCGAGATCATGTCCTCCGAGGACTTCTCCGCTTCCGACCTTGACCGCATCAAGGTGCCCGGAGCCGGCGGCCTCATGTGGGAAATCCCTACAGCCGAGGGGTCCCGCGACAGCCGCGAGATCCGGGGCATCATCCTGCTCTCCAAGACAGGGCGCGCCTACTGGCAGAGCAAGTACAGCGGCGAAAACTCGAAGCCGGACTGCGTCAGCCTTGACGGCCAGTGCGGCACCGGGAACCCCGGCGGCCAGTGCGCCGCCTGCCCCTTCAACCAGTATGAGTCCGCCGCCGAGGGTTCCGGCAAGGCGTGCAAGGAAACCCGCACGCTGCTTGTGTTGCAGGAAGACGAACTGATCCCCACCGTGCTGCGCGTGCCGCCGTCCTCCATCAAGGAGTTGAAGCAGTTCCTGCTGCGCCTTGCCAAGAAGGGGCTACGCCTTTCCCATGTCGCCAGCGTCCTGACGCTGGAACGGGACAAGTCCGCCGGGGGCATCACATACTCGAAGATCAAGTTCGCCGCCGCCGATGCGCTGACGCCCGAACAGCGCAAGGCCATCGCCCCGTTCACCGCGGCCTTCGCCATGGCGTTTGACCGTGCCCATGCCTCGACCGTGACGGAGCGTTCCGGCGGTGCGGAGCAGGCCGGGAACATGCCGACGGGCGAAGAACAGAACCCCTTCGGCGCGTAACCGTCCCACGGGGGAGGTTTCGCCTCCCCCATTTTTTTCATGGAGACCGACATGGCATCGACACGTGACGAGATATTCAGGTTCCTGCAACGCATCGTCGGGGACACGCTGACGCCGGAGGGCTCG
>USCL01000287.1 GCA_900553145.1 uncultured Desulfovibrio sp.
AACCCCACCCCCATCCCCCTAAAACTTTCGACGTTATCGAATCCCTGACGGCGGATCTTCCGCAGGCGGCGGGGACGGCTCTCTCATGAATCTGAAAATGAAGAGAGAGAGAGAGAGAGAGAGAGAGAGAGAGAGTGTGTGTGTGGAGTTCTCCATGAAACACGAAAAAGCATGCGTGAGGCGATACCTGTTTACCATTGAACAATGCTGAATGATTGATTAAAAAGTATTCATAGCTTTTCAAAAATATCTTTCCCCAACCTCTCCCAGAAGAAAACGACAAAGCCGCCCGGAGTCGTTGGCTCCGGGCGGCTGTCTCTTTTTTCGCAGGGTTCCCGCGTTTCCCCTTCCCTTATCGAGCGTCTCCCCGAACCTCCGAACAGGGGTTCGATAAGAGCGAAAGTCTTGGGAGGGAGAGAGGGGAGTTTGAGGGGGGAGAGGGAACCCGCTTGCCCCCTTTATGGGGGTTCTTCAGAAAGGTTCCCTCTCTCCCCCTCAATATTATTCCGCTATTTCTTCTTTTTCTTGCTCTTGCCGCCAAGGAGGTTCTCGACGCCCTTGATGATCTTGTCGCCTATGGATTCCTCGGCGCTGGATTCGAACTCGCGGAGCAGCTCCTCCTGACGCGCGGACAGGTTGGTCGGCGTCTTCACGAGGACCTCGACGAGCAGATCGCCGTTGCGCTTCTGGTTGAGATAGGGCAGCCCCTTGCCGGGCAGACGGAGCACCGTGCCGCTCTGCGTGCCTCTGGCGATCTTGAGCTCCAGATCGCCGTCGAGGCCGGGGACCGTGATGGTGTGGCCGAGGGCGGCCTTCACGAAAGAGATCTCCCGGGTCAGCACGAGATCCTGCCCCTGACGGCGGAACGTCTTATCCTCGTCCACCGAAATGAACACGTAGAGATCGCCGTTGGGGCCGCCGTTCGTCCCGGCTTCGCCTTCATTGCGGAGGCGGAGGCGGGTCCCGGTGTCCACACCGGCGGGCACGCGGACCGAAAGATCCCGGGTCTGCTGTATCTGCCCCTTGCCCCGGCATTTGGGGCAGGGCTTGGAAATGGTGTATCCCTCGCCGTGGCAGGTCGGGCAGGGGACCACGAACTGGAAAAAGCCCTGCGAGTTCCGGACCTGGCCGGAACCGCCGCACTGGCGGCAGGTCTCGCGGGACGTCCCGGGCGCGGCGCCCGTGCCGTGGCACTCCCCGCAGGTGGTCATCCGGGGGATGTTCAGGGTGATTTCCGCACCCCTCGCCGCCTGCGCAAAGGTGATGTTCAGATTGTAGCGCAGATCCGCGCCCGCCGTGGGACGCGGCCCGCCGCGGCGCGTGCCGCCCATGCTGAAGCCGAACATATCCCCAAAGATATCGCCGAAATGAGCGAAGATATCTTCGGCGGACCCAAAGCCTCCGAAGTCGCCGTTGTTGCCGACACCGGCGTGACCGAACTGATCGTACCGCGCCCGGCGTTCCGGATCGCGCAACACTTCATAGGCTTCGGCGGCCTCCTTGAAACGCTGTTCGGCTTCGGGGTTGTCGGGATTGTGGTCAGGGTGGTTTTGCAGTGCCATCTTACGGTAAGCCCGCTTGATGTCGTCTTCCGACGCATCGCGGGCTACACCGAGAACTTCATAATAATCGCGTTGGGCCATAGCGGTTCAAATCTTTCCAGACAAAAGGGGCTAGTCGTCCATATCAGGTTGCGTTTCGCCTACAGGCATCCGGTACTGGGACATATCTTCAGGGAAGATCTTTCCGGCGGCGATTTCACGCAGCGCGGTCACGGCTTCCTTGTTGCGCGACTCGACCAGAGGCTCGTAGCCTTCACGGTACTGGCGCACGCGCTTGATCGCCATCTGTACGAGGAGAAACCGGTTTTCGACGCGTTCCTGACAGTCTTCAACGGTGATGCGTGCCATAGTGCAGCCTCCAAAAAAGACGGGCTTCTTCCAATCTCATAACTCTAAGCCCGAAAGCATATTTGTCCAGAGGGGAAAAAACCCGGCATAGTGCATTGTGAAAGAGGCAATCAGTAACCCGCTTCCGGGCCAGTGTCAACAGGCTACCATACTTACGGCCAATCCGCCGAGCGAGGTTTCCTTGAACTTACAGCTCATTTCGCGCCCCGTTTCGGCCATCGCGGCGATGGCGGCGTCGAGGGAAACCCGCTGCGAATAAGGGTCCGTGCCCGAAGTGATCACCGCCGCGTTATACGCCTTGATCGCCCCCATCGCGTTACGCTCGATGCAGGGGATCTGCACGTAGCCCTGCACCGGGTCGCAGGTGATGCCCAAGTGATGCTCCAGCGCGACCTCCGCCGCGTTTTCGGTCACCCGGGAACGGTAGCCGCGCGCATCGGCCACGAACGCCGCCGCCATTGCGGAAGCCACACCGATTTCGCCCTGACAGCCCACTTCGGCCCCGGCGATGCTCGCGTTGTGCTTGGCGATGAAGCCGACCGCAGCCGCCGCGAGGAAGGCTTCGCGGATGGCGCGGTCCCCGATGAACATTTCATGGCGCAGGGCGTACACCAGCGCGGGCATGACCCCGGCGGACCCGCAGGTCGGCGCGGTGACGATGACGCCGCCGGAGGCGTTCTCCTCCGCCGTGGCGAAAGCATAGGCATTGATCCGGGTCAGGAACTGGTCGGGCGAGGAATGCATCCGGGAAGCCTGCTGCCACAGCATGCGGGCCTTGCGCTGCACCTTGAGCGGCCCGGGGAGCTGCCCTTCCACGTCCAGCCCGCGCCGGACGCCGCTTTCCATGTGATCGATGATCTCGTTCAGGGAATAAATGATACTCGGGCGCGACGCCCCGGTGATCGCCATTTCGTTGTCGAGGATGATCTCGTAAATGTTGAGGCCCTTCTCCTTCACAATGGAGCGCAATTCGGTCATATTCGAATAGCGGTGAACAGGTTCGCCGAGAGCCGGGGGTTCCCAGCCCTTCCACTGGATAAAGCCGCCGCCCACGGAATAATATTCCTGCGAATGCAGCACGTTGCCTTCGGCGTCCACGAGGTCGGCCACCAGAGTGTTGCTGTAGGGGAAATCATGGATGATCGCGTCATGGTTTACGTCGTCGACGCAAACCGACACCTGGCCGTCACCCAGCGAACGTTTGCGGCGCGTATGAGGATCATCCATAAGATCCTGAAGCAGTCCCGCGGGGCAGCTTTCCGGGGCCGTGCCGAGCAGGCCCGCGACGACCGCGGCGTCGGTCCCGTGGCCCGTACCCGTGGCGCTGAGAGAACCGTACAGGCGCACCCGGAAGCGGACGGCGCGCACGAGCAGATCGCGCGGCAGCGAGGCGCAGGTTTCCGCGAAGTGGTGCCCGGCCTTCATAGGGCCGATGGTGTGGGAACTGGACGGGCCGGGGCCCACCTTGAACAGGTCGAACAGTGTGGTGTCGATGTATCGCTGAGGCATGGAGATCTCCTCAAAACGGGCCTCCGGGCCCTTGTGTTGCAAGCCCTCGCCGCCCGAAGCGGACGGCCTGATGCGCGGCTGGAGAAGCCGCGGATTTTCTCTGATCAAAAAAAGGTGAAAACCCGGCGTGTTGCCCTTGAACCTCAAAAAAAGCCCTTGAACTATCCCACGTTCCTTGTATGGTGGCCCGGCTCATTGAACAACCAATCAAGAAATGCGCCCGGTGCGAGCGATCCCCCGCGCATTCAATAACCGCTTTGCGGGGTAGTGAGAAGACGTATGGATTACAGTATCGGAGATTTTTTCAGTTCGGTCATCAAGCTTTTCGCCCTGCTGACGCCCCCCGCAGCCCTGAGCGCCTTCCTGAGCGGGACGCAGACCTACGGCGGACGCCGCAAGCGCCGCACGGCCCTGCGGACGGGGACGGCGGTCTTCGTCGTGGGGACGGTGCTGTACTTTTTCGGGGAATCGCTGTTCAGCGTATTCGGCTTCACGCTGGACGCCTTCCGCATCGGCGCCGGCGCGCTCCTGTTCCTGACCTCCGTGGCCCTTATGGGCGAGCAGCGCGAGTCGCACACCCCCGACAGCCCGGACGAGGACATCAGCGTGGTCCCGCTCGCCATCCCCATCTGCATGGGGCCCGCCAGCATCGGTACGCTGATGGTTCTCGGCGCGTCCGCCCACAGCATGACGGAGCGCATCATCGGTTCGGCGGCCCTGTTCGTGGCGTCGGCACTCATCACGCTCATGCTGCTCATGGCCAACCACGTGCAGCGCATCCTCGGCAAGACCGGCCTTGCGGTGCTTTCCAAGCTCACCGGCCTGCTTCTTGCCGCCATTGCCGCGCAAGTCGTCTTTACGGGCGTGAAGAACTTCTTGATCGTAGGATAAGGCGGGGAAAAAGATTGGGGAAGGGGAGGGAAAACTTTCTGAAGAAAGTTTTCCCTCCCTTCCACAAACCCGCCAACGGGCCGCCCTC